>NZ_FNWP01000006.1:0-307753 GCF_900108435.1 Methylobacterium sp. 275MFSha3.1 | reverse complement strand
GCCCTCGACGATGGTGCTGGTGTGCCGGGCCTGCTCGACGGCCTCGCCGGCCATCCGCGCCGCGTGGCTGACCTGCTGGCTGATCTCCCCCACCGAGGCCGACAGTTCCTCGGCGCCCGAGGCCACGCTCTGGATGTCGCCGGACACCCGCCCGGCGAGGTCGACGGCCTCCGCGGTCCGGCGGCTGGCGCCCTCGACGGCGGTGCCGATCGCGTCGAGGTCGACGCCGATCGCCCGCTGCGCCGCGACGCGCCGGTGGCGCTCCTGGACCTGCGCGGTGATGTCGGCGGCGAACTTGACGACCTTGAGGACGCAGCCGCTGGCGTCGAGGATCGGGTTGTAGGTCGCCTGGATCCAGACGTCACGGCCGCCCTTGGCGATGCGGCGGAACTCGCCGCCCGCGAACTCACCCCGGCCCAGGCCCTCCCAGAACGCGCGGTAGCCGGCACTCGACCGCTCGGCCGGGTCGACGAACACGCCGTGGTGCTGGCCCCGGATCTCCTCCAGGCGATACCCCATCGTCTCGAGGAAGTTGCCGTTGGCGTCCAGGATCGTGCCGGTCGGATCGAAGGCGATCACGGCCTGCGACCGGTGCAGCGCCGCGATCTGACCGGCGTAGTCGAGCATCAGCAGCTTCTGCGCCGTGATGTCCGAGGCGAACTTGACGACCTTCACGACGCGGCCCGCGCGGTCGAGCACCGGGTTGTAGCTCGCCTGCACCCAGACGTGGCGGCCGCCCTGGGCGATCCGCTTGAACTCGGCCACTTGGCAGGTGCCCTGCCGCAGGGCGTCCCAGAAGGCGTGATACGCCGGGCTGTCCCGGTGCGCCGCCTCCACGAACAGGGCGTGGCGCTGGCCCCGGATGTCGGGCAGGGCGTAGCCCATCATCGTCAGGAAATTGGCGTTGGCCGTGATGATGGTGCCGTCCGGCTCGAACTCGATGACGGCCTGTGAGCGGTCGAGGGCATCGAATTTCGCCGCCAGACCTTCACGACCGCGCAGGGCGCCGAGCATTATCCCATCCCTTCTTGTCATTGCCGGGATCCCGAGTGCGAACACGCGGTTCTTCTTGGGATCTCCCGCTGATTTACTGTCACGGCATGACGGCCTCGCATAATGATTGCGCACAATCGTGAACGATGACTTAAATCTGAACGGCACAATAGTTCGAGGTTGAGAGGGTTTGGGATAGTGCAAAACTACCAGAGGAGTAAATTTCTACGCAATCTTCGATATCAGTGCCCGTAAACTATACAATCGAGGGTACGGATTTCGACGCCGAGATCCGGCGCCGTCATGCTCTCAGGTTGCACGGAAGTTCATATGCTAACGTAGAATAAGATTTCTGGTCTTCGCTGCCGGATCGGCGCACCGCGACGCGATGCGGTTGGATGCCACGCGCCGGCACGATTCGACCGACCTGACGCCCGCGGTCGAAGGGACGCGGCCGGCTCTGTCAGATGTAGGTCGAGGCCAGCGCCGGCGAGCCGTCCAGGGCGTGGGCCAGCCTCTCCAGCCCGTGGGCGATCTGCTGCCGGGTCGAAGGGCCGCCGAGGCAGAGGCGGACGGCCTCGGGCGGCGTCCCCGCGACGCAGAAGGGGTCGCTGCCGACCACCCCGAGACCCGCCGCGCGGCCCTGGCTGGCGAAGGCCGAGCGCGTCCATCCCGCCGGCAGGGTGATCCAGACATGGAAGGCGTGCGGGTCCGCGACGTAGGCCTCGGCGGGCAGCAGCGCGGCCGCGAGGCTCTGGCGCGCGGCCGACTCGGCGCGGACGAAATCCACGATGGCGTCCGCCGTCCCGTCCGTGATCCAGCGCGTCGTCAGCGCGGTCGAGATCGGCGACGCCATCACGGTGGCGGCGCGCAGGGCGTCGCCGAGGGGCAGGGCGGCCCGCGCGTTCGGGGCGATCAGGAAGGCGAGGCGAAGGCCGGCGCCCAGGCACTTCGCGACGCCCGCCACGTAATAGGTGATCTCGGGCGCCAGTTCGGCGAAGCTCGGCGGCGGTGCCGGGCAGATGCGCGCGTAGGCGTCGTCCTCGATGATGGTGACCGCGTAGCGGCGGGCCGTCGCGATGACGGCCTCGCGCCGGGCGCGGGACAGGGTCGCGGTGGTCGGGTTCTGCAGCAGGGGATTGAGGTAGAGCGCCTTCGGCGCCCCCCGCGTGCAGGCGGCCGCGAAGGCGTCGGGGTCGAGCCCGTGGCGGTCCATCGGCAGGCCGACGAGGCGCAGGCCCCGGTGCGCCGCGAGGGTCCGGATGCCCGGATAGGTGATGCGCTCGGCGCAGATCGTGTCGCCCGCCTGCGCGACCTGCCCCAGGATGCTGGACAGGGCGCTGTGCGCGCCGGGGCAGATCAGCAGGCGCTCGCGCGCCGCCGCGATCCCGCGACCCGCGAGCCAGCGCAGCGCGGCCTCCTTGTCCGCCTCCGTCCCGCCGAAGCCCTGGTAGCGCAGGAGGTCGGCGAGATCGCCCGAGAGCTCCGCGAAGGACGACCGCATGCGGGCCCGCAGGCCGGGCAGGTCGGGTTCCGGGGGCAGGTTCATGGTGAAGTCGACCGGTCCCGGCCGCCGGGGAAGGGCTGGCCCAGCGGTGCGGGCGGCATCCGCCGGGTCGACCACGAAGGTGCCCCGGCCGACCCGGCCCTCGATCAGGCCGCGCCTGTGGGCCTCGACGTAGCCGCGGGACACGGTCGTGAAGTTGAGGTCGAGCGTGGCGGCGAGCGCGCGCTGGGTCGGCAGGCGCGTGCCCGGAAGCAGGTGGCCGGTCCGGATGTCGTCCGCCAGCGCGTCCGCGATGGCCAGGTAATGGGGCTTGCCCCAGCGCCTGAGGTCCGGCGTCCAGATACCGGTCGCGTCGCCCCGGTCGACCGACCGTCCTCCCCGCCCGCCAGCCTTCATCCGTCCAGCACCCGCGACCTGAAAACCGATCAATGATCGATTGTATGGCTTGCAAGCGCCGTACCGGGCGCGTGACGGCCTATCACGGCGCGACTGATGCGTGCAATGCGTACAATATTCGTCGCCGAAGCGCGCGCCATCTGGCGACGACGTGCGCAAATCCTGATGATGAATTGTGCGTCTTCGAGTAGACCTGGGGGGATCGACTTCGCTCTATTGATCGCATCATTGTATGCATCGCAGGGCGCATTATTGAATGCATTCCTGACGGCTCCGATCTGGCACATGGCTTGCCATCCGACTGTCTGAACGTGCGCAGCACCCCCTGCCGCGGGTCAGACCATCGAGGAGCGTGAGCAATGCCTGCCGTGAACCGCGAGCCGCACAAGAAGGGCGACGTCCTGGTCGACTACGAGGAGAAGGTCTTCGAGGACGTGAAGGCCGAACCGGGCCAGAAGGCCCTCGTCACCTTCCACACCGTGGCGTTCGAGGGCTCGATCGGCCTCGTCAACCTGCTCCAGGCCACCCGCCTGCAGCGCAAGGGCTTCGAGACCTCGATCCTGCTCTACGGCCCGGGCATCACCCTCGGGGTCCAGCGCGGGTTCCCCCGGCTCGGCGACGAGGCGTTCCCGGGCCATCTCAATTTCAACAACCAGCTCGAGAAGTTCATGGCCGAGGGCGGCAAGGTCTACGCCTGCCGCTTCTCGACACAGGCCCTGTACGGACACAGCGAGGCGGCCTTCATCGAGGGTATTCGCATGATCAACCCCCTCGACGTGCTCGACTGCATCCTCCTGCACAAGCGCGACAACGCGGTGATCATCGACACCTGGACCGTCTGACGACCGCGCCAACGCCCCCGGCGGCCGCGCGCGACGCGCGCAGCCGCTGGCTCAGCCGGAGGACCACCCATGTCAGAGACCCGGATCGTGCGGGCTGCCGCGATCCAGATCGCGCCGGACCTCGACCGCCCGGACGGCACCCTGGAGCGCGTGCTCAACGCCGTCGACGAGGCCGCCGCCAAGGGCGCGCGCTTCATGGTCTTCCCCGAGACCTTCGTGCCCTACTATCCGTACTTCTCGTTCGTTCTCCCGCCCGCGCTCCAGGGGCCCGAGCACCTGCGCCTCTACGAGCGCGCGGTCGCCGTGCCGGGTCCGGTGACGCAGGCGGTCTCCGCGGCCGCACGGCGCCACGGGGCCGTGATCGTGGTCGGGGTCAACGAGCGCGAACACGGATCGCTCTACAACGCGCAGCTGATCTTCGACGCGGACGGCGCCCTGAAGCTCAAGCGCCGGAAGATCACGCCGACCTACCACGAGCGCATGATCTGGGGGCAGGGCGACGGCGCCGGCCTCGCCGTGGTGGAGACGGCGGTCGGCCGCGTTGGGGCGCTCGCCTGCTGGGAGCATTACAACCCGCTCGCCCGCTACGCCCTGATGGTGGGCCACGAGGAGATCCACGCCGCGCAGTTCCCGGGCTCCCTCGTCGGCCAGATCTTCGCCGACCAGATGGAGGTGACGATCCGCCACCACGCCCTGGAGGCGGCCTGCTTCGTGGTCAACGCCACCGGCTGGCTCACCGACGCGCAGGTCGCGCAGGTCTGCCCGGACGAGCGCCTGCGCGGCGCCTGCCGCGGCGGGAACTGCACCGCCATCGTGTCGCCCGAGGGCAAGCACCTCGCCGATCCCCTGGGACCGGGCGAGGGCATCCTGATCGCCGACATGGATCTCGCGCTGGTGACCAAGCGCAAGCGGATGATGGACTCGGTCGGCCACTACGCGCGGCCGGAGCTCCTCAGCCTGCTCCACGACGACCGCCCGGCCGCCTTCGTGCAGCGGCCGGCCCGTTCGCAGACCGCCCCCCGGAGCCCCGACCATGAGCAGCAGCCCGCTTCCGACGCGCCGTCCCATATCCCCGCCGGCCCCGACGGGCCTGATCGGGATGCCGACGGAGCGCCTGATCAACGCGTTGCAATCCTGCGGCGTTAGGCTCGCCGACAGCCGCGCCGGCGCGCCGAGCCGCCGCGGCGGCGCCGGCCCCTCGGACCACAAGGCGATGACCATCGCGGGCCGCACCGTGATGGTGCCGGTCCACACCGAGGCCGCCTTCGACTCGCCCTTCCTCGTGCGCCCGCCGGACGCGGACGGGATCGCGGTGATCGAGCACGCGGGCGTCGTGGTCGGCCACGTCACCTTCCCGGGCCGCCCGCGCTTCTACGCCCTCTCCACCTTCGACGGTGTGCCCTACGCGAAAATCGCCGTCCTGCACGGGCGCGACGTGCTGGCCACCACGGTGCTGCAAACCTGCATTCGCTACCAGAGCCGCGCGAAGACCTGCCAGTTCTGCTCGATCGGCCAGTCGCTGGCGGCCGGCCGCACGGTGGCCCGCAAGACACCCGAGCAGCTCGCCGAGGTCGCCCGCGCCGCCGTGCTGCTCGACGGCGTGAAGCACATGGTCATGACCACCGGCACGCCGAACGCCACTGACCGCGGCGCCGCGATCCTGTGCGAGAGCGCCTTCGCGGTGAAGGCGGCCGTCGACCTGCCGATCCAGGCCCAGTGCGAGCCGCCCGACGACGACCGCTGGTTCGAGCGGATGAAGGCCTCGGGCATCGACGCGCTGGGCATGCATCTCGAGGCCGTCACGCCCGAGGTGCGGGCGCGGATCATGCCCGGCAAGGCGGGCGTGCCGCTGGAGCGGTACTACGACGCCTTCGCGGCCGCTGTCCCGGTCTTCGGGCGCGGCCAGGTCTCCACCTACATCCTCGCCGGCCTCGGCGACGCGCCGGAGGCGATCCTCGCGATGGCCGACCGGCTGATCGGGATGGGCGTCTACCCGTTCGTGGTGCCTTTCGTGCCGATCTCCGGCACGCCGCTGGAGAGCCATCCGGCCCCCGGGCCCGACTTCATGCACGCCGTCCTGAAGCCGCTCGCGGAGATGCTGGGGCGGGCGAACCTGCGCTCCACCGACATCAAGGCCGGCTGCGGCCGGTGCGGTGCCTGCTCGGCGCTCTCCACCTACGAGCGCGCGGGGGAGGCGGCCTGATGTTCGACCCCGTTCCGCCGTACCGGCCCAGCCACTTCCGGGTGAAGTTCGCGGTCGCGCCCTGGGAGCGGCGCGCCTGCGCCGCCCTGCGGCGGCAGGTCTTCTGCGCGGAGCAGGGGATCTTCGCCGAGGACGACCGCGACGCGATCGACGCGCACGCCGTCCCGGTCTGCGCCCTCTCGACGCTCGGCGGCGACGCGGACGCCGTCGTCGGCACCGTGCGGATCCACGAAGACGGCGCGCGCCCGGGAACGTGGTGGGGCTCGCGCCTCGCCGTCGCCAAGCCTTTCCGCAGCGCCGCCGCCCTCGGCACCGGCCTCATCCGGGTCGCGGTGTCCTCGGCCCACGCGCGGGGCTGCACCCGCTTCCTCGCACACGTCCAGGAGGGCAACGTCGCGCTGTTCGAGGCCCTGCACTGGGAGAGCCTCGACGCGCTGGACCTGCACGGGCGGCCCCACCGCCTGATGGAGGCGGACCTCGCGGCCTACCCGCCGATGCACGATCCCGAGCACGGCCTCCTCACCTTCCGCAGGGCCGCGTGACCGCCGGGATCGACGTCCGGGCGCTGGCCCGCCAGATCCGCGAGGCCCGCGGGGTCGGCCACAAGCGCGACATCGACGCGGTGGTGCGGCGGCTCGGGCTCGGGAGCCGGCACGCGGCCGTGCCGGTCGGCGACGATTGCGCGGCGATCCCCGACGGCGACGGGCACCTGCTGCTGGCCATCGAGGGCTTCCTCGACAGCTTCGTGGCCGATGATCCGTACTTCGCGGGCTATTGCGGGATCATGGTCAACCTGAGCGACGTCGCCGCCATGGGCGGGCGCCCGCTCGCCGTCGTCGACGCCCTCTGGGCCCGGGACGCCGGGGCCGCAGACCCGATCCTGGCCGGCCTGTCCGACGCCGCCGTGCTCTACGGCGTCCCGGTGGTCGGCGGCCACACCAACACCCGCGCGGCCGCCGGCAACCTCGCGGTCGCGGTGCTCGGCCGGGCGGGACCGCGCCTGCTGACGAGCTTCGACGCCGCGCCCGGCGACGACCTCGTCGCCGCCATCGACCTGCGCGGGCGCTTCCGCGACCCGCACCCCTACTGGGACGCCTCCACCGGCGCGCCGGGCGCGCGGCTGCGCGGCGACCTCGCCCTGCTGCCGGGCCTCGCTGAGGACGGCCTGGCCGGCGCCGCCAAGGACATCAGCATGGCGGGCATCGTCGGTACGGCCCTGATGCTGCTCGAATGCTCCGGCGTCGGCGGCGTCATCGACCTCGACGCGATCCCGCGGCTCGACCACGTCCCGCTCGCGCGCTGGCTGACGGCGTTCCCGAGCTTCGGCTACCTCGTGAGCGTCCGCCCCGACCGCACGGCGGCCGTCACCGCGCGCTTCGCCGAGCGCGGCATCGCGGCGGCCCGGATCGGGGGCCTCGACGCCGGCCGGGCTGTCCGGGTGCGGGACGGGACGGGCGCCGAGGCCGTCGTCTGGGACTTCGCCACCGGCCCGCTGATCGGCTGCGGCAGGGACGGCCCGGGGGCGACGCCGTGAAGCCGCTGCGCGTCGCCCTCCTGACCCACTCCACCAACCCGCGGGGCGGCGTCGCCCACTGCCTCGCCCTCGCCGAGGCGCTGTGCGAACTCGGTCACGCGGCGGTGGTCCACGCGCCCGACCCGTCCGGCCGCGGGTTCTTCCGGGACGCGTCCTGCCCCACCGTGGCGGTCGCCGCCGAGCCGGTCGCGGGCGGGACGGTCGACCTCGTACGAACCCGCATCCACGACTACCTGCGCCACTTCGCGAGCCCGGCGGCCCGCGACTTCGACGTGTTCCACGCCCATGACGGCATCGGCGGCAACGCCCTCGCGACCCTGAAGCACCGGCGCCTAATCCCGGGCTTCGTCCGGACCGTCCACCACGTCGACAGCTTCGCCGACCCCGTCCTCGCGGGCTGGCAGGACCGCGCGATCCGCGAGGCCGGCCGGCTGCTCTGCGTCAGCCGCCTGTGGGCCGACTGGATCCGGGACGCGCTCGGCGCCGAGGCCGGGATCGTCGGCAACGGGGTCGACCTGTCGGTCTATCGCCCCGCGGCCGCGGAGGGCGACGCGGCTCTGCGGGCGCGCTGGGGGCTCGGCGCGGGGCCGATCGTCCTCAGCGTCGGCGGCCTCGAGGAGCGCAAGAACAGCCTCGGCATCATCGCGGGGTTCGCGCGCCTGCGGACGCGCCACCCGCACGCCCAGCTCGTCGTCGCGGGCGGCGCCTCGCTCCTCGACCACGCCGGCTACCGCGAACGCTGCCGCGCCACCCTCGTCGCCGCGGGTCTGGACGTGGGCCGCGGCGCGGCCGTCATCGAGACGGGGCCCGTCGCGCAGGCCGACATGCCGGCGCTCTACCGGGCCGCGGACCTGCTGGCCTTCCCGTCCTGGACCGAGGGGTTCGGCCTCTGCGTGCTGGAGGCCATGGCCTGCGGAACGCCGGCGATCGTCTCCGACCGACCGCCCTTCAACGAGTACCTGACGCCGGCCGACGCGCTGTTCGTCGATCCCGCCGACCCCGACAGCATCGCCGCCGCCATGGCGGCGGCGCTGGAACCGCGGACCCGCGCCCGCCTGCGGGCGGCGGGGCTGGAGCGCGCGGCCGCCCATTCCTGGCGCGCCTGCGCGACGCGCCACCGCGACGCCTACGCCGCCTCCGCCCGCGGCGCGTCAGCCTTCACGGAGTTGCAGCCATGACGACAACGACCCGTCACGTCCCCGTCGCCGTCGTCGGCGGCGGCCAGGCCGGCCTCTCGGTCAGCTACCACCTGAAGCAGCGCAAAATCGCGCACCTCGTCTTCGAGAAGCACACGGCCGCGCACACCTGGGCGACGCAGCGCTGGGACACGTTCTGCCTCGTCACCCCGAACTGGCAGTGCGACCTGCCGGGCCACCCCTACGACGGGCCGGACCCGGACGGGTTCATGAGGAAGGACGAGATCGTCGCCTACCTGCAGGCCTTCGTCGCCAAGGTGCGGCCGCCGCTCCGCGAGGGCGTGGCGGTCACGCGCGTGGCGCGGCGCGACGACGGCGTGTTCGCGGTCCGGACCTCGGAGGGCGACTACACCGCGGACGAGATCGTGGTGGCCTCTGGCGGCTACCACACGCCGATCGTCCCGCGCATGGCCGAGAAGCTGCCGCCCGCGATCACCCAGATCCACTCGAACCAGTACCGGAACCCGGCGCAGCTGCCCGACGGCGCGGTCCTGGTCGTCGGCTCGGGCCAGTCCGGCGCGCAGATCGCCGAGGACCTGCATCTCGCCGGACGGGAGGTGCATCTCGCCGTGGGCGACGCACCCCGCTGCGCCCGCTTCTACCGCGGGCGCGACGTCGTCGCGTGGCTCGCCGACATGGGCTACTACGAGAAGACCGTCGACGATCACCCGCTGCGCGACGGCGTCCGGGACAACACCAACCACTACGTGACCGGTCGCGACGGCGGCCGGGATATCGACCTGCGCCGCTTCGCCCTGGAGGGCATGGCGCTCTACGGCGTCCTCGAGGACTACGCGGCGGGCGCCCTCCGCTTCCGGGACAACCTCCGGCCCGCGCTCGACCAGGCCGACCGGACCTACAACGGCATCAACGCGGCCATCGACGCCCATATCGACGCGGCCGGCATCGCGGCGCCGGTCCAGGCGCCATACGCCCCGGTCTGGGAGCCGGGCGAGCCGGTCACCGCGCTCCCCCTCGAAGGGTCCGGCATCGCCAGCGTGGTCTGGTGCATCGGCTTCGCGCCGGATTTCCGGTGGCTCGACGCGTCCGTGTTCAACGGCGCCGGCCAGCCGAAGCACAGGCGCGGCGTCACGGCCGAGGCGGGCATCTCCTTCATCGGCCTGCCCTGGCTGAACACCTGGGGCTCGGGCCGCTTCGGCGCGGTCGGCCGCGACGCCGAGTACATCGTGCAGGTGATCGAGGCGCGTCTCGGCTCCGGTGCGGTCGGCCTGAAGCGGGCGGTGTGAGCCGGATCATCATCCGGTCGAACCCGGGCGAAACCTCCCCTCGGTCATCCCGGCATTCGGACCGGTCACGCCGGGTATCCGCGGCCGAAGTGCCGATCCCCTCCAGTGTTCCGGAGCGAACGCTGGTCCAGGATCGACTTGTTCGCCTGTATCGCATCGGTTAGCCACGCCCCGTTGCGGCGCCTGAGTCGCGTCAGAGCCAGGGATCATCCATGCGAGCACGTACCGTCGGTATCGGGATTGCGGCGATTCTGTCCGTGATGACCAGTGTGGCCTCCGCCGAGACGTTGCCGGCACGCAAGGCCGGCCTGTGGGAGAGCAAGACCACGTCGCCCGACGGCAACACGACCGCGCGTCAATGCATCGACGAGAAGACCGATCAGATCGCGCAGGCAGCGTTCGGGGGCGGCCAGAACTGCGCGAAGCGCACCATCGTCAAGACGAGCACCGGCTACAAGGGCGAGACCGAGTGCAAGCTCGGCCCGATCTCGGCCGCGGGCACGACCGAGATCAGCGGCGACTTCAACAGCAAGATCCACATGGAGGTGGATACGACGCTGACCGGCATGCCGAACGCCAAGGAGCCCGTGCGACGCCAGATGGTGATCGACGCCACCTACATCGGTCCCTGCGCGGCCGGACAGAGCCCGGGCGACATCATCCTGCCCGACGGCAAGATCGTGAAGATGCCCCAACCGGCGGCCCGATAGGCACACCGGCAGGCGCCTCGGGCGCGGGCGAGCCCGTCGGGTGCCGCCCCGCGTCCGCGCGGGCGCCGCCGCGGAGATCCAAGCCGCGAAACCGGCATCCCTCCGTGAGACGGCGAGCGACAGCCCGCGAGTCAGGGGAAGGTCTGATTAGCGGATATTAAATACATTTCGCTAATCGTGCGCCGTGCAGCCGCAGAATTGTTCTATTCGGCTCCGTCGAGGCCGCCGTGTCGCTACAGAGTGTCTCCATTCGTACAAAGCTGGTCGTGGCCTTCTCGGTCCTGACCGTTTTCGTGATCGGGCTCGGCGTGCTCGGGCTCGTGAGTACGCGCAAATTGCGCGAGCAGGCGGTCGAGATCGATACGAACTGGCTGCCGAGCATCCGGGCGCTGGGCGAGATCGACACGCTGACCGCCCGCAGCAGCGGCCTTCTCCTGCGGCACACGCAGGCGACCGATCCGGCGCTGCTCGCCAGCATCGAGAAGGATATGGACAGCTTCGACCGGAAGCTGGCCGACCGGGTCGCCGTCTACAAGGGCCTGCTCAGCTCGCCCGAAGAGCGGTCGCTCTTCGACGCGTTCAACCAGGAATCTCAGACCTTCAAGGCGGTGCGCAACGACGTCGTCGACCTGTCGCGGGCCGGGAAGAAGACCGAGGCCTATCAGCTCTACGAGACGAAGGGCCTCATCCCGCGCCGCGCCGCCTCCAAGGCCCTCGAGAAGCTGATCGCCATCAACAACGCCGGCGCCGATGCCGCGCAGGCCCAGGGCACCGCCGTCTTCAACGAGACCTGGACGGTGAGCCTCGTCGCGATCGCTCTCGCCGTGGCGGTCTCCGTTCTGTCGGGCGTGATCATCGTCCTCGGCGTCACCCGCGGCATCGCCGCGGTGGTGCGGCCGATGCAGGCGCTGATCGCCGGCGACCTGTCGGCCGAGATCCCGCATCAGGGCGAGAAGACCGAGATCGGCACCATCGCGTCGGCCGTCGCGGTGTTCAAGCAGGGTCTTATCCAGATGAAGGCGCTGGAGGCCGAGACCGCGCAGGCGCGCCTCGCCGCCGAGGAGCAGCGCCGGATCGGCATGCGCCAGATGGCCGACAGCTTCGAGGCGGCGGTCGGCGGCATCGTCGGGCAGGTCTCGGCCTCCGCGACCGAGCTGCAGGCCACCGCCGGCTCCATGTCGGCCATGGCAGGCCAGACCTCGGCGCAGTCGGGGGCGGTCGCGGCCGCCGCCGAGGAGGCCGCCTCGAACGTCAGCACCGTCGCGGCCGCCGCCGAGGAACTCGGCGCCTCCGTCCAGGAGATCGGGCGCCAGGTCCAGGGTTCGGCCGAGCTGGCCCGCTCCGCCGCCGGCGAGGCGGACGAGACCGGCGCCCTCGTCCAGGAACTCAGCGGCGCCGTCGCCAAGATCGGCGACGTGGTGGGCCTGATCTCCTCGATCGCCGGTCAGACCAACCTCCTGGCGCTGAACGCCACGATCGAGGCCGCCCGCGCGGGCGCGGCGGGCCGCGGCTTCGCGGTCGTCGCCTCCGAGGTGAAGGCGCTGGCGGAGCAGACCGCCCGCGCGACCGGGGAGATCTCCAGTCAGATCGGCCGGATCCAGGGCGTGACCGGTCAGGCGGTCTCCGCCATCGGGACGATCACCGGGCGCATCCGCGAGATCAACAGCGTCGCCACCTCGATCGCGGCCGCCGTCGAGGAGCAGGGCGCGGCGACGCAGGAGATCGTCCGCAACGTCACCCAGGCCGCGCAGGGCACCGGCGAGGTGACCAGCAACATCGCCGGCGTGGCCGGCGCCGCGGAGGAGACCGGCGCGGCGGCGAGCCAGGTTCTCGGCGCGGCCTCGGAGCTGTCGCGCCAGTCCGAGCACCTGTCCGCCGAGGTCGGTCGGTTCCTCTCGACCGTGCGCGCCGCCTGACGCGGCGACTGAGGAGCCCGGCGATATAGGCCGCTCCGGCCAGTTCATCGCCGGGGTGTGCCGCAGCACCTCGGCGGGGAAAGCTTGAGCTTACATCAGGGTCACACCGCGAACACAGTCGCGGACCTGATGGAGACTTCCATGACCCTCGTTGCCCGCTTCGCCCTCGCCACGGCCGTCGCCGCCGCCACCGTCGCGGTTCTCGCCGGGACCTACGTCGAGATCCTGGACCGCGCCCTCCCGATGCACTTCGTCTGAGACGGCGGGTGCGAACCGGTTGAAGACCGCATCCCGGGTCGCCGCCGTCCGGCGGCGGCGACCCGGGATGCGGGAGGGAGGTGCAGATGACTCGAATCCTGACATCCGTCCTCGACGGCGCCGTGTGGGTCGCGGACGCACTCGACGATATCCTCGTCGAGGCGGCTCTCGGCTTCGGCGCCGCCGTACCGCTGATCGCCGACCCGTCCGGCGATCCGCCGACCGGCGCAACCACCGGCCAATCCGAGACAAGTCCCTCGCCGATCCGGACTTGACCGCCCGGGATGCCCGGCCGTCGCCGGTGCCGACCCCGGAGGTGTCGCGACGGTCCGGATGACCGGGTTCCCCGGTCGGGCCGCAGAGACGTGTGGCCTCCGCCACAGAGGGAACGGACCCGCGCCACGAACAGCGGCGGCTCGGCGAGCGTCCCCGTCCGCACCTGCCCCGTTCGGGAACGGCTCTAGCGCTTCTGCGTGTTCGGCGCCGATTGGTCGGTCTGCGGCTCCATCTTGGTGGAGTCGGGTTTCGTCGGCGTGTTGTTCTGCGCCTGCTTGTCGTCGCAGGCGGCGAGGCCGAGCAGCAGAAGAGCGGCGAGTGCGATGCGGGTGCGTGCCGGCATGGATCCTCCCTGTAGCGTGTGAGGGCGCGGAGATCCTGTTTGGCGATATCGCCAAACAGGATCTCCGCGCCGCTCGCTGCGCGACGCGGTCCCGTCAGCGGCCGCCGGCCGGCGGCTTGGAGCCGGATCCGGCATCGTTCGGGCCGGTGCTGTTCGTCGTGCCGGAGCGGCTCATCGAGCCGGTCGACGGGCCGCTCCCGGCGGCGCCGGGTGTCGAGCCGGACCCCGCGTCGCTCGGGCCGGTGCTGTTGGCCGTGCCTGACCGGCTGGTCGCGCTGCCGGCATTCTCGGTTGCCGTGGCGGGAATCGCGGCCGCGAGGAGGGCGGCGATGGCGAGACTCGTGACCTTCATGGCGGATCTCCCTCTCGGTCCGGCAATCGCTCTCGCGGAGCCGTTACCGGTCGTGCGGGCAACCCCGCGCCACCGCAGCTGTTCCGACCGCGTCGCCGACCGCCCGGCACGGGTCCCGGATCACGATGCTTCCGGTGGCGCGTCCTCCCGGACCGCAGCCGGGGTGGCGGCGCGCGCCTGCTCGTCGGGCATCCGGTAGCCGCGATCCCAGGTGGCCCAGGATTCCGAATCCGCCGGATAGGGGTTGGCGGTGATCGGATCGCCGCGGTCGCGGGCGTGGCGCCCCTCGTCGCTGATCGCGGCGGGTGAACGGGTCGACGGTGTCATCGGCGCTTCTCCGGCACTCACATCCCCGGGTCCGGAACCTCGGCAGACAGCCCGGGCGTTGCAGGATCTACCGGACGCTCGCGCGAATGTTCCCCGCCTGGGTTGGTGCTCAGCGGCCGGTGTACCCGCGCGTCGCCGCCGCCGCCTTCAGGCGCTCGAACGCCGTCGCGTAGCGCTCGCGCAGGAACGCGGCGTTGGGCGGGATCCGGGTCGGGCAGAGATTGTCCTCGGTATCGGACATCTTGATCAGCAGCGCGGCGAGGTTGCCGGCCGCGATCAGGGTGGTGATCCGCTCGGAATACGCGATCCGACTCTGCGGCTTCGTGAGAAGCGTCACCGTCTCGACGATGTCGGCCTCGAAGCCGGCGGCGCGGAGGTCCGCCGCCGTACGCGGCGTGTCCTCCAGCACATCGTGCAGGAGCGCCGCCTGCATGACTCGCATCGGGTCGATGTCGAGCCCGTCGATGAGTCGGGCGTGACCGGCCCGGGTCTGGGCGGCGTTCGCGACGCGTTCCAGGTGCCGCATGCACGGCTCGCCGCCCTTGTCGAGCTGACCCGCATGTGCCGTGAGGGCGAAGGTATGGGCATCGAAAATCGTCGGCACGCGACCGGCTCTCCAGATCGACCGGCCCGGATCGGCGCCGCACCGGCTTCCCGTTCCGGGAAGTCGGGTCCCCGCCGCGGCGTTCCCGCCGGGTCGCCCGCCGCGGGGCTCCTCGTCGCCGGATGCCGTCCCGGGGCGGGACTACCTCATTTCGTGGATGCGCAGTCTTCGCGCTCGATTCAAAAGTTCACGTTGGCAACACTATTGCTCAGCTCCCGTGGAATCGCCATCTGTTGTTCCATAATCGGACAAGCGGCGAGTCGCGCTTCAGGATCGAGACCATGACGTCCGGAACACTCGAGAAGCCGCTGGATGTCGGCGGGCCGCTGAGCCGCAGGGCGGCGGCGCTGGCCAACGTCCGCTGGTTCCGCGCGCTGGCGTGGCGCGCCCTGCGCGACGGCGGCCCGCGGGCCGAGCTGCGCGCGTCCAACGCGCGGGCCGCGGCGCGGATCGTTCTGCGTCAGGCCAAGCGGGAGGCCCTCGTCGCCCGCCTGGCGCGACAGGCCCTCGACGCCTCCGTCTGAGTGCGGGGCGCCGGGTCGGCCGGGCGCTGGGCCCGGCCGCGGCGGTGCGCCTCAGCGCTTGAACTTGCCCTCGTACTTGAACTCCGGCGCCGCCTTCAGCTGGTCCTTGCTGGCGCCGATGATGGCCTTCCACTTCTTCGCGTCGGCGTCGTAGCCGAGCGCGATCGAGCTCGGCGAGACCGCGACGTAGCGCTCGCCCAGGCCGAGGAAGCCGCCCACCGAGACGATGTAACCGGCCAGCTTCCCGTGATCGATCACGAGGTCCTTGATCTCGCCGACCGTGTTGTTCTGCGCGTCGGTCACGTTGAGACCGATGAGGTTGTAGCTGAGCACCGCGTCCTGCGGCACGGTCTCGAATTTGGGCGCGACCGTCTGCGGCGCCTCGTTGGCGGCGAGCGCGGGCCCGGCGAGGGCGGCGGCGGCGAAGGCGGCGATGACGAGGCGGCGCATGGTGTACTCCAGTGGCCCGGTATGGGTGGTCTGAAATGGCCGCCTCGGGCGCATCGTTCCGCGACTGCACGGAAATGTTAATGCGCGGAACATGGAACCTTCGGCCGGCGCGCGACCCGCGCGGCGACACCCCTCACGAGGCTCCGGCGCGGTGAACGGGCTGGCCAACTGTATCGAAGATCGACCGGGACAGATTGCCCGGCCGCGCCCCGACCGTTCCTGGCCGACCGCGCCCTGGCACGGCATGCCGGGACCCGCACGTATCGGGAGGGGACATCCGTGGCGGGGGGAGTGATCGAGACGACGCGCGGACCGGCGACCGGCGCCTGGGTGGACGGCCTCATCGGCGTCGCGATCTTCAGCGCGTCGCTGGTCGCGACGCGCCTCGCGCTGACCGGCATGGACGCCCTGTTCCTCAGCGCGGCCCGGGCGGCGCTCGCCGGCCTCGCCGGCGCGGCCGCCCTGCTGGCGCTCCGGCAGGCACGGCCGTGCCGGACCGATCTCCCGGCGCTCGCCATCGTGGCCGCGGGCGTCGTGGTCGGCTTCCCGCTCCTCACCGCCCTGGCCCTGCGTACGGTCGGCGCCGCGCACGGCACCGTCTTCGTCGGCCTGCTGCCCCTCGCCACCGCCCTGTTCGGCGCGCTGCGCTCCGGCGAGCGGCCGTCACCGATCTTCTGGCTGCTCTCGATCACCGGCGCGCTGGTCACGGTCGGCTTCGCCGCGCGGGGGCTCGACGGTCCGCCGGGTCCCGGCGACGCCTTCATGCTGGCCGCGATCCTGCTCTGCGGGCTCGGCTACGCCGAGGGCGGCGTCCTGGCCCGCCGGTTGGGCGGCTGGCAGGTGATCGCCTGGGCCACCGTCCTGTCGCTGCCCGTGAGCCTGCCCCTCGCGCTGCTGCTCCGGCCGGCCGAGCTGGCGGCGATCCCGCTGCCGGCCTGGGCGGGACTCGGCTACGTCGCGCTGTTCAGCATGCTCATCGGCTTCGTGTTCTGGTACCGCGCCCTGGCGCGTGGCGGCATCGCGTCGGTCGGCCAGCTGCAGCTGCTGCAGCCGTTCCTGGGCCTCGGCGTGGCCGCGCTGGTCCTCGGCGAGCACATCGAGCCCGCCATGATCGCCGCCGCCCTGGCCGTGGCCGCCTGCGTGGCGCTGGCGCGGCGCTTCGCCTGAGAACGGCGCGGAGTTGTCGGCCCTGGATCGTCAGCCGGACTTCGCCACGACCTCGATGTCGCGGTCGAGCCCGCTCTCGACCTTGAACTCCCGGGTGTAGACCTGCCCGTCGTGGCGGGCGATCAGCACGTAGTCGCCCTCCGCCAGGGTGACCTGCGGGAAGGCGCCGATCGCCTCGCGGATCGTGTCGCCGCCGGGGGTGAGAACCGAGAAGGCGGTGCCCGCGAAGGCCTCGGCGCCGGGGGCGGCGACGAGCTTCAGGGTCACCGTCGCGGCGCGGTGGTTGAGTGTCGCCTCCGTGACCTTGCCGTTCTCGACGCGCAGGTCCGCGCGCTGGATCGCGTTCGATTCTCCGTAGGTCGAGACGACGTGGTATGTGCCCTCCGGCAGCCGCAGCAGCTCGCCGGTCTTGATGCCGGCGCGCACGAGCCGGCCCTCGGAATTGGTCCCGACCGGGACGAAGACCGAGAACATCACCTGACCGGGCGGGATCTTCTGATCGCCCACCGCGCCCGCGAGCTTCAGGGCGCCGGCGGCCACCCGCAGCGTGTCGGTCGTCGGCTGCCCGCCCATCACGATCCGCTTCGAGGCGCTGGCGAAGCCGTAGGTCACGGTCGCTACGTAGGCGCCCGGCGCGAGGGTGAAATGCGGCTCGGCCTCGGTCGAGCGGGCGACGATCGACGGCCGCGTGCCGTCGCCGCGATCCTCGTAGATCCGCCACGCGAGCCCCTGGCGCAGGGCCGTGCCCGGTCCCGACAGGAGCGCCGACAGGGACAGCTGCGCGTCCGGCTCGGCCGGGGGCAGGGACGGCGGCAGGTTCGGGGTGGTGATCGACGGCGAGGGCAGGGCGCCGCCGAGCCGGTTCTGGAACGGGTCCTGCTGCGCGAGCGCGGCCGGCGGGCCGGCGGCGAGCATCGCCAGCGCGGTCGCTGCAAGCCTCATGCGCATCGGTCGGCCCTTCTTCTGCTCGTCTCGCCGGTCGCGGCACCGGATCGTCCGGGCCTGCCTCTGACTCCCGACCGTGGCGGCGGCAAGGCCGCTCTTCCACCGGAGGCCCGCGCATGCCACATCCCGGTCGGGACGCGATACCGGGACGGAGCGCATGACCGCCACCCTCGATCTCCTGAAGACCCGCCGCTCGGTGCCGCCGGCGCTGCTGGACGAGCCCGGGCCCGACCGGGCGCAGCTGGAATCCATCCTGACGGCCGCCTCGCGGGTGCCCGACCACGGCAAGCTCGCGCCCTGGCGCTTCATCGTCATCGCCGGCGAGGCCCGGGCGAAGGTGGGCGAGGTCATCGCGGCGACCTTCGCGGCCGACAATCCCGACGCGGCGCCGGAGCGGCTCGCGCAGGAACGCGCCCGCCTGACCCACGCGCCGGTCGTCGTCGCGGTGGTCTCGCGGGCGGGCCCGCACGTGAAGATCCCGGACTGGGAGCAGGTGCTCTCCGCCGGTGCCGCCACCATGAACCTCGTGATCGCCGCGAACGCCGCCGGCTTCGCCACGTCGTGGCTGACCGAGTGGTTCGCCTACGACCGCCGCGTGCTCGACGCCCTCGGCCTCGCGCCCACCGAGAAGCTCGCCGGCTTCGTCCATATCGGCCGGGCGCGCGAGGTGCCCTCCGACCGGCCGCGGCCCGCCCTCGACGAGATCGTCACCTACCTCTGAAGGGACCGGCCGTGCACTACGACCTCGATCTGCCGCGCGAGTCGCGCGCCCTCCCGCACAACCCGCTGAAGGCCATCGTAGCGCCGCGACCGATCGGCTGGATCAGCGCCATGAACCGCGCGGGCGCGCTCAACCTCGCGCCCTACTCGTTCTTCAACGCCGTGGCCGACAACATGGTCGCGTTCTCCTCCTCGGGGCGGAAGGACGCGATGACCTTCGCCGAGGAGGGCCGGGAGTTCGTCTGCAGTCTCGCCACCTGGGACCTGCGCGACGGGATGAACGATTCCTCGGCGCCGCTGCCGCGCGGAACGAGCGAGTTCGCCTTCGCCAACCTGGAGACCGCGCCCTCGCAGAAGGTGCGGCCGCCGCGCGTGGCCGCCTCGCCGGCGGCCCTGGAGTGCCGGTGGCTCCAGACCGTGCCGCTGGTGCCCCTCTCGGGCGGGGAGGCGGAGAACTTCATGGTGATCGGGCAGGTGGTGTCGATCTACGTCGACGAACGGTACGTCGCGGACGGAATGGTCGATACGGCGGCGATGCACCCGATCATGCGCGGCGGATACTTCGACTATTTCCACGCCACCGCCGACACGCGTTTTCAGATGCGCCGACCGAAGGGCGCGGGGGAGTTCACCGGGTCCTGAAACAGGAACCGGTCGCGCGCGGCCGATTGAGGACTTGTTTACCATAGCGGGCGCAGGTTCGGGCGGTCTCCAGCACCGTGCCCGCCCGGATGTTCCTGTTCACCACGCCGTCGAGCCCACCGGAGAGCCCGCCGCCCCAGGCGCGGGCGCTGCCGGGCACGCCTGCCTCCGGGCCGGTGGTCCAAGCCATCCGCGACGGGGCGACGGCGAGCGGCGTCGGCTTCGACTATCTCCTCGCCACGGCGCGGCGGGAATCCGCCCTCGATCCCGCCGCCAAGGCCGGCACCTCCTCGGCCACCGGCCTGTTCCAGTTCATCGAGCAGACCTGGCTCGGCGTGATGAAGAATGCCGGGCCGCGGCTCGGCCTGCAGGCGCAGGCCGACGCGATCACCCGGCAGTCGGACGGCACCTACACGGTTCCCGACGCGGGCCAGCGGCAGGCGATCCTCGACCTGCGCCGCGATCCCAAGATCTCCGCGACGCTGGCCGGCGCGCTGACCCAGCAGAACGCCGACGCCCTCACGGGCGCCCTCGGCCGCGAGCCGACCGCGGGCGATCTCTACGCGGCCCACGTGCTGGGCGCGAAGGGCGCGGCCGCCCTGATCTCGACCGCCCGCGCCTTCCCCGAGCGCGCCGCCGCCCTCGACCTGCCGGAGGCGGCCGGTGCCAACCGGGCGCTGTTCTACGACCGCGCCGGCCGGCCGCGGAGCGCTGCCGAACTCTATGCCAGCCTCTCGGCGGCGGCCCAGGGCGCCGCGGCCACCGACCTCACCGGCCTGCGCCAGGACGGCGCCGCGGCGCCGCAGGCCATCTCGGCCTACGCCAGCGCGGCGACCGCGTTCGGCGGGACCTCGGACCTGCGCAGCCTGTTCCAGACGGACCAGCGCGGCGCGGCCTCCGACGCCGCGGCCCGTCTCTGGCAGGCGCGCAACAGCGCCGCGCCGGTGCAGCACGCGGCGCCGACCTATTTCCCGCGCTCCGACGCCGAGCCGCCACCGCGCGTCGCCGTCGCGGAGCCCGCCGTCACGGGTGCCATCCCGGGTGCCGTCACGGGCGCAACGGCCGGACCGGCGGCGACGTCGCCGGGCGCCGCCCTCCTCAATCCGCCGCTGCCGCCCCGCCGACCCGCGGAACTCGCGGCCGCGGCGTCCATGTCCGGCAGCAGGACCAGCCTGTTCGCCCCCCGGAGCGGTCGATGATCATCCGCGACTTTCTGGCCTGGACGCAGGACGCCTCGGCCGAGCGCCGGGCCGAGGCGACCGCGACGCTGGCCCGGACCTACCTCTACGGCGACCTGGGCGCCGACGCGGCCTGGGAGGCCAAGACCGCGCTGCTCGCGCTCCTCGACGACCCGTCGCCGCTCGTGCGCCGGGCGCTCGCCGAGACCTGCGCGGCCTCGGCGCGGGCGCCGCGCCCGCTGGTCGTCGCTCTGTCCTCCGACGTTCCCGAGGTGGCGCGGCCGGTGCTCGCCCGCTCGCCGGTCCTCACCGACGCCGACCTCGTGGACGCGGCCGCCCTCGGCGACGAGGCCACCCGCGCGGTGATCGCCGCCCGGCACCACCTCTCTCACGCGGTCGCGGGCGCCCTGGCGGAGATCGGCGAGACCGACACGCTGGTCGTACTCGCGGCCAATCCGACGGCGAAGATCACCGCGGGCCGGATGCTGCGCATGATCGAGCGCCGCGGCGACGAGGCCGCCCTGCGCGAGGCGCTCCTCGCCCGCGCCGACCTGCCGCCGGAGGTGCGCCATGCCCTCGGGATCGCGGTGGCGCGGGCGCTCACCGACTTCGTCACCGACCGCGCTTGGCTCGGCGCCGAGCGCTTGGACCGGATGAGCCGCGAGGCCGGCGAGCGCGTCGCGCTCGAGGCTTGCGAGGGCTTCGGCGCGGCCGCCGTGACGCGGCTGGTGACCCATCTGCGCGCAAGCCGGCAGCTGACCGCGGGCCTGATCCTGCGCGCCGTGCTCTCGGGCCGGACGGACTTCGCGCTCGCCGCCCTGGCCGACCTGTCGGGACAAGATCATGCCGGGGTCGCCCGGGCCATGCGCGACCCGCGCCTGTTCGCGGACCTGCACGACCGCGCCGGGCTGCCCGAAGCGCTCCTGCCGGCGATGCAGGCGGCGCTCTCCGCCTGGCAGGAACTCGCCCGCGCGGCGGCCCCGGTCCGGGGCACCGGCCTGTCGCGGCGCCTCATCGAATCCGCCATCGGAGCCTGCGGCGACCTGTCGGATCCGGAGATGCACCCGGTCATCACGCTGCTCAACCGCTACGAGGCCGAGGCGGCCCGCGACGAGGCGCGCGAGGTGGCCCGCGCCATCGCCGCCCAGGCGCTGGCGCGCGAGACCGCCCGCCGTGAGGCCGAGGCCGCCGACGCCGCGTGGCGCGCCGCCCTGGAGAGCCAGCGCCGGACCGCTTTCGCGGAGGAGACCGATACGGCGACCCCGGTCGTCGTGGCGATCGCCGACGCCGCGGACGGGCCTGCCGCGGCCGAGCCGGTCAACCCGGTGGGCGCGATCCTCGACGCGCTGCCCGAGCAGATCCTGGCCTGGTACCGGCCCGAGGAGGTCGACCCGGAGGTCCAGGCCGCGACCGACCTCGTGCTCGACGGTCTGGGCGACAGCATCCTCGATCATTTCCGCGCCAGCCGGGACCCCGCCGGGCCGGAGCCGGCCGCGAGCGAGGATAAGCCGGAGCGGATCGCCGCCTGATCGCCGCCTGGATCCGCCAAGGCTCGCCGCTCGGGGGAGCGATGGCACCGGACATCTCCCGATATCGCCGGCTGCCGGGCGAGGAGCCGCGCTACGTCCTGGCGGAGGCGCGGACGCTGATCGCGGAGCGCGCCTACCTGTTCAGCCTCTACGCGGTCGACGTGGTCGCCTCCGACGGGCTGACCGGCCGACACGTTCTCGCCGTGCCGGTCGCGATCAGCGCGGTCTCGATCACGGTGGGCCTCGTCCTGACCGAGGCGGATTCCCGCAGGGCCGAGGCGGGCGATCTCGCGGGCGTCGCGTCCCTCGCCCAGGCGGTGCAGGGCGGATACCGGCGCTTCCGAACCTTCCCGGCGAACGAGCTCGGGCGTTTCGTGCTCTGACGGCTCAGATCCGAGGCGGGCGCCCGGACCTGAACTCAGTTCGGCGGCCGATAGGCCTCCGGCGGCAGGTCGCGGAAGAAGGTCTCGCCGGGGGCCTGCCCCGGCGCCGGCTTCGGTGCGATCCCGCTGCCGCTCCCCTCGGTGATGTAGCGCTGGCCGCCCGGCTCCGGCAGCACCGGTGCGGTGGTCTGGGGGGTCGGCGGCACGATGTAGCGCTTCTGATCCGGCGCCCCGGCGCTCGGGGACGGTGCCGGCGGCGCGACGGGCGGCGCCGCGGGTGGCGCGACGGGCGACGCCACGGGCACCTGCGGCGGTGACGCGGCCGGCGTCCGCACCGGCGGAACCTCGTCTCGGCGTGCCTCGGCCGCGGCCGGCCGGCTCGGGCGGCGGACGGCGGCCCGCGGCGCGACCCGACGCGGCGGGACGCGCGCGACAACCGGCGGGGGGCGGGTGCCGGGCAGGGCGATCCTGAGGCCCTCCACCGCCCGCACGAGGTCGCCGAGGCTGGCCTCGGCGGTGCGGCACAGCCGGATCCGCAGGGAGATCGCGCGGCGCGCGAGCGGCTCCGCCTGGAACAGAGCGGGCGGCTGCCCGCCGGCGGACGCGGCGCCGCGTCCGCCCTCGATCCACTGCCAGGCGTAGAGGCAATCGGCGCCGAGCGCGATGCCAACCGGGCCGTAGGCGTTCCGCAGCGGCGGCCGCACCGTCATCGCCTGCCCGGGAAACCGGACGGCGATCTCCCCCGCGATCCCGAACTCGCTGGGCTTGGCCAGCCGCGGCGGGAAGGCGAGGAGCAGGTCGGCGGTCTCCCGGCGCAGGGCGATCTCGGCGTGGTTGCGACCGTCGCCGCCGGCATAGCGCAGCCGCTGGTCGAACCCGTCGCGCTCGCGCGTCTCGATCACCGCGGTCAGCGTCCCGGCGCCGGGCAGGGTCAGGACCGGGACCGTCTGCGCCCGCGCGACGGCGGGCAGCAGGAGCCACGCCAGGGCGCAGAGCCGGGCCGTACGGATCGCGGCGCGCCTCACGGGGTGGTCCGCTCGGTCGTGGCGGAGGTGTCGTAGGCCGAGCGCGCGGGCAGCTGGAACCGCTTCGCCTCGGAATTCTCGGGTCGCCCGCGCTCGGCCTGCTGGTCCTGCCACAGGGTGCCGGCGGCGGGCGGCGACAGGAATTCGGGCTTGTCGACGCCGCGATAGTCCGGGAGCAGGGCGTAGCCGAACCGCTCGTAGGGCATCGGGCCCGCGCCGGGCACGCGCCGGGCCACCAGGGGCGGCGCCGGGGTCGCGGGCTCGCGGGCGTAGGTCCCCGCGGGAACAGGCTCGGCCAGGACCCGCGCGAGCCCCGGCGGCGGGTAGCGGAGCGCGTTCTCCATGGAGACCGCCAGGGGAAACTCGTTGCGCTGCACGGCGAGGGGCTTGGCGTCCGTGCCGGCCGCCGGCAGGTCCGGCCGCGGCACCCGGTTGATCGGCGGCGTCTCGACCCGCGCCGCGGGCGCGGCGTGCCGCCCGGGTGCGGGCCCGGTGGCGGCGGGCACGGGGTCGCAGGGCAGCGGCGACCCGCCGGCATTCTCGCGGAACAGCAGGTCGACCACTTTCGCGAAGAGGCCGTCGTAGCGGTTCACGACCTCGAGGTACGGACGCTGCCGCTTCAGGCGCTGCAGCGTGAGGGCGTAGCCGAAAACGGTCCCCTCGCTCGGCATCCAGGCGACGGCCCGCTGGAACCACTCCAGCGCCGTGTCGAACTGGCAGGAATTGTAGGCGTACCACGCCAGCCCCTGGGCGCCTTCGCCCGAGGTGGAGGCCGTCACGACCTGGGCGTAGCGGGCGATGCGCGCGGGCTCGATCGCGGGCGGGCGGGGCAGCGTCAGCTTCTGCTCCAGGATGTCGATGTAGAGCAGCTCGTTGCCCACGAACTTGTCGCGCCACGCGTAGGCGACCTCCTCGGCCTCGCGCGCCATGTCGAGCTGGCGCAGGGTCAGGGCGAGCCCGTGGGCGACCATCGCGTCGCCGCCCCGGGCGATCGCCTGCTTGAACCATTCGAGCGCCTCCCGGAACTGGCGGCGCTTGTAGGCGTACCAGCCGAGGAGGCTCGTCTGGGTGGGATCGCCGCTCTTGCGGGCGACGGCCTGGAAGGCCGCGAGATCGGCGGGGGTCGGGGTCTCGGCGCTCTCCTCGTGCAGGAAGGCCGCGATCCGGGCACGGGTGATGTCGAGGCGGATCGCGTCGAATTCCGACGCCCCGTTCGCGCCCCGATGCCCCATCTCGATCAGGCGCTCCGCCTGCGCCATGCGCAGATGCGCCATCGCCTTCTGGATGGTGGCGAGGCGCACGCCGGAATCGGCGTTGCCGTCGAGGATCGACTTGTAGAGCTCGAAGGCCTCGTCGCCCGAGCCGGTATCGCCCAGGGCGTCGGCGACCATCCAGATGCTCTGGACGTCGAGCGGATCGAGGGCGCCGGAATCGGCGCGGTAGAGGTCGATGATCGCGTCGGCGTCCTTGCCGGTGAGCGCCGTGATCCGGGACCGGAACTCGGCCCGGCGGAGCTTGCGCGCGAGCTCCTCGGAGGGCTGCCACGCGGGGTCGATCGACCTGCGCGCGACGATCGCCGCGCGGAGGTCGTCGAACCGCCCCGCGGTGAAGAGGTCCCACAGGGGCGCCTCTTCGGGCGGGCTCGGCTGCAGCGCGTTGAGGTCCGGCGGCTCGTTCCAGCCGGGATAGAGCCGCTTCAGGCGGGCGATCTCGGCCTTCATCCGAGCCGTCTGCTTCTGGGCCGCGTAGTAGCGCAGCGCGCTCTCGTCGACCATGTCGGTCGTGCGCGACGTGGCCGGGTCAGCCAGGATTGCCGGCGCGCGCGGGCCGTCGCCGTAGACGATGCGGGGCTCGGACCGTGTCGGCGCGGCGGGAGACTGCGGCGCGGGACCGGGTCGCGCGTCGACCTGCGCGGCGGCCGGCGCGGTGGACAGCGCCAGCATCAGGAGGCAGGGCGCGGCCGGTCGGAGGCGTGCCGGCGGACGACCGGTCAGGACTTCAGGCATGACGGGTAACGCGTGCGGGCCGCGGTCAGGGCGAGGAGGCTCAGAGTGGCCGGGTAGTAGTTCTGGTTGCCGATGTCGCCGCGCGCATCCTCGGGGAAGGGCATCCCGTCGAGGGCGCAGGCCACCAGGGCCGGGAGCCCCATGTAGCCGGCCTCGGTGAGCCACTCGACCTTCCGCCCGTCGCCGGTGTCGACGATCGGCAGCCGTTCCCGATCGGCGCCCGACCACAGGGCCTGGAACGGCGCGAGGTCGTCGGGCCGCACCAGCCCCGCCCAGACGAGGTAGAGCGGGATCCGGATGGCGTTGTAGGAGAACAGCGGCGGGAAGCCATTTGCGGGACGAGGCGCCTCCTTGGCGGAGATCCACTCGGTGGGCAGGTTGCTCGGACCGAAGCGCGACTGCCGCAGCAGGGCGAGGCCACTGCGCGTCAGGGCCGCCCAGTCGTATTCCGGCGCGACGAGGGCGAGGCGCGGGAAGGCGGGGAAGATCCAGTAGGAGAGGTTGATCAGCGGACCGTCCGGGCGCTCCCGCGCTGAGAAGCCCGAGACCGCCGGCAGCAGCAGCGCCCCGTGCGGGTCCCGGAACAGGATGGTCTTGCGCCCGAACTCGATGGCAATCCGGCGCGCGGCGGTCCGGTAGCTCAGCTCGTTCCAGGCCTCGGCCGCCTCGGTGAGCGCCCAGGCGATCAGGATGTCGCCGTCGGTGGCGTTGTTCATGTCGCTGACCGCCGGACGCTTGTCGGGTGACCAGCGCCACGCCAGCAGCTCGTCGCCGCGGACCATCAGGTTGGCCCGGGTCCAGCCCCAGATCCGCTCGAAGCTGACCCGATCACCGGCCGCCACGGCGAGCAGCATGCCGTAGCCCTGGCCCTCGCTGTGGCTGATCTGACCGTTCGCGGTGTCGACCACGCGCCCCTGGTCGGTGATGAACCGCGCGCGGTAGGCCCGCCACGCGGCGTCGTTGCCGAGCTTGCCGGCGAGCCCCTGGGTCGCGGTCCGGGGCACCTGCGCGGGCTGCGTGCCCGGCTGCGCGGTACTCGGAGGCACGGCGGGCTCGTCCTGGGGCGAGGCCGCCGCCGCGGGCAGGATCGCCGCGGCGAGGAAAGCTGCGGCGAGGGGGGTGCGGGCGCGGCGGCTCATGGATTCTTCCTGCCGACGTTGCGCACGAGGCTCGTGGTGGCCAGGCCGAGGCAGAGAGCCATCGCGAGGGTCATGCCCACGTAGTATTCCGTGTTGATCGACAGCCAAGCCGCGGACACGAGGCGCAGGTTCGGCAGAGATCGCGGCTGCGTCTCGACGATCTCGATCCGCTCGGGCCGGGACGTCACCAGCGTGCCGTTCGACGCGTCGAGGAAGGCGGCGCTGCCGCCGAGCCTCGCCCAGACCACCGGGTCGACGAGGCAGGAGACGGACGCCTTCAGCAGCGACGCGTTCGGCGCGGTCACGATCACGGTGTTGCTCGACTGGACCGGGGGACCCTCGGCGATGAGCAGCGAGGCCGTGGCCGGAACCTCGACCGTCTCGTCCGGCTTCACCTGCGCCGTGATCGTCTGGCGCAGGGAGTGCACCGTGCCGGTGATCTCGTTCCAGACGCTGTCCAGGGCCGCCCAGATCTGGCGCGAGCCGCGTGTCGACGCCTCCCAGCGGTCGATGAGTTCACGGTCCGACGCGGAGCCCGGCGAGGGGGCCGGGGCCGTGGTCGGGGAGGGCCCGGCGCTCGTCTCGCCCTGAGATTGCGGCGCCTGCTGGGCCGGGGCGGGCTGCGCCGGGCGCACCTGCGGGATCAGCGTCGGCAGGGCGCAGCGCATCGGCAGGTTGCGGCGCAGGCGATCGAGGGTGAGCACGCCCTCGGGACCGAACTGACCCGGGGTGGCGACCATGTCGGCGCGGCCTTCCCAGACCCGCTGGACCTGCTGCGGATCGAAACCGACCGATTCCAGGAGCGCCGGGTCGAGGGCGCGGGCGGGCGCGACCACGAGCTGGCTCGTGTCGGACACGACCTGCTGCTGGGTCACGACCTCGAAATCGATGACGCGCTCGGCCGCCATCGCCAGTCGGGCGGCGAGGGTCGCGGCCGCGTCGGCGCTGTCGCGGTCGGGCGTCGGCAGCACGAGGCGCGCGCGCTGCCCCGGGACGACGAACGGTACGGCGCCCCCCTTGATCGCCGCGAGGTCGGGGCTGCGCGCCGCCCGGGCGAAATGCGGGATCTCGATCCGCGATCGGTCGAGGAACAGGAAGCGCGCCTGCTTGGCCGCCGGGCTGAGGGTGTCACAGACCTGGTCGGCGGCGTTCGGCAACTGCGCCGAGATCTCGACGTGGTTCACCCCCGGGCGCCAGAGGCTGAAGGGCAGGGGGATCGCGCTGTCGTCGAACACCTCGCCGCGCCCGTCGGGCAGCGGGACGCTGGCCGCGTTGCGCCCGTTGATGTCGATGACGATGCGGGCCTCCGAGGAGAGCCCGGCCACGTAGGCCCCGGCCAGGTGGAGCATCACCTTGCCGTAATCGGCCGGGACGAAATCCCCGGGAAAGCGGAGGGCGAAGCCGACATGGAGCAGGCGCCCCGAGAACTCGCGGGACGTCACGCCGAGGCGGTCGAGCGTCAGATTCTCGCCGCCGTGCACCATGTAGCCGCGGAACAGCTGGACCGCCTTGAGCCCGCCCGGCGTCCCGTTGTCGGGTGGGACGGCGAGGTTGGTGATGGCCTGACGGACGTCCTCGTCGCGGGCCCCGGTGACGACCAGGGTCGGCGGTGTGTTCGGCCGCGTCGGCAGGATGGCGAGGCGGGGCCCGCTGATCGGGCCGAGTTCGGGAACGCCTTCGATGCCGGCGATCTCGGAGGCTGTACCGACGACGAGGTTGATGCCGTTTCGGCCCTGCAGGGGAGGGCCGAAGGTCACCGTCGGACGGGCGACCCGTCCCACGAGGGCGAGGGCCTGCACCGCCTCGATCATGCGCTCCAGGCGAGCGAGGTTCGGGCGCTCGTTCAGGATGACCTGGATCGGCAGGGCGCCGCTCTCGTCCGGCTCCGCGGCGGCGAGAGACCGGACGTCCATGTCGGTCGCCGGCGGGACCACGAGGCCGGATCGCGACGGGTCGATCTGCGTCCACAATTCGTAGGTCGCCCCGACCGAGCAGTCGACGCGATGGCGCTGGCTGGCGGTGAAGGTGACGGCGTTGTAGCCGGGCTTCAGCACGCCGTCGCCGATGGCGAACTCCACCACCTTCACGGCACCGGGCGCCTGGATGCGGGTCCAGCCGACCTTCGTCCCGTTGACGAAGGCAGCGAGTTCGGAACTCTCCGGCGCCACCGAGATCGCCGACAGGTAGGAGAGGCGCAGCCGTGCCGGTCCCCGCGTCTGCGCCTCGGTGAGGTAGACGGGGTAGCGCAGAGAATCCTCTTCCCCGGTCAGGCGGAAGCCGCGCGGGCCGGACGGAAGCCGGCGCGCCGGCGCGATGGTCGCTTGGATCGCCGCGCGCGGCACCGTCTGAGGCGCGGCGGTCCGGGGCGGCTCGGACGGGCGCGCGGTCGGCCGCGTCTCCGTCGCCGACGCGTCCGGCCGGCGCGCGGGGCCCGACCCGTCCTCGGACGGCGCGCGCAGGGCGTTGCCGCTCGGCGGGACGGTCAGCCGCTCCGCCGGCCCCGAGCCCAGGAAGCTCTGGGCCAGGGCAGGAACGCTCGCGAGACCGAGCAGCAGTCCCAGCACGGGGAGGCGGAGCCGAGCACCCATCGCCGTCACGCCGCGCTCGTGCGCCGGCCGCGAAGCTCGGCCAGGGTGCGCTCGTTCTCGTAATCCATCATCAGGCGGACCCAGTCGTCCCCGCTCTCGATGTCGGTGGGTTTGGCGGTCGCGGGCAGCGACGGCGCCGCAGCGGGGGCTGCCGGTGCCGGGACGGACGGCACCGGAGCCGGCACCGGCGCCGCGGCGGCGTCGTGCGGTGCGTCGTAGACCGGCGCCTCCTCGATCTCGACGGGCCTGGGGCGCCGGCTCGCGAGAAGATAGCGGAGCGCGCGGAACGGCTCGACCAAGCCCCACCACGCGAATTGCAGCGTGCCGGTGGGAATATCCTTGTGCCGCCGCCGCCGCAGCTGGAAGCGCCGCATCGCCTCGGCGTCCCCGTACATGAGTCCCGCGAGCGCCGGGTAGTCGCGGATGGACAGCGTGCCAAAGTTCACCCGCATGACGAGCTCCTGTCCGTCGCGCGTCGCCTGGTCCAGGTGCACCGGAAGCGGCGCGGTCCGGCGCGCGCCGGCCGTCGGCTCGACGCTGAGCGTCCCCCGCAGCGGCGGGCGCGTGAGCCCCGGATCGAGGGCGCCGCCGAGGAGGCGCAAGGTGCAGGCTTCGGCGGAGACGCGCTCGATCGAGACGTCGACGCTGTGCCCGGCGACCGTGAGGACGCCGCGGCGATCGATCGCCAGGGAGGGCGTGCGCTCGAGCTGGCGCCGCTCGGCGCAGACCCCGAGGGACGCGCCCGCGGTGAGCAGGTTGAAGAAGTTCCACAGCCCGACCACCAGCATGAGGTTGGTCACGCCGGGCTCGTACAGGTAGCGCCACGCCGCGACGGCGCAGCCGAGCATCAGGAGCAGGTAGATCAGGAAGAACGGAAGGGCGAGCGACGAGATGTGGTCGTGGTCGAGGGTCGCCCCCTTGTTGGTGACGTTGAAGGTCGGCTTGCGGGGCGACGCGATGACAGAGACGATTGCCTTGGCCAGGTAGACGCCCTGGATGTACTCGTAGAGTTCCGACACGAACGGCCATCGGAACTTGCCGTAGATGTAGTTCTGGATCATCAAGTTGATGATGATGTAGGTCAGCGTGTAGGCGATCGACTCGTCCACGCTGGCCACGAAGATCTTCAGGTCGAAGAAGATGTGCAGCAGCGGCGCGAACATGAAGATCAGCCGCGGGATCGGGAAGAACCAGAAGGTCATGCTGGAGAGGTAGGCGATCTTCTGGATGGGCTTGAGGCCCTTCTGGAAGGCCGGGTTCTTCAGCAGCAGGATCTGGAACATCCCCTGGCACCAGCGGGAGCGCTGGCCGATGAAGTCCGCCAGTGTGTCGGGCTGCAGGCCGGCGATCAGAGGCTTGTCGACGTAGGCGCTGTTCCAGTTGCGCGAGTGCAGCTCGAAGGCGGTCTCGCAATCCTCCGTGATGGTGATGCCCGAGAAGCCGCCGGCCTCGTCGAGGGCGGTGCGGCGCAGAAGGGCCGCCGAGCCGCAGAAGAACGAGCCGTTCCACTTGTCGAGGCCGCGCTGCGTGACCGCGTAGAACATCTCGTTCTCCGAGGGCATGCGCTCGAAGGTCCGCAGGTTGCGCTCGACCGGGTCGGGGTTGAGGAACGCGTGCGGCGTCTGCACGAGGAACAGGCGCGGATCCTGCGCGAAATAGCCGACGGTCTCGGTCAGGAACGAGCGGAACGGGACGTGGTCGGCGTCCAGCACCGCCACGAGGTCCCCCCGGGCATGGGCGAGACCGTTGTTGAGGTTGCCCGCCTTCGCGTGCTCGTTCCGGGCGCGGGTGAGGTAGCGGGCGCCGAGCTCGTCGCAGAGCGCTTGCAGCTCGCCCCGACGGGCGCGCGCCGCCGCGGCCTTGGCCGGGTCGGCATCGCTGCACTTCTGGTCGGTACCGCCGTCGTCGAGCAACCACACCGTGAGCTTCTCGGGCGGGTAGTTCAGCTGTCGCGCCGCCGCCAGGGTCATGGCAAGGATCGCGGCATCCTCGTTGTAGCTCGGGACGAACACGTCGACCGTGGGCAGGTCGGCGGCCGGGGCAGCCGGCGGCGGGTCGCGCCGCAGCGGGTCCGCGTTGATGATCAGGCTGACGAACAGGATGAAGACGCAGTAGAGCTCGGCCACCAGCAGGATCAGGCCGAAGCCGAAGCTGACCGGGTCGCCCGGCGAGGGCAGCGTGTTGGTGAGCCGCCACAGGATGTAGCGCAGCACCACGAGGCTGCCGAGCGCCATGAAGACGAACCGCGTGCGCGGCCCGTCGAGCACGGCCCACAGCACGATCATCACCGCCATGGCGGCGAGGCTCATGGCGAGCTGGGCCTGCGTCCCGACCGGCTGGCTGAGCAGGGCGAGGCTGGCGACTGTCGCCCCAACCCAGGCCAGCCAACGCAACGCCTGCCTCACGCTACAGCCTCCCGGGCCAAGAATCCCTCGGATCGAGGTGCAACGGCTCTACCGCCGGGTTTGTACAGCGACGATGGTCAATGAACAAACCCATTCGTAATATCCGGCCCACTCCACTTGGCCGGAAATTACGGTTAACTTAGGAATGTGGGCAACCCAGATGATGCCCGGCGTGGCGAAGTCGATCGGGCTGCGAGAACGAGACCGGGACGCGCCGTTGCGCCGAATACATTAATATTCCGTTCTAAAGCTTCGCTATAAACGGCTTCGGTGCGGCGCAGGCGACGTAGAGCGCCATGGATAGTCGGAACGACCCGCCCGGCGGACCGCGCCGCGTCGGGGGGCACGGCCGGGTTGCGCCGCGGGCCTTAATCGACCCTTAACGAAAATCGCGCCTCGCTCGGGACCGACCCCCGGGCGTACGGATGACCGCGAAGCCGCTGCAGATCTCCCTCGGATTGCTCAACGCGCTGCAGGTGGCGATCGCCGCGGCGGCGGGGTTCGCGGCCGCCGTCCTGATCGTCGTCCCGGCCGCGCGGCCCGGACCCGCGGCGTCCCCGCAGGAGATGGTCGGTTCGGCCTCGCGCGCCTACGTCGCCGCCCTCGCGGCGCGGCTGCGGCAGACGGTGGTCGACGCGCGCAACGCCGCCCTGATGCTCCGCGACGACGAGGGCCTGCTCTCCGCCGACCAGCGCGCCGCGCGCCTGCGCGGGTGGCTCGACCTCAACCCGGTCTACCGGGACGCCGTCCTCGTCGCGCCCGACGGTACCGTGCTGGCGGCCCGGGACGAGCGCCGCGTCGGCAGCAGCGTCGCGCGGCAGACGTGGTTCCTGCGCGGCCGCGCGGCCGGGGTCATCGTGGTCAGCGACGGGGCGGAGGCCGACTCGCCGTTCGGGACCGCCGTGGCGCTGGGCGAGCGCGGTCAGGACGGCCTGCTGCGCCTCGACGCCGACCCGAGCTATCTCACCAAGGTCGAGGAGGAGGTGCGGCGCGCCGCGGCGCTGCCCGACACCCTCGGCTTCCTCGTCGCCACCCCGGACAGCCGGGTCCTGTCGGGGGCCCCGAGCCCGTTCCGGACGACGGCCGTCTCGGCCACGACGCCGATGCGTGTCGCGGCCGAGATCGGTTCGCCGGGATGGCTGGTAACGGCGCAGGCCGTGCCCTCCGGCGCGGCGCTCGCCGCGTCGCCGGACTGGCGGATGCTGGGCGTCGGGCTCGCCCTGATCCTCTGCGCGGCGGCGCTCGGCTTCGTCGCGGGAGAGCGGCTGACGCGACCGCTGCGCCGCCTCCTGAGGGGCGAGGGCGAGACCGAAGCGCCCCGCACGTGGATCGGCGAGTTCGCGGCGCTCTCGGACGTCTTCGCGGGTCATCGCCGCAGCGCCGGGCTGCAGATGGCCGGCGCCGGGTCCGAGGTCGCGCGCCTCAAGGCGCGGCTGACCACCTTCGAGGCGGTCTCAGGCTGGGCCTGCTGCGAGATCGATCCGGACACCGGCCGGACCCTATTGGATTCGCGGAGCGCGGCCGGCGACGACGGAGCCCCCATCGCCGCTCCGTTCGCCGCCTGCTTCGTCGCCGAGGACCGGCCCGTGCTCGACCGGGCGCGCGACGCCGCCCTCGCGGCCGACGGCCCGCACGACGTGACCCTGCACCTCCGCGACTGGCCGGAGCAGCAGGTCCAGGTGAGGCTGCTGTGCCTCGCCGACGCCAGGGGCGACCGTCGGCTCTTCGCCCTGATGCGGAAGCTGCCGGGCGGCGAGGGGGCGACCCTGCCGCAGCCCGTCGAGCCGCGTCGCAACCTCGTCCTGCGGCGGGTGACCGACGGCATCGTCCACGAGTTCAACGACGTCCTGACCGTCGTCCTGACGAATCTCACGCTGCTGGCGCGGCGCCACACCCTCGGGAACGACCAGGAACGGCTGGTCGGGCGGGCGACGGCCGGCGCGCGCCGGGGCGCGGCGCTCACCCGCCGGATGCTGCACCTCGTGCGCGGCGACGAGACCGGCATCACCCTCGCCGAGACCGACCTCGCCACCACCTTCGAGGGCTACCTGCCGTTCCTGGCCGCGAACGCCCTCGGCGAGATGCCGGTCCTCAACCGCATCCCCGCCGGGTTGCCGCCCCTCCTGTGCAGCGAGCGCGTGCTGGAGCTGCTGCTCCTCAACCTGGCCTTCCATATTCGAGACGCCGGCCTCGCCGGCTTCGCCATCGCGGCCGTCGAGGGCACCCCCGAGGACATGGGCGCCGCGGCGGAAGTTGCGGCCTACGTGCGCGTGCTCGTCAGCAGCGGTCGCCGACCCGAGGCCGCGCCGCTGCCGACGGCAGCAGGCCCGACCCTCGCGGCGGCCGCGGCGCTCGTGACCGAGAGCGGCGGCCACTGGCGCCTGATCCGCGACGGCACCGGCGCCGAGCCGTTCCTGGCCGAGTTCTGGCTGCCCGCCGCGCCCCCGGCCGTCGCCACGCTCCCTCCGATCCGCGCGGCGGGGCTGAAGATCCTGCTCGTGGAGAGCGACGGCCTCGTGCGGGCCAGCGTCGCAGAGGTGCTCGCCGATCTCGGCCACGCGGTGGTCCAGGCCGCCTCCGGGGCGCACGCCCTCGAGATCCTCGCCCGCGACGCCGCCTTCGACGCGATGATCGTCGATCAATCGATGCCGGTGATGGCCGGCCTCCAGCTCGCCGCCACCGTAGTCGAGCGCTACCCGCAGATCCGGGTCATCCTCGCCAGCCCACACGGCCAGCTGCCGCGCTCCGCCGACGCCTTCCTGCGGATCGACAAGCCTTTCCGCAACGAGGACCTGCAGGTCGTCCTCGACGCCGCGGTCCGCGCGCGCGCGGCCTGATCGCCGCGCGTCCCGCCCGACGCAGCGACCGCGCGGTTCTCGCGCTCGCTCTCCGCGCAGACGCCCTGATCGAAACTCAGTCCTTCCAAAAGCGGATGTTAACTATTGTCGACGAGTGTTGGTTAAAGCGTAAATCGTACCTTAACGGAGCCTTTGAATATGGGCGGGACTGCGAAACCAGCTGCCCGACATCCTCGCACTCCGTTCACGACCGTTCTGGCTCTCTTGTGCGCCTGCGCGGCGGCCTCCGCCACGCAGGCCGCCGCCGCCGACCTCCCGGCGCGCAGCGCCGGCGCCGACTGGTACACGGGCGCCTCGCAGCAGGCGGTCGACGACAGCTGGGCCGTCGCGGTCGACGGATCCACGAGCGTCACGTCGAACAGCTCGGCCTTCGGCTCCGTGACGGTGACCGCCGCGCCGAACGGCTCACCCACCCGGGACGGCCTGCGGGTCCGCGTGGACGCCATCGGCGGCACCTACTCGTATCCCGGCCGGTCCGTCGCGACGCGGGTCACCGGCTACCAGCAGGAAGGCGCCCTGCAGGCGGGTTACGAGTGGGTCTGGAAGGACGCGGCCCTCGCAGGATTCATCGGCTTCAACGTCCGCAGCAACCAGCTGTCGATTCCCGATCCGGGCAACCCGGTCGTCGGTACGGGCGTCGGGCTGAAGGTCGCGGGCAATTTCTACGCGACGCCGACCGACCGGACCATGGTCTCGGCCTACGGCTCGTACTCGACGAAGTTCAACGCCTACTACTCGCGCCTGCGCGTCGGCTACATGCTCGCCGACGGCGTCTATATCGGACCCGAGGCGCTGTTCCTCGGCGACGACTTCTTCCGCCAGTACCGGATCGGCGCCCACCTGACCGGCGTCCGCTTCGGACCCGTCCAGATGTCGGTGGCCGCCGGCTACGTCCGGGATCGGGTGCAGGGCTCCGGGTACTATTCCAGCATCGAGGCGCGCTCGACCTTCTAGATTATGGCGCGGGCTGCCTGACGGGACACGCGGCTCGCTTCAGAAGCCGCGCGGACCGGAGACGCTACCGGGACGTCGTCAGCAGCCGGCCGGGCCGCAGCGGGTCCCAGACGCCTTCGAAGACGGGCTGCATCGCGTCGTTGAGCGACTGCACCTGGGACACCGGCGACGGGGCCACCTTGGGTTGGATGCCGACGAGCGTGGCCGACGCGCCGAGGAGACCGATCAGGCAGAGGCCGGCGATCGCCCAGCGCGGCGCACCCCAGGTGTGGAGCACGCCGGCCAGCGTGACGAAGATGGCAAATAGGCCGATGAACTGATGCATTAGACACCTCTCAGCGGTGTCTAGAGCGAGAATAGAGCCAAGGACTCTGTTCCATAACGGAACACAAGTTATAAACGGCGTGGATACTGGAGGCTCATTCCCGGACTCGGGCGTGGACCCTCGCAGGTCGCCGACACCCTCTGTGCCGCAAGGATCGGCCAGGCAGCGCCGATGGGCTTCCGACGGGCGTGGCGGCTGCGTGCGGCATGTGCCTGAACCCGCCGGGTCGCTTCCGACCGATGTGCGATGGTTCGATTAGGACGGCGGTGCCCGGTCGAGAACCGGCGCATCCCCCCTCCCGCGCGGGAGAAGGGGGCCCGCGCCTTTCGCGGCATGGGCTCGGCCCTGGCCTCCGTGCCGATCTAATCGCGCACGGCGCTAGCGGCCCCGCGATCCCGTCGACGTGAGGCCGACGGCGGCACGTGGCGATCCGTGTCAGAGTCGGCTGACGAGGAAACCGAGACCGAAGCCGACGAGACCTGCCACGATCAGGGAGGCGTGCGGCCACTCGACGGATTTCTGATGACCTTCCCAGGCGACGTGGCGGCTCCGGTCGTAGGCCTCGGCGGCGTGGTCCGAGACCTCGTCGGCCGCGTGCCGCACGGCGTCCTTGGCTTGGCCGTAGAGATTCTCAGCGGTCCCCTGCGCCTCCCGGAGACGCCCCTCGAGCGCGTGACGGTCCGAGCCGACGGCGTCGCCGACCGCGCCCTGCACCTTCCCGCCGAGCGTGCGCGCGGCGCCCGTGATCCTGTCTGTGTCGACCATGACCATATTCTCCGAATGTGTCGCGGGAAGGTGCCGAAGTCGCGGCGGTCGGACTCCCAACCCTCTGTGGCGACTGGGGCAACAGCGATCTGCGCCGGGCGTTCCCCGGCTCCGTGGCGGAGTCCGGTCGAAACGATCGTGGGCGGTCGACGAATGCCCCGTCCTGCCCGCCGCTACCGCGCCCGACACGTGCGCTTCTTGAGCGGACGAGCGTCGCGCCAGGCGCAAGTCGCAGCCTCATTCAGGCCGCACTCACCGCCGAAGCGGCGAGCTTGAGCGTGAGGGGACCGGATGGACGAGGGCGGACGAGCACCGCGCGGCGAGCTGCCCATTCTGCGCAGGTCCCTGTCGCTCAGCCCGGTCGCGGCCCCGACCCACGGAGTGACGACGCCGCTCGACCGGCGACGGCTGAACCTGCGCTGGCTCTGCGCCAGCTGCCTGATCGCCACCTGCGGCGCGGCCCTCATGGGGGCGGCGCTCCGCATGTCCGTCGACAGCGATCTCGCGCCGGCCAAGCCGACATTCCGCCAGGGGCCTGCCCAGGTCGCGGAGGGGCAAGGGGTGGTCGGACAGCGCGGCGACCGCCTCGTGCGGCGCCAACTCGTCGCCTCGGACCGGGAGGAGTTCTCCGCGCCGGTGACCCACCAGGTCGGCGCGCGCGAGATCATCCGGACCCAGCCCTTCGTGCGACTGGTCACGAGCCTGTCCTCCGGCGACGCGGTCGACGGGCAGATCCCACCCTTCGATCCGACGCGCCAGCTCGCCGCGGACGGAGAGGTCGCCCCTGTCGCAGACGAGCCGGTGGACGATCCGTCCGCGACCACGGTCACGATCACGCGCTCCGCGCTCGCGGGCACGCCGGTTCCCGACGACGCGCCCGGCCTGAGCGACGAGGACGTCACGGCCCTCGTGGAGAGGCAGTCAGATGAGGCGCGCGAGACGGGGCCGCGGATCGCCGTGCCGCTCGCGCCGCAGCGGCTGCTCTCGCAGATCCTGGTCGCCGCGCCGGCCGACGCCGCCGCGACCGCCGCCGGCGCCGATACGGGCCGCGACCCGTTCCACGCGATCGAAGTGCGGGTCGTCCCGGAGAACATCACCGACCTCGCCGAGACCCAGCCCGCCTCCGGCCTGAGCCTGACCGAGACGCACGACGTCGTGCTCAAGCGCGGCGAGACTCTGGCCGACGCGCTGGCGGCGAACGGCGCCGAGCCGGCGCGCGTGACCGCCATCCTGGCCGCCTTCAGCGAGCATGCCCGCATCGGGCTGGCCGAGGGGCAGCACGTTGACCTGCTCCTCGTCCGGTCGCGCGCCGGCGAGGCCGCGCGCCGAATCGCCCGGGTGACGCTCTACGGCGCGGGCGGCGTCGAGGAGATCGTCGCGGAACGGGATTCCGGCGGCTTCGTCACGGTGGCGCCGCCGTCGGCCCAGGTCGCGGCGTCGCGTTCCGGTGACGACGGCGACGGAGAGGGCTCGGGCGCCAGCCTCTACAGGAGCATCTACGAGGCGGTCCTGCGTAACGGCCTGCCCGACATCCTGGCCGAGCGCATCGTCGGCATCTTCGCGTTCGGCCTGGACATGCAGCGCCGGATCGCCCCGTCCGACCGGCTGGAGGTGCTGTTCAGCCCGAGCGAGAAGGCAGGCGGCCCGCCGGAGGTGCGCTACGTCGCCCTGACGCTCGGCGGGGTGAAGCACCGCGCCTACCGCTTCGAGGCGCCCGAGGCCGGGACGGCGAGCTACTTCAGCGAGACAGGCAACTCGCTCCGCAAGTTCCTGATGCGCATGCCGATCGCCGACGGGCGGATCACCTCGCCCTTCGGCACGCGCGTCCATCCGATCCTCCACTACGCCCGCTTCCACAACGGCGTCGATTGGGCCAACAAGGCCGGCACGCCGATCATGGCGACGGGCGACGGGACCGTGGCGTATGCGGGCCCGCGCGGCGGCTACGGCAATCGCGTCGAGATCCACCACGCCAACGGCTACGTGACGGCCTACAATCACCTGCAGCGGCTCGCGCACGGCATTCAGGTCGGCGCGACCGTCCATCAGGGGCAGGTCATCGCCTACATGGGCTCGACCGGCCTCTCGACGGGCCCCCACGTCCACTACGAGGTGAGCGTCAACGGGCGCTTCCTCGACCCGATGACGATCCGCCTGCCCGACAGCCAGGGCGTTTCGCCCAGGCTGATGACGGCTTTCGAGCGGCAGGTGGCGGCCACGAACGCGCTCCGCCACCACGGCGCCCTGGCGATGTCCACCCTGCCGCTCTGACGCGGTCGCCCGGACCTCAGCCGGCCGCGGAGGGCCGCGTGCCGTCATCCGAGGGGGTGCCCGCCCCGGTCATCCGGCGGTCGACGGCGGCGAGCGTGTCGAGCAGGCGCTTCCGGAGCCGCGCCGCGCCCTCCATCTCCAGGGCGTCGACGTCGACGTAGAAGTCGATCCCCCGGGCGTGCTCGGAGAAGATCGTCTCCGGGGCCTCGGCGGTGAGGTCGCCCTCGATGGCGTAGGGGACGATCTCGCGGCTGATGCCCTTCATGCGGATCGGCTCCTGCGGGCTCGCCTGGACGATGTCGCTCACCAGCGCGTAGGTCTCGTAGCTCAGGGTGATGCCGCCCGGGACAGAGGCCGCCTGGAGGCGGGCGGCGAGGTTCGCCTCCGCGCCGATGATCGTGTAGTCCATCCGCTCGTCGCTGCCGAAATTGCCGACGTTGCAGTAGCCCGTGTTGATGCCGATCCGGGCCTGGAACGGGCGCTCGATGCCGGATCGCCGCCAGCGGGCGTTGAGCTGGCCCAGGCGCTTCTGCATCTCGATCGCCATTCGAACGCAGGCCTGCGCGTCCTCGCGGACACCCCGGCTCTCCGGGTCGCCGAAGAAGACCAGCATCGCGTCGCCGATATACTTGTCCACCGTGCCGCCGTGCTTGACCGCGATGGCGGTCATCTCGGTCAGGTACTCGTTCAGCAGCGCGGTCAGTTCCTCGGGCTGCAGGCGCTCGGTGGTCGCGGTGAAGTCCTTGATGTCGGAGAAGAAGATCGTCAGCTTCTTGCGCTCGGTCGCCACCGACACGTCCCGCTCGCCGCTGAAGATGCTCTTGTAGACCTGGGGCGAGATGTACTTGGCGATCTGCACCGAGACCGACGCCAGGAACCCGTTCGACTCGGTCAGCTCCCTGTTCATCCGGTCGATGAGGCGGGACTGGCGCGCCTGCAGCAGCAGGAAGGTGGTGCCGGCGAGCGCCGCCAGGATGAAGTAGCCGAGCAGGTACTTGAAGGCGAAGACGTTGGCGGCGATCGGCTGGTGCAGGACGATCTCTTGGATGCCGCGGACGTCGCCGACCTTCCAGTCGGTCTTCGGGCTCAGGGGATGGGCGTTGTGGCAGCGCACGCAGGCGGATTCCATGCGGATCGGCGCCGCGATGCGCACCTGCCGGTCGAAGATGGACCCCGTCGTCTCGCTGACGAAACCGGTCTTGGGGTGCGCCCGGAGGTCCGCCAGGGCCTGGGTCTCGAAGCTGTCGAGATCGTGCGGCTTGCGGTCCTTGAACGGGAGATCGGAGACGAAGCGGTACTTCACCGCGCCGTCGCCGCCGCTGATCCGCTCGCCGAGTTCCAGGGAGAGCGTCGCGGGGATCGGGATCGCGTTCGGCACCCCCTTGTAATCGTGACGCGTCTCGACCCGGCCGGTCGCGGCGTTGACCGCCTGGACGACGTCGCTGGCGTAGAAGCTGCGCATCTGGTCGATGATCCGGCCGGTCTCGATCGCCTGCGTGGCGAGCATGCGCTCGGACAGTCCGCGCAGGTCGAGCCAGACCGCGACCGGCAGCCCGGCCAGGCCGAACAGGATCGCCGCCACCAGGAGCGGTCCCATGAACCGCTGCTGGCGCGCGACCGACTCGTCGAAACTCGACATCTCTCGCGACCCCGGGACGCCAGGACACGGCCCCCATACTGGTCAGCTCCATATACAATGATGTCTTTCCGGAGAAGCATTGACTTTTCGGGCGCACCCCGAACCGCGGCATCAATGCAATGTCTGCGCGAAACACAGTCGACGAAATCAATCGACTTGGGGAGGTCGTGGCGCGCCCTCCGCCGTCGGCTCTCCGGAACGCGCTGAGCCGTGCCTGCGGCGGATCCCGCGAACGGCACCTATAGTCCGCGCGTCGACGGCGTGATTCCGGCCAGGCCATCTCAGATTGGTGCGGGCGCTGGGACGATTCGGGATCGGTCCTGGGAGGATGCGATGGCGGATGTACTGATCGTGGGGGCCGGTCCGGTCGGTCTGACGCTCGCCTGCGAACTCGCCCGGCACGGGGCGCGCTGCCGGGTCGTCGATGCTGCGGCGCGGCCGTCGCCCTATTGCCGCGCGATCGGGGTTACCCCGCGCACGCTGGAAGTCTGGGAGGACATGGGCCTCGCCCGCGAGATGATCGACGCGGGTCTCTGGCTCACGGGCCTGCGCACGATCCTGCACGGCCAGCCGCCAATCGACGCGGTTAGTCCACCGCTCGATCTGCCCTACGCGTCGCTCGGTCTGCCCCAATTCGAGACCGAGCGCGTACTGAACCGTCAGGCGGAGCGCTTTGGCGTCCGGGTCGAGCGCGGCCTGCGCCTGACGGCCCTGGAGCAGGACGGCGCCGAAATCCGCGCGCACCTGCAGGAGGCGGACGGTGCGGTCGCGGAGGCGCACTTCCGCTACGTCGTCGGCTGCGACGGTGCCCACAGCACGGTCCGACGCCAGCTCGGCATCCCGTTCGAGGGCGAGGCCTATCCCTGGCCGTTCATGCTCGGTGACGTGCACATCGCCTGGAATGTACCCTACGGCCTCGCGGTCCGGGCGCTGCGACTGAACGAGGACGCCCCGCCCGACATGTTCATCGCCATCCCGCTCCCCGAGCCGGGCCGCTACCGCGTCTCGATGCTCGCGCCGCAGCATCTGGTGCCGGCGGGCGGGTCGGACCACGGGTTCCAGGCCGAGCTTCAAGGCCCGTCGCTGGCCGACCTGCAGGCCGTGGCCGACGATCTCCTGCCGGACGGCTCGCGCCTGTCGGATCTGCGCTGGTCGTCGGTGTACCGCATCAGCATGCGCCTCGCCGCCGCCTATCGGCGCGGCCGCTGCTTCCTGGCGGGCGATGCCGCCCACATCCACCCGCCGACCGGCGGGCAGGGGATGAACACCGGGATCCAGGACGCCTACAATCTGGCCTGGAAGCTCGCCCTGGTTCTTCGGGGCGCCAGCCCCGAGGCTCTCCTCGACAGCTACGAGGGGGAGCGGCGCCCGGTGGGCGCGGACGTGATCGCGCGGACCCGGACGGCGAGCGAGGGATACGGTCGGGAGCGCGGCGGCGCGCCGGACCGCCTCGCCGACACGCAGGTCCTCGTCAGCTACCGGAACACGGCCTGGATCGCCGGCGACGCGACGGAGCCGACGGAGGCCGGCCCGAGGGCCGGCGACCGGGCGCCCGACGTCAACGGGCTGGTCCGCGACGGACTCGGCTTCCCGACGCGGCTCTTCGACGAACTCAGAGGCACCGAGCACGTCCTCCTCATTCATCCTGCCGGGATGTCGGACGCCGTGGCCGGCCCCGATCTGCCGATCTGGGCTCGCCAGCACCGTTCCCGCGTCCGGGTCGTCGTCATCGGCAGCGAGGTGCCCATCCCGGGCGTGACGACGCTCGCGGATCCGACGGGGGCCTTCGGTAAGGCTTACGGCGCGGGGACCATGGCCTGCCTGATCCGGCCGGACGGGCACCTCGCTTGGCGCGGCCGGACGTGGCGCGAGCCCGGCTTGCACGCGCATCTCCGGCGCCTGTTCCCGTCGGCCTTCCCGCAATGAGCGCGTGCCGTGGCCGGCATCCGACCGGCAGCCCGGCCCCTCGTCCGAGGCCCAACCGCATCGACGCGCCCGCAATCAGGAGCCCGGCCCGCCATCCCGTCCGGTGACGCGCTTCGACCAGTCCTCGACCGCGCCGGTCCGCAAGCGTCGGCGCAGGAGCAGGCGCCAGCTCTCCGCCAGTTCCGGGATCGCGCTCGCGGCGTGCAGCTCGGACCGGTTGCGCGTGTCGACGTAGAAGAGGTGGATCAGGCGCGCGAGCGACCAGTCCGGCCGCGGACGCGCGCGGAGCTCGATCCTGTCGCCCGGCTCGGCGACGCCGTCCTCGAGGACCCGCCAGTACCAGCCCGTCCGCCCCGTTCTCTGCACGGCGAGCGCCATCCCGCATCGTCCGAAGCGTCGGTCGAGCTTGAAGCAGGGCTGGCGCCCCTGGCTGACCTGTAGCAGCGCCGAGCCGAAGCGGGCGACGTCGCCGACGCAGACGTCGCGCTCTGTCCAGCCCGTCGTGGCGAGATTCTCACCGAAGGCGCCCGGTGCGGAGAGCAGCGGATGATCGCCGATCTCGGTGGCCCAGGCGGCGTAATGGTCCTGCGGATACTGGTGGAGCGCCTTCTCGGGACCGCCGTGGTACCGGAGATCGGCCTGGGCATCGCCCACGAGACCGGTCGCCGTGATCCGCCACGGCGCGGGAACGGGGTTCTTGACGATGCCGCTCGGCGGACCGTCCGGTCCCAGCGGCGCGACCGGGCCGGCGAGGACGAGCGGGAGGACGGGTGGGAGAAGAGGCGCCGTCATGGCCGCGCTTCCTCCGTGAGCCGGCAGCCGGCTTCGTCGCACCCGTCCGGTGCCAACTCCCCGCGCATCGATCCCGTGCCCGGTGCCGCGATCAGCGAGCCCACGAGGATCCCGAGCGCGAGGTCGTCGACCTGCCCGAAGGCGTGTTCCCGGACGCGTCCGTCGCGGTCGATGACGATCGTGGTCGGCGTTCCGCGCATACCGTAGCGTCGCATCGTCTGCGGGATCGGACCGTCGTCCTCGAGGAGGTCGACGGCGATCGGCAGGGTCAGACGATACTCGTGGATGAAGGCTTCGAGGGCGACTTCGGTCATGGCGGCATGATGCTCGAACACCGCGTGCAGGCCGATCACCGCGACCGCGCCGTTGCCGGCAAACATCCGGTGCAGCTTCTCGGCCTGCGGCGTGCCGTGCGCCACGCAGCCGGGGCACAGCATCTGGAACGCGTGCAGCACGACGACCGTGCCGCGCAGCGCGGCGAGGGAAAGTGGCGCGGGCGTGTTGAACCAGCGACCGGTCACGAGTTCGGGGGCCAGGATGGTCATGCCGCTTCTCCGGAGCTCCAGTCGTCGATGACGGGCGGCCGTCTGGTCGCATCGGCCGCTGGCCGCGCGGCGCCCTGTCGAGGCGCGGCCCGCGGGTGTGGCGGCCGGGCGGTGGCAGCCGCCGGGCCGAGGAGGCTCACTGGGAGCGGAGGCCGAACGAGATCCCGTAGGCGGTGCGGCGCGCCGCGAAGATCTCGTCCTTCGGCGCGTCGATGCCGTCCGCCAGCTGTCCCGGGTCGAAGGTGCCCTGGTCGCAGGTCTCGTTCGGCTCGATGCCGGTCACGGCGATCGTGCCGAGGGTGACCGCCTTCCGGTCGTCCTCGTTGGGCCACCGCTGGGTGATGTCGCTGCCGAGATCGTCGTTGGGCCCGGCGAGCAGGGCCACGACGTCGAACCCCGCCGGGCCCTTCGACAGCTCTTCCCGCAGCGCGTCGGCCAGGAAGTGTGCAGGCTTGCCCTTCGCCTCCTCGTCGCTGAGGGTGATCTCGCCGGCTCGGGGCACGATCTTGAACTTGAAGGGCACGGCACGGCCGTCCGCGTTGAGCCCCGTGAACGTGTGCACGCCCCAATAGACGAGGCCGGCATAGCTGCCCGGGACAGGCTTGCCGGCGACGAAGGCCGCCTGGCGCGTCGTCTCCGGATTGGCCTTCGCGAAGGCCGCGATGGCCTCCGGATTCGGCTTGCCGTCGGGGCCGGGAACGCGGACCTGCAGGAACGCGAGCATCTGGTCGACGGTCCGCGCGAAGTGGACCGGCGCGTTCTCGAACAGCAGATGGGTCTCGCCACCGTCCGACAGGAGCTTGATCGAGAAGCCGCGCAGAACGGTCCTGGTCGCGTCCGGCACCGACGGGTTGCCGCCGCCGACCGAGAACCGCCCGACGAGAGGCCACGGCCGCGTGAAACTGATCGACCGCGTCACCTGTCCCACTTCGGCCGCAGGGGTGTAGGTGCCGCGGACGCACTGCCCTTTGGCGAAGGTCGGGCGCACGCCGGGCCGACTGCCGGCGACTGTGCGCAGAGCCTCCACCAGGTCCTGGGCATCGGCGGCGATCGCCCCTGTCGGCGGCGCGAGGAGCGCGAGAAGGATCCCGCCGAGGCGTGCCAGCGCCGCGATCCTCGGCGCGGTCGGCGCCCTCACGGGTCGGCGATCGATCACGTCTGCGCGCGGCGAGGGCCCGGCCGCGGCCGGGGGTGGATCGTCGAGGCGGGCATATGCCATGGTGGTTCGTCCTTCTCTGATGCTCGGAGGGGGATCTTCCGGCGGTTCGGCGATGGCAGTCGCCGAACCGCTTCCTGTCGCGCGTCCTACTTCTGAGGGGTCACCTTGCCCGGCAGCGACAGGTTGCCCGAGGCGACCTTGAAGACGTCGCTGACGCAGAGCAGCGGCGCGTGCAGGTTGCCGTTCACCTTGAGGCCGGACGTCACCCCGTCGAACGAGGCACCCTTGATGCCGGTGATGAGCGAGACCGGGATCTCGACCTGAACCGTGTCGCCCCGGAAGGTGGTCGGGTAGTCCGGGCTGTCGATCAGGAGCGGGACCTTCGGCCAGGTCGGCGGAACCTTCGGCTTCGCGCCGTCCGGGATATCGACGACCTTCAGGCCGCCGCCGCAGGCCGCGTCCTTGGCGAGCACCACCCAGTGCGGGTGCCAGACATGGCGGTTCCTGGCACCGTAGGCCGCGTCGTCGAAATCGGGGTGGAAGGTGACGGCGAGCGCCACGATACCCTGAGCCTTGTCGAAGCCGATCGCGTCGCTGTCGAGGGTCGTCGGCCAGACGTAGGCGTAGACGCTCGAGCCCTCGAACTTGCCGGTGGCATCCGGCTTGTCCTTGCCCGCCTCGCCCCGGACCCGGGTGGTGAAGACGGCGGTGTCGCCCCTGGTCGCGATCGTCGTCTCGACGATGTCGAACGACGCCAGGACAGCGGGACTTGGCTGCGCCCGGATGGACTCGGCCGAGGCGCCGGTGGAGAGCACGCACAGAGCCGCCGCCACGAGGCCGACGCCCCGTGCCTTGATCCTCGTCATGACGATGTGTCCTTTCAGGTCTCTCGTGGTGCTCGGAGGGGCGGCGATCCATTCGCGAAGGACGTCCAGGTGGCAGCCTGGACGTCGGGATCGGCCGCTTCATGCTCGCCGCAATCGAGCCGGAGATCCCGGGTCCCGATCGCAGCGTTCACGAAGGCGCAATGGTGGGGCTGGGCCTCGGCCGGATGGGCGTTCGGCCTGAAATGGCGGCAGCTGACGCACATCCGCTGCACGGGGATGGCGCCCGCCTGCTGCAGGGTCCGGATGAGCTTGATCTGGGTCAGGAGGAGATCCGCCTGCTCAGGCGGCGTCAGCCGCGCCAGAGCCGACATCACCTGTGACGTGGCCGCGACGAGGGCGCGCCCGAGCGCGCGGCCTTCGTCGGTCAGGCGCACGATCACCGCGCGGGCATCCGCGGGATCGGGCGCACGCGTCAGCAGGGCCTTGCGGGCGAGCGCGGCGAGCGTGTCGGCCATGCTCGGTGCCGAGACGGCCAGCTGCGCGGCGATCTCCTTCGCCCTCAGGCCGGCCGGGCGTCCCGCGAGCAGCGCCAGCACCTGCGCCTGTGTCGGATTCAGGCCCGCATCGCCCGCGGCCGCCCACAGATCGGCCCGCAGCACGAGGGCGACGCGCTCGAAGCCCTCGCGCAGGCGGATCAGGACGGGATCTGGGTCGGCCGCGTGGTCCATGGATCGATAATTAGGAGTCCTAAGTATTGTAGTCAAGCCGAGTGGCAACCGCCGCTCCGCACGCGCACCGCAGCTCCGGAACGGGCCATTGCTTGCGGAGGACGACCTCCGACGGCGACGGCTCCGTCCGGCACGATCGTCGGTCGCGGAGCCACAGGATCGGCGCCGACATCAGGACGAAGCGACGCGCGCGAAACAGTCGGACCTCCGCAGCGACGAACAAGGGGGCGCCGACCCCTTTTCCGACGTCCGGAACGGTCGTGACGCAGGTGCATTCTCTTCCGGATCGAAGAGGAGCATCAGTATGCGCATCGTGGGACAAGCATCCGCCATCGCTCTCGTGACACTCATGAGCGTCGGTGCGGCTGAGGCGAAGGGCTGTATCAAGGGCGCGATCATCGGCGGTCTGGCGGGCCATTACCTCGCCGAGCGCGGCGTCGTCGGCGCCGTCGCCGGCTGCCTGGGCGGCCGCTACCTCGCCAACCGGCAGGCGCGGCGCAAGGAGATCGAGTACGGGTCGCGGGTCCAGCCGCGCGACACCGGGTACGGCGCGCCCCAGGCCTACCCACGCCGGTCCTACAGCTACTGAACACCGGCGGGGGCGGCTCGGGCCGCCCCCGCGTCTACGGTCTTCGATCCGCTGTATTGCCTGTGCGATCAGACCCGCGCGGGACCGATGGCGAGGCTGATCGCGTCCGATCTTGGGAGACGACAGCCGGGTTGGATCAGCCCTTCTTGCCCTGCTTGTAGCTCTGGATGGCGCCCTGGCAGCCCGGCGACAGCTTGGCCATATTCTTCTCGAAACAGGCTTGAGTTTCGGGCCCATCGTCAGGCGGCATGCCACCGCAGAAGGTCGTGAAATCGCCCATGCATTGCTGCTGGAGCGCCGCCTTGTCGTCGGCCGACATGGGCGCGGCGAGCGCGGCCGTGGCTCCTGCGGACAGAAGCAGAGCAGTCGTGATCAGACGTACCGGCATAGCGATGCTGTTCCTCGTGTCGATGAGCCGCTCAGAAAGCCGGACGGGCGCCAAACCGTTGCATGCGGTGCGCCGATGATCGGAAATAAAAAAAGAGGCGCCCGGCCGGGCGCCTCTCTGCTCCGCATGAATCCGGGTCGGATCAATCGTCCCAATCGTTGTCGTGGTGACGATGACCGTACCCGCGACGCTCGATCACGCGAACATCCGGACGATCCCAGTCTCGGTGGCCGAAGCGAACGCCGCGATAGCCGTCGCCGTAGCCTTCGCGCACGATCACGCGAGAATGGCCGTGACCCGGACCGTAGCCGTAGCCATAGCCGCCACCCCACTCATGGGCCTGAGCGGCAGAGGCTGCACCCAGCAGCGCGGTGCCGGCGACCAGGGTCGTGATAAGCTTCTTCATACTCCAACCTCGTTCATTGAACTGAAACGAGAAATGCAGTCGCCAATCATCGCGTTCCACGGCTCACGAAATTAATCAATCCTGCCGTTCATCGACAATTCATCTTCGACGATCCGCGCCTCATGAGCCGGAACCGAGCCCGGATCCTTATTGATCAGCATTGCTCGACTTGCAGCTGGTTCGTCCCGTCGAGCAAAATAGCCGGACGGGACGACGGTCGTGTCAGCGACGGGTGCCGGTCGAGCTGGTGCCGGTGGTGCCCGTCGTGCTTCCGCCGCTTCGCGACGTCGAACCGGTCGAGTCGGTCCCGCCGGACTTCATCTCGTGGCCCGGCGCGTAACCGGACGCGCCCGGGCTCCCGGCCCGGCTCCCGCGATCCTGCATCTCGTGGCCCGGAGTCTTGGACGAGGCCCCCTGCTCGGCGGCGACGGCGCTGCCCCCGAGTGCGAGGGTGGCGAGGACGATAATCGGCAAGCGTGTCATGGAGCGTCTCCTGTTTTGGAGCCCCTAAACGGCAGGATCTCCGGGACCGTTCCGACAATTCGTGCCGCTATCGACGTCGTGACTGCGCACGATCACGCTGTGAACGCCTGTTCCACCGGAACCTGTGCCGTTCCATCGCCACCTGTGCTTATTCTCGGACCAGCGCGATCCTGAAGACCGCGCGGTTATTCGGAGAGGCTCCGAGCTGACCGGCCTCGTGCCTTCGCGACGGCGGGGAACGGTTTGCCGCGGAGCACCGTAACTGGGGCGACGCGGGACGCCCCCGCTGTGAGGAAGGCATCCATGATCCGCACGCCAACGCTGATCCTGCTCGGCACACTGACACTGGCCGGAGGCATCCTCGAATCGACCTCGGCCGCCTTCGCCGATCCGCCCTGGGCCCGCGGAGAGCGGGGCTTCCGTCACGGCGGCCCGCCACCCTGGGCGCCCGCGCACGGCTATCGCCGCCACCGTGAGTTCGGTGGCTACGGACGCAGGGACGCGCGCTTCTACGAAGGGCGACGTTACGGTGGCTATCGCTACGATCGCTACTGACGGTCGCGATATCGCTCCGAACTCGCGCGGTCGACGGCTACCGCCGCGCGAGACGACGCGCCCGCGATTCTCGCAGGCATATGCGCCGATTGGACATGCGCCGATTGATGGTCCGGCGACGCGCTCACGCCCCTCCGACCGGCGCCCGCGCCGGCAAGCGGGTGGCGAGGACCTTGTCGATGCGACGGCCGTCCATGTCGACCACCTCGAGACGCCACCCCTCCGCCACGAACGCGTCCCCCGCCGCCGGAATGCGGCCGAGCTGGAAGATCACGTAGCCGGCCAAAGTCGTGTAGTCGTCCGTGCCCGGCGGATCGTTGAAGGCGAGACGCTCGAACGCGTCCTCGGCCGGCATCATGCCGTCGATGAGCAGCGAGCCGTCCTCGCGCTCGACGACCGCCGGGTCCTCACCGACCTCGGGTATGTCGCCCGCGATCGCCTCGAGGAGATCCGTCTGCGTGACGATGCCCTCCAGGCTGCCGTACTCGTCGACGATCACCGCCAGCTGCACGGGGTTGCGCTGGAAGCTCTCCAGCGCCGTGAGAACCGTCATGCCCTCGTGGACGACGTTCGGCGGCCGCATGGCGGTGGCGATATCGAGGGTCCGCCCGTCGAGGATCTGATCGAGCAGGTCCTGCTTACGCAGCACGCCGACGACCTCGTCGATGCCGCCGCGGCTCACGACAACATGGGCGTGGCTACAGGCGCGGACCGCCCGCGTGATCTCCTCGGGTGATCCGTCGAGGTCGACCCACTCGACCTCGTGGCGCGGCGTCATGATCTCGCGGACCCGGCGGTCCCCCAGCCGGAAGATGCGCTCGACCGCTTCCTGCTGAGCCTCGCGGATGAGGCCTGCCTCGCGGCTCGCCTCGACCAGGAGGTTGAGCTCGGCCGTCGAGTGGTGGCCGCCCTCGCCGTGGCCGGGCTGCAATCCGCACAGGCGCAGGACGCCGTTGCCGAGCCCGTTGAGGAACAGGATGGCCGGGCGGAACACGAACAGGAACACGCTGAGCGGACGGATCACCGCCAGGGCCGTGCGCTCGCTGCGCTGGAGCGCGAGGCTCTTCGGCGCCAACTCGCCCAGCACGATGTGCAGCGCCGTCATGATGACGAACGAGATCACCACGGCGACCGTGTGGGCGGCCGCCGTCGAGAGCATGTCCGGCAGCCACGTCAGTGTGGGCAAGATCAGGTGGGCCAGCGCCGGCTCGCCGACCCAGCCGAGCGCCAGGGACGAGATGGTGATGCCGAGCTGCGTCGCCGCGAGGTGGGCGTCGAGGTGGTCCGTGGCCCAGAGCAGCGCCTTCGCGTTCACGCGCCGCTCGGCGACGAGTTCGGCGACGCGACTCCTGCGCACCGCGACCAGGGCGAACTCCGCTGCGACGAAGAAGCCGTTCGCCAGAACCAGGGCGAGGACGGCAAACAACCCTAAGGCAGTCGCCCAACCGTCGTCCAAAATCGACACCTCCCGTGTGGCCGTCGCGCCGGCCGCGTCCCGACGGTCTCTACAGGAGAGCGGCGGCGCGGCCTACGGGCATCAGAGCCCGACCGGCCTCAGCGTTGTCCCCGGCGAACCTCAGCAAACACCGGGCCGCCCGCACCCCGGCGTCGGACAATCCTGTAGGGCGTTCGCGAGCGCGGGCGCTTGTCCGCGAGGGTGATGCGCCGACCGTCAGGCACTCGCGAGCCGCGCCGACGACAGTGCGCCGGGCGTGACCCGCCGGCCCCGGCGAGACAGGGTCATGCCGGGCGCCGGGACTGGGGGACATCCCAGGCCACGCGCGGCGCCGATCCGCGGTCGGATGTCAGTGACTGCCGCCGAGATACGCCGCCCGCACGGCCGGATCGTTGCGCATCTGCTGCGCCGGGCCCTGGAAGCGGATCCGGCCGTTCTCCAGCACGTAGGCGTGGTCGGCGACGCCGAGCGCCGCCATGGCGAACTGCTCGACGAGCAGCATCGTCACCTGCTCGGCCTTGAGCAGCCGGATGATCCGGAAGACCTCCTCCACCAGCTTGGGAGCGAGGCCCATCGAGGGCTCGTCGAGCAGGAGGATCTCGGGCCGCAGCATCAGCGCCCGGCCCATGGCGAGCATCTGCTGCTCGCCGCCCGAGAGCGTGCCGGCGAGCTGCGCGCGCCGCTCCTTGAGCCGCGGGAACATCTCGAAGGCCCGCTCGCGGTCGGCCGCGACGTCGCCCTTCGGACGCGAGCCGGTCAGGCGCGGGAAGGCACCGAGGGTCAGGTTGTCCTCGACCGAGAGCGTCGGGAAGACGCGCCGGCCCTCCGGCGAGTGCGCGAGGCCGAACCGGGCGACGTCGTGGCTTTCGAGGCCGCCGATCTCCTGTCCGTTGAGGCGAATCGAGCCCGCCCGCGGCCGGATCATGCCCGACAGGGCGCGCATCGTGGTGGTCTTGCCGGCCCCGTTGGAGCCGATCAGCGCCACGACCTGGCCCTTCGGAACCTGGAAGTCGAGGCCGTGCAGAACCTCGACCTGGCCGTAGCCGGCCGACAGACCCGTGACCTCAAGCATGGGTCATCTCCTCGTCGGCGACGGGGCTACCGAGATAGGCCTCGACCACCTTCGGATCGGCCTGGACCTCGCGGGCGCTGCCCTCGGCGATCTTGTGGCCGAAATCGAGGACGCTGACGCGGTCGCACAGGCCCATGACCACGTCCATGTGGTGCTCGATCAGGATCACCGTGATGCCGGCATCGCGGATCTTGCGGATGATCGCCGTCAGCTCGGCGATGTCGGGGGCGGTGAGGCCCGCGGCCGGCTCGTCGAGGAGCAGCAGGACCGGGTCGAGGGCGAGCGCGCGACCGATCTCGAGGAGCCGCTGCTTGCCGTAGGGCAGGTTGCGGGCCTCCACCTGCGCCAGGGCGCCGAGGCCCACGAAGTCGAGGATCGCCATCGCGCGGGCGCGCTGCTCGCGCTCCTCCCGGCGCCGCCGGGGCGTGCCGAGGATCGCGTCGAACAGGGTGCCGCGGAAGCTGTGGTGCAGGCCGACCAGCACGTTCTCGAGCGCCGTCATCTCGCGGAAGAGCTGCACGTTCTGGAAGGTGCGGGCCACGCCGGCAGCGGCGATCTCCGACGGGGTGCGCCCGTCGAGGCGCTTCGTCCCCTGACCGCGCGCGAGGGTCACGCTGCCGCCGGTCGGTTTGTAGATGCCGGTGAGCACGTTCATCATCGTGCTCTTGCCGGATCCGTTGGGACCGATCAGCCCGTGGATCGTGCCCGGCCGCACCGTGAGATCGACGCCGGCCAGCGCCTTGAGGCCGCCGAACTGCATCAGCGCCTGATCGACGGTGAGGAGCGGGTCGGCGCCCCGGTCGCCGCTCTGCACGCTGAGGGCCGCGCCCTCGGCGTGGAGGCTCTTGCCCTCGGCCGTGTGGGCCGGGCGCAGGGCGGGGATCTTCTCGCGGAGGAAGCCCACGATCCCGTCCGGCAGGTAATACACCACGAACAGGATCATCAGGCCGAAGACCGTCAGCCGGAAGTCGGTGACCGATTCGAGCGCGAGCGTGGCCGGGAAGAAGGCGAGGCAGAGCGCGACCGGCACCAGCAGGGCGAACCGGTTCTCCCGGCGGCGCAGGAAGGCGAGCGCGCCCACGACCAGTGCCGCGGCGGCGATGATCCCCGCCATGATCCGCACCAGGCCGATATCGGCGAGCACGTTCGGCATCATCACGATGATCGCCGAGCCGATGATCGGCCCCGCCCGCGACTTGCGGCCGCCCATCGTGACGGCGAGGAGGAACAGCACGGTCAGCTCGAACCCGTAGGAGTTCGGCGCCACGTAGCGCTCCGACCACGCGAACAGCGCGCCGGCGAGGCCGGCCAAAGCCGCCGAGATCACGAAGGCGTAGACCTTGTAGCGGTAGACGCTGACGCCCATGCAATCGCAGGCGATCGGCGAGTCGCGCAGCGCCTCGAAGGCGCGGCCGTAGGGCGAGCGCACCACCCGGTTGACGACCAGGATCGTGGCCAGGAGCGCCAGACAGACCAGGTAGTAGAATTCGAGCTTGCGGCCGGCCGCGCCCCAGGGGGCCTGGAGGCCCAGCAGCGAGAAGTCGATGACTCGGGCCGGCGGCAGGGTGATGCCGAGGGGACCGTTGGTCAGCGGCGTCAGCTCGTTGATGAAGATCTGGACGATGGTGCCGAAGGCCAGCGTCACCATGGCGAGGTAGGGGCCGGTCACCCGCAGGGCCGGCACCGCGAGCAGCACGCCGAAGGCGGAGGTCACCCCGATCCCGGCCAGGATGCCCCACCAGATCCCGAGCTTGAAGTGCATGAACAGCACCGCCGCCGAGTAGGCGCCGACGCCGAACAGGCCGGCATGGCCGAGGCTCACCTGCCCAGTATAGCCGACCACGATGTCGAGCCCGAGGATTAGGATCGCGTAGATCGCGATCACGATCATCAGGTGGATGTAGTACGAGCTCGTGACCACGTGCGGGAAGACCGCGAGGCCGACGACCAGCAGCACGGCGCCGAGGATGCCGACGTGGCGCGACAGGCTGGGGGCGGCCGCCGGGGCGGGCGCTTCGGTGGGGGCGAGGGTCTGCGCCATGGCTCAGGCTGCCGTGAGAATTGCGCGGGAGGTCACGCTCAGACCTTCTTGATGACGGCCTTGCCGAACAGGCCGACCGGGCGGATGGAGAGGACGACGAGGAGCAGGATCAGGCCCGGCACGTCCTTGTAGCCGGTCGAGATGTAGAAGCCGGTCAGCGTCTCCGCGACGCCGAGGATCAGGCCGCCGACGATGACGCCGAGGCCGGATTCGAGGCCGCCGATGATCGCCACCGCGAAGGCCTTGAGCGCCAGCACGGAGCCCATCGTCGCCCCGGTCAGGGTGACGGGCGCCACCAGCACGCCCGCGAAGGCCGCCGTCATGGCGCTGATCGAGTAGGAGAGGGTGATGACCTTCTGGGTGTTGATGCCCATCAGCCCGGCGGCGTCGATGTCGTTGGAGGTGGCGACAACCGCCTTCCCCCAGATCGACTTGCGATTGAAGATCTCCACCGCCAGCATCATCAGCAGCGCGCCCGCGACGATCAGCAGTTCCATCGGCAGGACGCGCACGCCGCCGACCTGAAGCGCCGTCTCGGGCAGCGGAGAGGGGAATTTGAGGTCGTCACGTCCCCAGACGTTCTCGGCGACGTTCTTGAAGATGATGCCGAGCGCGATGGTGGCCATGATCCACCCGTACTCGGACTTGATCTTCACGGCCGGGCGCACGCCGAGGCGCTCGACCACGGCTCCGAGGGCGAAGCCGAAGACTAGGACCAGCGGGATCATCAGCCAGTAGCCGACGAACGGCACCAGGGTCAGGCCGAACAGGGCCCCGAGGGCCAGCGCCTCGCCCTGGCCGAAATTGAGGGTCTTCGAGGTCGCGAAGGTCAGCTGATAGCCGAACGCGATGGCGGCGTAGATCATGCCGACCGCGACGCCGGACGCGATGAGCTGGAGCAGGATTTCCATGGGATCGCTGTCGCCGGAGGGACGTCCGGTCGCGCGGCGGGCGCCGCGGGACCGCTGTGCTGAGCGCCGGCGGGCTGTGACGCCGCCGGCCCCGAGGGAGCCGCCGCGCCCGTCGCGGGCGCAGCGTCCGGATCCTCAATTCGAGGACTTCTCCTTCAGACGAACCACGCCGGCGTTCTTGGCGTCCTCGTCCTTGGCGTAGACGATCTTGCCGTCCTGCACCTTCCCGAACACCACCATGTTGCGCGAGATGGCGTTGTGGTCCTTCGCCGTGAAGGGCTTATCGTAGGTCGTGACCACGCCCTCGACCTTCTCGTTCAGGTTCTCCAGGGCGGCGCGGATCTTCGCGCCGTCGGTGCCGCCGGCCTGCTTGATCGCCGCAGCGAGGAGGTAGATCGAGTCGTAGCCCTGGGCGCCGGCCACGGGGGTCGGGATCTTCGTGACGCCATAGGTCTTGTAGTAGTTCTCAAGGAACGCCTTGCGCTTCGGCAGGGTCTGATCCTCGATGAAGGTCTGGGGCATGATCACGCCGTTGCCGTTCGTGCCGGCGATGTCGATGAAGCTCTGCATCGAGGACGGCCAGCTCGTGATCATCGGAACCTTCCAGCCGAGCTTGGCCATGCCGTTGGCGATCTGGGCCAGTTCCGGCCCGATGCCGTAGGCCAGGATCACCTCGGCGCCGGCCTGCTGCGCCTTCAGCAGCTGGGCCGTCATGTCGACGTCCTTGATGTTGAACTTCTCGACCGCGACGGGCTTCACGTTCTTGGTCGCGAGATACTTCTCGATGTCCTCGCGCCCGAGCTGCCCGTAATTGGTCGAGTCCGCCAGGACCGCGATCTTCTTGTGACCCTGGGCGAGGGCCTCGTCGACCATCAGGCCGGCCTGAAGCACGTCGTAGGCGGAGTTCCGGAAGACGTAGTTGGCGTCGTAGTCCGGCTCCTTGAACTGGTTGGTGATGATCGTCCCGGTCGCGACGTTGTTGAAGACCGGGATCTCGGCCTCTTGGTAGAAGCGCTGGGCGGCCAGAGCCACGCCGGTATTGATGAAGCCGACGCTCGCGACGACTTTCTCCTTGTTGATCAGTTCCTGCGCGACCTGCGCGCCGACCTCGTTCTTGGCCTCGTCGTCGCGCTCGATCAGCTGGATCGGCCGGCCGAGAACGCCGCCGGCCTTGTTGATCTCGGCGGCGGCGAGCTTGGCGCCGTCCCGCATCGAGACACCCATCGAAGACGAGCCGCCCGTATAGGGCCCGCTCAGCCCGATCTTGATCGGGTCCGCGGCCCGCGCCGGGGCCGACACCATCGTCAATAACAGCACCGCGGCTGCAGCGCGACCTGCGAAGACCATCGTTTCCTCTCCAAGATTCCGCGTGCGCGGTGTGCCCTTCACCGTGGCACTCTGGGAGGGAGATCTCCCGAGACGGGTCGAGCCGTCAAGCTGAGATTTTGGGCGATCCCAGACGATTAATACAGATTGTCCGTTCCACATGTCGTAAAAGCTGCAGGCACCACAATTTCACGTCGTTGGTGCCGGCAGTCGGATTAAGCGCCGGGCGCGTTCGTGATAGGCCGGCGGCGCCGGTCGGCCGGCACATGATCCGGCGCCCCCACCTGCGGAACGCTGCGAGCTATGCGCGGCGGCGCCCGCGCTCCGCCTGGGTCAGGCCGTCGTAACCCCAGCTGTCCTTCGGCACCTCGTGGATGACGATGTAGGACACCTCCGCCAGTTCGGCCCCGAGGACGGTCTTCAGGAGCTGGTTTACTTCAGCGATGAAGCGCGATTTCTCATCGGGCGTGTTCGTGTCCGCGCTGATGATGGCGTCCACTTGCGCGGCGCGGGCGATCGGCTCGGCACCGACGCTCCATCCCGCGACAGGCACCGCCTCGACCAGTACGCCGACCAGAGGCGCGACCTTGTGCAGGACAGTGGCCATCAACCGGGTGATGCCCGCCTGGATCGCCGTGATCTGCTCGGGAGCGAGGGGCGTGCCCGCGACTTTGACATTGATGAAGGGCATGGTCGTCGGTCCGTGGCTTCGCGACCGCCGCGGCGGCCAACGGACGAAGGCTTACGTGACCTTGAGAATTCGGATAATTTGAAATTTCACCGCCCTGTGTTCGGCAAAACCGAATGATGGGGCCTCATCTCCGCTGGCGGGAGCCACGTCACCCTGGGCTCCGCCGTCCCGTGATCGAGCCTCGCGACGCGGTCAGGGCAAGGTCCGAACAGCGGTCGGGTGCCTCTCGCGGTCTCTCCTCGAGAAGTCCTGGCCAGGGCGATCGGTCACCGTTCGCGCGCGGGCGGAGACCGAGAGGACTGATGTTCGATGGCCGGGGGCGTCTGCGGCGCTCCGAGAGCCCGTCACTGGCCATCGCGCCCTCACGCGACGTGCTCCCTTATGGTCTCGAGAAGAATATCGGTGAGCCGCGCGACGGCCGGCGCCAATTCGGCTTCGGCCTGGTGGAGTGTCAGTGACGCGCTCGGAAGAGGCGGCAGGCCGGTCGCGGCCGGATCGAGAACGCTCAGCGTTTTCGGCAGGCCGACGGCGGTGCGCGCGGTGACACCCAAGCCACCTTCGGCGGCGGCCCAGAGTCCCGAGAGGCTGGGGCTGGTGAAGACGAGCCGCCAGGGCAAGCCGCGACCGTCCAAGGCAGACACGGCCGCGGACCGGAACGTGCACGGCGGCGTGAAGGCCGCGAACGGGACGGGTTCCCGGACCGGGTCCGCGAGACCCGGCCGGTCCGGGGGGCCGATCCAGTGGATCGGCACTTCGGCGACCCGGTGCGCGTGAGGGGCACCGCTGCCGTCCCCCCAGACCAGCGCGACGTCGAGCTCGCCCTTCAGGGTCTTCTCGACGAGCTGCGCGCCGAGCCCGACCTGAACCTCGATACGCACACGCGGATAGGCCCGCGAGAACCGCTTGAGCACCGCCGGCAGCCAGCCCTCGGCGAAATCCTGCGCGAGGCCCAGCCGCGCCCAGCCCTCGAGCTCGGGTCCGCGCAGCCGGTCGACCGCCTCGTCGTTGAGTTCCAAGAGCCGCTTCGCGTAGCCGAGCATGCTCTCACCGGCGGCGGTCAGCGCGAGACCGCGTCCCGCCTTCTGCACGAGCGGCTGACCAACCTGTTCCTCCAGCTTCCGGAGCTGCGTGCTGACAGCCGATTGCGACCGCCCCAGTCGCTCGGCCGCGCGGGCGAAACTGCCGAGCTCGAACCCGGTCACGAAGGTGCGGAGCACGTCCATGTCTAGGTTGGTGCGCGTCGCCATGCTTCGATTTCCGGAAAGTCTTTATTCAGGTGTTTCAAATTTTCCGGACGATCCTGGGGGCGTAAACGGGGAGCGTCAAGGCAGTCAGCCGCTCGACGTCGCAGGAGACCGCAAGCCATGCCCCTCGTTCGGATCTCGCTCCTCAAGGGCAAGTCACCGGCCCATATCAGAGCCATCTCGGACGGCATCCATCGCGGCCTGCGCGACGCCTACGGCGTGCCCGCAGACGACCGCTTTCACCTCATCCATCAGCACGCGTCGGACGAACTGATCTACGATTCCGACTATCTCGGGCTCCACCGCACCGACGACGTGGTAATCATCAACATCGTCGCGGGCAATTGGCGGGACACGGCCAAGAAGAAGGCTCTCTACAGAGCGATCACCGACAACCTCGTCGCCGATCCCGGTCTTCGTCCGGAAGACGTGCTCATCGTCCTGTCGCCGAACGCGCGCGACGAGTGGTCCTTCGGCAACGGCCTGGCGTCCTACGTCCAGGACGACGCGGACTGATCCGTCCGGGGCAACGCGATCTGCCTGGCGGGACCGCCGCCTCGCGCTGACCGGTGCCGAGCCCTAGGCCGGGACGCGCGCGCCGTCCCAGGCGAAGACGCTTCCGGTGTCCGTCACGTCGAGCTCGCCGAGCACGCGCAGAAGATGAGCTGCGCTCTCGTCGGGTCGAAAGACGTCGGGGGCACCCGGATCTGGGCGGAAGGGCCGCGACAGGTTGGAAGCGACCGTGCCCGGATGGAGGCCGGCGACGATCGCGTGTGGGCGGCTGCGGGCCACCTCGATCGATAGGGTCCGCAGGATCTGGTTCAGAGCCGCCTTCGAGGCACGGTAGGCGTACCATCCGCCCGAGCGATTATCCTCGATCGAGCCGACCCGTGCCGACAAGACTGCGAACACGCAACGTCCCTCTCGTGCCAGCAGGGGGACGAAATGCTTGGCGACGAGGGCGGGGCCGATCGCGTTGATGGAGAACACGGCGGCCATCGCGCCGGGATCGAGCGCCTTCAGCGCCTTCTCGGGCGCGACGCCGTCCTGATGGAGGATGCCGGTCGCGACGATGACCAGACCGACCGGTCCGGCCTCCGCCACCGCGGCCGCGGCCGCAGCGATCGACGCCTCGTCGGTGAGGTCGATCGCGTGGCTGCGGATGCCGTGCGGGAACGATGGCTGCGAGCGCGAGAGGGCGAAGATCGGAGCGTAGGCTCCGCTCGCGGCCAGTCCGGAGACAAGGGCTCGGCCGATACCGCCGGAGGCGCCGATCACGACCGCGCTGGTCGAAGTCGATGAGGTCATGGCGACGTCGTCTCAGCGGGCGCGCGGATCGGCTAACTTCAGTGGAGACCAGCCCGGTTCGATGGCTGGCGTTGCCTCGCCCGATACATAGGCGCCCTCTGGCCGCTTGGCAGCCGCGATGACCGCGTCGTCACGCGCGCCCTTCCAACCTCCGGTCAGGACAAAAGCCTGATCCGCGCCATCGCAGGCGCTACAGGCTAATCGCGAACAGATCTCGATCTCGTCGCACGCGCAGGGCGGAGACCATCGGTCCGTCTAAGCGCAGCTTCCCCCGAAGATGCTCGACATCTTCGGGGGATCACTGACCGGTACAGTGAGCGCGGATATCGTCCGCTAATCGGCGCCCCTCTCGGACGCAGGCAGTCGAATGCCGCTCTGAGATATATCTCGCTGAAACCTCAGCAGGTTCAACTCAGAGCGGCAAGCAACTTAGGCCTTCTTTATCGTACGAGCCGTCGGCGTATCAGGAGCACCCTGTCGTCGAACCGCAGGTATCGCACTTCAGGCAGGTGCCGTTGCGGACCAGCGTGAAGTTCGCGCATTCCGGGCAGGCCTCGCCGACGTAGCCCTTCATCTTCGCCTCGGCCCGCCGGTCGGCGACGCTCCTCTCCGCCTTGGCGAAGGGGAGGGTGTCGGCGATCGTCTCGGTCTGACCGGCCACCGCAGGCTCCGCCTTCAGCGCCGTGCTGCCGCGGAGCGCGTGGACCGTGCCGCCGGCAGGCGCCGACTGGCCGGCGCTCGCCGCGCCGACGCCGAGGCTGGCACCGGCCGGGCCACCCTGGATCAGGGTGAGCCGGTCGGCCGAGCCGCGCAGCAGGCCGCGGGACACGACCGAGGAGGCCGGCGCGGGCTTCGGGCCCTCGCGGGTCGTGTCGCCGCTCTCGCCGCCGCCGATCACCGTGCCGCCGATCTCGGCGGGGCTGACATGGGCGAGGTCGGCGCGGCCGAGATACGAGACCGCCAGCTCGCGGAACACGTAGTCGAGGAGCGAGGTCGCGTTCTTGATCGCGTCGTTGCCCTGCACGAAGCCGGCCGGCTCGAACCGCGTGAAGGTGAAAGCCTCCACGTACTCCTCCAGTGGCACGCCGTACTGGAGGCCGAGCGAGATCGCGATGGCGAAGTTGTTCATCAGGCTCCGGAAGGTCGCGCCCTCCTTGTGCATGTCGATGAAGATCTCGCCGAGGCGGCCGTCGTCGTACTCGCCGGTGCGCAGGTAGACCTTGTGGCCGCCCACCACCGCCTTCTGGGTGTAGCCCTTCCGGCGGGCCGGCAGCTTCTCGCGGGAGCGGATCCGCTCGACGCGCTCGATCACCCGCTCGACAATCTTCTCCGCGGCCGCGGCGGCCTTGGCGGCGGCCGGGGCCTGGATCAGGGCCTCGATCCCCTCATCGGCCTCGTCTTCGTCATCCGAGATGAGCGCCGAGTTGAGCGGCTGCGACAGCTTGGAGCCGTCGCGGTAGAGAGCGTTCGCCTTGAGGGCGAGGCGCCAGGACAGCAGGTAGGCCGCCTTGCAATCCTCGACCGTGGCGTCGTTCGGCATGTTGATGGTCTTGGAGATCGCCCCCGAGATGAAGGGCTGCGCTGCCGCCATCATGCGGATATGGCTCTCGACCGAGAGGTAGCGCTTGCCGATCCGGCCGCACGGGTTGGCGCAGTCGAAGACCGGGTAGTGCTCGAGCTTCAGGCCCGGCGCGCCCTCCAGAGTCATGGCCCCGCAGATGTGGGTGTTGGCGGCCTCGATCTCCTTCTTGGTGAAGCCGAGGAACGGCAGCAGCTCGAAGGTCGGGTCCGACAGCTTCTCGGTGGGGACCCGGAGGGTCTGCGTGAGGAAATCGTCGCCGAGCGTCCAGCGGTTGAACACGAACTTGATGTCGAAGGCCGACTTCAGGCCCTTCTCCACCGCGGCGATCTTCTCGTCCGTGAAGCCCTTGGCGCGGAGCGTCGTCGGGTTGATGCCCGGCGCCTGACCCATCGAGCCGTGGCCGACCGCGTAGGCCTCGATCTCGGCGATCTCGGATTCGCGGTAGCCGAGCGCCCGCAGGGCGTCCGGAGCGGCCTGGTTGATGATCTTGAAGTAGCCGCCGCCGGCGAGCTTCTTGAACTTCACCAGGGCGAAGTCGGGCTCGATGCCGGTCGTGTCGCAATCCATCACGAGGCCGATCGTGCCGGTCGGCGCGATCACGGTGGCCTGGGCGTTGCGGTAGCCGTGCTCCTCGCCGAGCTTGAGCGCCCGGTCCCAGGCGGCGCGGGCATGGTCGCCCAGATCCGCCTGCGGGATGTTGGCGTGGTCGAGGGCGACCGGCGCGACGTTCAGGAACTCGTAGCCACCGGCCTCGCCGTGGGCGGCCCGGCGATGGTTGCGGATGACCCGCAGCATCGCGTCGGCATTCTCGTCGTAGGCCGGGAAGGTGCCGAGTTCCGCGGCCATCTCGGCCGAGGTGGCGTAGGCGACGCCGGTCATGATGGCGGTGAGGGCACCGGCGAGCGCCCGGCCCGCGTCGGAATCGTAAGGAAGGCCCATGGTCATCAGCAGGCCGCCGATATTGGCGTAGCCGAGACCCAGCGTCCGGTAGCGGTAGGAGAGTTCCGCGATCTCCTTGGACGGGAACTGCGCCATCATCACGGAGATCTCGAGCACCACCGTCCAGAGGCGGTTGAGGTGCTCGAAGGCCTCCACGTCGAAGCGCTTGGTGTCCCGGTCATACATCGTCAGCAGGTTCGCCGAGGCGAGATTGCAAGCGGTGTCGTCGAGGAACATGTACTCGGAGCACGGGTTCGAGGCCCGGATCCGCCCGCCCGCCGGGCAGGTGTGCCAGTCGTTCATCGTGGTGTTGAAGTGCAGGCCCGGGTCCGCAGAGGCCCAGGCGGCCTCGCCGATCCGCTCCCACAGGTCGCGGGCCTTCAGGGTCTTGGTGACTTTGCCGGTGGTGCGGGCGGTCAGCTGCCAGTCGGCATCCGCCTCGACGGCGCGCAGGAAATCGTCGGTCAGCGAGACCGAGTTGTTGGAGTTCTGGCCGGCGACCGTGAGGTAGGCCTCCGAATCCCAGTCGGTGTCGTAGACGGGGAACTCGATCTTGGTGAAGCCCTGGCGGGCGAACTGCACGACGCGCTTGATGTAGGAATCCGGCACGGAGGCGCGGCGGGCGGCCTTGATCTCGCGCTTGAGCGCCGGGTTCCGCTCCGGATCGAAGCAGGCATCGCCCTCGGCCTCGCACTGCGTGCAGGCCTTCATCACCAGGGTCAGGTGCTTGGAGACGACCTTCGAGCCCGTCACCAGGGCAGCGACCTTCTGCTCCTCCTTCACCTTCCAGTCGATGAAGGCCTCGATATCCGGGTGGTCGATGTCGACGATCACCATCTTGGCGGCGCGCCGCGTGGTGCCGCCCGACTTGATCGCGCCGGCCGCGCGGTCGCCGATCTTCAGGAAGCTCATCAGGCCCGAGGACTTGCCGCCGCCGCCGAGCTTCTCGTTCTCCGAGCGCAGCATCGAGAAGTTCGAGCCGGTGCCGGAGCCGTACTTGAACAGGCGCGCCTCGCGCACCCACAGGTCCATGATGCCGCCGTCGTTGACGAGGTCGTCCTGGACCGACTGGATGAAGCAGGCGTGCGGCTGCGGGTGCTCGTAGGCCGAGGCCGACTTGGTCAGCACGCCGGTCTGGGGGTCGCAATAGTAGTGGCCCTGGCTCGGGCCATCGATGCCGTAGGCCCAGTGCAGGCCGGTGTTGAACCATTGCGGCGAGTTCGGCGCCACCATCTGGCGGGCCAGCATGAAGCGCAGCTCGTCCATGAAGGCCGAGGCATCCTCCTCCGACGAGAAGTAGCCGCCCTTCCAGCCCCAGTAGGTCCAGCAGCCGGCGAGCCGGTCGAAGACCTGCGTGGCGGAGGCTTCGGAGACGAAGCGCTCGTCCTCGGGGATCTCGGCCAGGGCCGCGTCGTCCGGCACCGAGCGCCAGAGGAAGGAGGGGACCGCGTTCTCCTCGACCTTGCGCAGCCGCGCCGGAACGCCCGCCTTGCGGAAGTATTTCTGCGCGAGAACGTCGCTCGCGACCTGGCTCCAGCTCTCCGGCACGTCGATGCCGTCGAGGCGGAACACGACCGAGCCGTCCGGGTTGCGGATCTCACTCAGGGCCTTGCGGAAGGGGATCCCGGCGTAGGGCGATTGTCCGGCCGTGGTGTAGCGACGCTCGAACCGCATGAAACACACCTCTCCCGTCGGGACACGAGGGTCCCGGCCCCGCGCGACGCGGGGTCTAGCCCGATAGTGGGATTCGCGGCCGACCACGCCCGGCTGAGAGACGTGCCTCGGTCCCGCGAACGAAAATTAGGAACGGCCGCCCCTGCCCAACGCACCACTTCCGCGGGGCGCGACCGATGCAGGGAGATTACCGCCGCCTTCACTCTCACGTCAACAAGTGGTGTTCGACGGCCTTGTTCCCCGCTAGATGTTGTGCCGGCTCGCAAAAGCCTGTGGATATCGTCCCGGGCCGGGATAAGTGTCCTTCCGGCTTTCGGGAATCGGATCGGGAAAATTTTAGATCCACAACCCTAGGGAGCGGAACCGGCGGATGGCCGGAACCGGAGGCCGAAAGCGCGGGCCGAGCGTTGCCCCGGGGCGACACTTCCGTCATGCGGCTGGACTCACACGCGCGCGGTCACCATAACGGCGCCCACGAGCGCCCTCGCGGCGCGCCACGATTCCGGGACCGGCGATGGCGCTGAAGGACACTTTGCTGCGCATCTTCACGTGGTGGAACGGCCAGACCGTCTCCGTCGCGCTCCAGACCGCGCGCACCGGCATCTTCGTCGGCGAGGACGAGTTCGGGAACAAGTACTACAAGGCGGAGGGCGCGCTGATCGACCGCTCGGTGGGCTCGGAGCGCCGCTGGGTCGTCTACAACGGCTACGCCGACGCCTCGAAGGTGCCCCCCGGCTGGCGCGGCTGGCTCTGCCACAACGTCGACGTCGCGCCGAGCGAGGAGACCTACCAGCCGAAGGCGTGGCAGAAGCCCCATATCGAGAACCAGACCGGCACCGCGAACGCGTACCGGCCGGCGGGCTCGCAGCTCTCCTGGGGCCAGCGGCCGGCCGCGACGGGCGACTACGTGTCCTGGACGCCGGGCGAGTAGAGCCGCAACGCTTCGCGGAGCCGGCGCCCTTTTGCCGCCACCGTTCCGGTGTTCATGACGCGTCAATCCCGATCGCCCGCCGCGCACCCGTTGGCGCGGCCGGTCACCCTCGTCCAGGGGTCCGAGTCTTGAGCCGCATCACCGCCCTCGCACGCCGCGCGCTCGCCCCCGGCCTCGCGCTCCTCGTCTGCGCCGGCCCCGCCGCCGCCGACAAGATCAAGAACCCGACCGCGGTGTTCTCCGGCCTCGACAAGATCACCGGCCGGATCGTCAATTTCGAGGTGGCGGTCGACGAGACCGTGCAGTTCGGCGCCCTGCAGCTCACCCCGCGGGTCTGCTACACGCGGCCGCCGACCGAGAGCGCCAAGACAACGGCGTTCCTCGAGGTCGACGAGGTCACCCTCGACAACAAGTACCGCCGCATCTTCACCGGCTGGATGTTCGCGTCGAGCCCCGGCCTGCACGCGATCGAGCATCCGATCTACGACGTCTGGTTGGTCGACTGTAAGGGCGGCAGCGACGTGATCGCCGAGGCCAAGGAGCAGGAGGACGTCCCGGCCGTGGCGGCCAAGCCCGAGAAGGCGAAGCGCCCCGGCAAGGACGCGACCAAGACCGCCCAGCAGCTCAATGCCAACGGGCAGGTGGACGTGGAGGCGCCGCGCGGCGTGCCGGTGCAGCCCCGCCAGAAGCCCTCGCGGAAGTTCTTCCCGTCGAACGAGGGGCCGGCGCCGGCCCCGCCGCCGCAGCAGCAGCCGCAGAACCTGTTCGACGCGCTGTTCCGCTGACGCCGCGCGCGGGCGCGTCGTCGCCTCAGGCGACGTTGAGCCGTCGCCCGCGATTCCACGCCAGGAACGGGACGCCGGAGAGCAGTCCGGCGAGCGCCGCGCGCGTCTGGTGGCAACCGTTCACCGACACCCGGGGCAGGGCCTGGAGGTGCGCGGCGTGCTCGGCGAAGAGGTGGCCGGGCCGCGTGGTCACGGCCGTCGCGAAGCCCATCTCCCGCGCCAGGGCGAATTCCCGCGGACCGGCGGAGGTCGGATCCCCGACCGGGTAGGAGAGGTGCCGCACCGGCCGCCCGAGTTCCGTCTCGATCCGCGCGCGCCCCTCGGCGATCTCGCGCGCCGCGATCGCGGGAGCGTGCTTGGCGAGCATCGGATGGCTGACCGTGTGGGCGCCGACGGTGACGGCCGGGTCGGCGGCGAGGGCGCGCAGCTCAGCCCAGGACAGGCACAGGTCGGCGGCGAGGCGCCCGGGCGGGAAGCCGGCCTGCCGGCAGAGGGCCGCGATCCGGTCGAGGAGGTCCGCCTCGTCCCCGCGCCGCAGGTCGCGGTACAGGGCTTCGAAGGCCAGCGCCTTCTCCTGCGGGCTGCGCGCCGGAAGGTCGAGACTCCGCGCACCGACGTCGATGCGCACCCGGTCCAGGCGCGCGATCGCCTGCTCCAGCTCGATCCACCAGAGCCGCCCGGCCTGGTCGGCGAAGCCGCTGGTGACGAACAGGGTCCACGGCGCGCCGTGGCGGGCCAGCACGGGACGGGCGTGCTCGACGTTGTCGCGGTAGCCGTCGTCGAAGGTCAGGACCGCGAAGGGCGGCCCGTAATCCGGTTCGGCCAGCCGCTCCGGCACCGAATCGAGACCGATGATCTCGAAGCCGCGGGCATCGAGCTCGCGCAGGGTGAGATCAAGGAACTCGGGGGTGATGCCGAGCAGGCGGTTCGGCGCGAAGGCCGGGACCGGGTTGGGGCTGACGTGGTGGAAAGTGAGGATCACGCCGAGGCCGCGCGCCGCGGGGCTGAGCCAGCGGTCCGCCCCGAGCGCCTGGATCGCGCGGAACCCGGACGCGAAGACCCGATGCTTGGCACGCGACGACAGCATGGCCCTGAACCGTTCGGGCCCGCGGCCCAGCTCGGCACAGCCTTGGCTCGCCCGGGTAAACAAAGCCGAAAGCATGCGTGGCCGCGGCGAAAGCAAGCTATCATTAGCCACGACTGTTCTTTGACGGACCGTCCGGCGCCGGTATCGCGCCATCATCGATCGGAGTGACGGGCTGTTCAGCCGCTTGCCGTCAGGGTGCGCGCGGCACGGGATCGCGCGCGGTCCCCGGGAGATCGGGTCATGGCGGTCGGTGTCCACGTAGCGGGAACGGACATGGTCGATTCGCGCAGCGCCGGGGGGCTCGTCGCGGAGATCATCCCCGATCTGGCCGCCGCGGAGGCGCTGTGGCGGCGCCTGGATGCCGATCCGGCGAGCCTCGGCACGCCCTACCAGCGGTTCGACTGGATCAGCGCCTATCTGCGGGCGACGGGACAGGCCGAGCGCGCGCGCGTCGCGGTCCTGCGGGATGCCGACGGACGGCCGCGCATCCTCGTCCCGTTCACCCTGAGCCGGGAGCACGGGCTGCGCCTCGCGCGCACGGTCGGCGGCACGCACGCCAACTATCACATGCCGCTCTTCGCCACCCGCGACGCGGCGGCCGTCGGGCCCGGCGGCATCGTCGCGGCGCTGATCCGCGCCGGCCGCGCTGAGGGTATCGACGCCTTCGCGCTCAAGCACCAGCCCCGGATGTGGGACGGGGCGGCGAACCCGCTCGCCGCGACCGGCGAGGCGGAGGCCAGCGACGGCTACGGCCTCATGCTCGGGCCGGATCCGGAGGCGACCGTGCGCCGGGTTTTCAGCGCGGACGCCCGCAAGAAGCTGCGCTCCAAGGAGAAGCGCCTCGTGGAGGCGCACGGCGCGATCGTCTACCGCCGCGCCGAGACCGCCGACGAGGCGGCGCGCCTGCTGGCGGCGTTCTTCGCGCAGAAATCGGCCCGCTTCGCCGGCATGGGCGTGGCCGACCCTTACGCCGATCCCGCGATCCGGTCCTTCCTGACGGCCGCGTCGACCGGCGCCGAGCCCGCCGTGGAGCTGTACGCCCTGTGTCTCGCCGAGAGCGGCCGCGTCCTCGCCACCTTCGGCGGTGCCGTCAGCGACCGACGCTTCAGCGGCATGATGACGGCGTTCGACGGCGACCCCGAGGTCGCCCGTTACAGTCCCGGCGACCTTCTCCTGCAGCATCTCGTGCGCGACCAGACCGCCCGCGGCCGGCAGGGATTCGATCTCGGCGTCGGCGAGGCGCGCTACAAGGCCAGCATCTGCGACGAGACGATCAGCCTCGTCGAGACGATCATCCCGGTCACCCTGCGGGGCCGGGCCTACGGCGCCCTGCGCCGGGGCCTGACGCGGACGAAACGGCGGATCAAGCGCGACCCGCGCCTCTACGCCGCCCTCAAGCGGCTCCGCACCTTGCGCCGGTCCTGATCGGCGCGCGGCCTAGGCGGCGTTGAGGCGCAGCTCCGCCCGCGCCTCCTCGACATCGGACGCGGCCGGGCGATCCTGCGCGACCAGGATCTGCCCCGCGCCGGCCTCCTCGGCGAGGGCGTAGAGGTCGGCCAGCGCCGGATCCTCGGCATCGGCGTTCGACGCGATGACGACGCTGTCCATGAAGCCGGCCACGAGCTCGAGGAGGTCGACGGCCCCCGGCGCGGCGTGGAGACGGAAGACCACCCAGTCGTAGGCCTCGGCCATGGCCTCGAAGGTCAGGGCCAGGGCATCGGGCTCGTCGAACAGGACGGTCGACTCCAGCAGCCCCGCCTCGATCCGATGCTGGCCGCCGTCCCGGCGTGCCTGGATCACGTCGAGGAACGCGGCCTCGCCGGCGATGAGGTCGGCGAAGCCGAGCCGCGCCGTGCCGTCGTTCGGCAGGTTCAGGTCGACGGCGACGAGGCTCCCCTCGCGACCGAGGGCGCGGGTCAGGGCCTCGGGCAGCGTCGGGACGCCGCCACGGGCTTCGGTCTCGACGATCAGGACGCGGCGACCCGCCTGCGCCTCCGGTGCGCGGGGCGCCGCCGCGATGCGCGCGACGAGCGGCGCGAGATCGAACGTGTCGGGAGAGCGGATCGCCGCGGCCGCGGCGGGCGCCGCCGACGCGGCGGCAGCCGCGCCCGACGCCTCGGACCAGCGGGCGGCCGGCGTCGCCTCCGGGAAGGTGAAGGACGGCCGATCCAGCACCGGCTCGCGGCGCCGCCGATCGTCTGCCGGATCGCCGTCGCGGTCGCCGGCGGCGCGGCCGGACTCGACCAGCAGCGCGCTGGCGATGACCCCGCCGACCGAGAGCATCAGCGTCAGCAGCGTCGCGAAGGCGACGATCGGCAGCTTCTTCGGGAAGGACGGAACCTCGGGCGTCACCGCGCGGGACACGATGCGGGCGTCGGCGGGGGTCGCGGCCTCGCCGTCGCGCGCCGCCGCCTCGCGGTAGCGGCCGAGATAGGATTCGAGCTGCTCGCGCTGCGCCTTGGCCTCGCGCTCCAGCGCGCGGAGCTGGATCTCGCTGGCGTTGCCGCGGACGACGACGTCCTGCTGGCCGTCGACGGCGGCCTGGAGGCTCTCGACCCGGGCGCCCGCGATCTTGGCGTCGTTCTCCATCGTGCGCACGACGCGCTCGGCCGAGGCCTTGATCTGGGCGTCGAGATCCTCGAGCTGGGCGTGCAGCTCCTTGATCCGCGGGTGAGCCGGCAGGAGGGTCCGCGACTCGAGGGCGAGCTGGGCGCGCACGGAGATCCGGTTCTCGACGATCCGGCGGATGACCTCATTGTTCGCGACGTCGGGAATCTCGAAGGCGCGCCCGTCCTTGATCAGGTCCTTGATGGCCTTCACCTTGCCGTCGAGGTCGGCCTTCAGGCTCCGCGCCGCGGAGAGCTGGCTCGACAGCTCGCCGAGCTGCTGGGCGTTGAGCGGCCGCCCGGCCAGGCCGGTGCTGCCCACGAGGCCGTTCTTGGCGCGGAACGCCTCGACCTTGGCCTCCGCCTCGGCGACGCGCTTGCGCAGCCCGTCGATGTTGCCGCCGAGCCAGGTGGAGGCGTAGCGGGCGGTGTCGACCTTATCAGCCTCCAGCGAGCCGATGTAGAGCTTGGCGATGGTGTTGGCGGCCTCGGCCGCGAGCTTCGGGTCCTTCGCGCGGAACTCGATCGTCAGGATGCGCGACTTGCCGGCAGGGAAGACCAGGAGGTGGTCGAAGTAGGCGTCGAGGACCCGGTCCTCGGCGGGGCGGTCCAGGGGATTGGGACCGATGCCGAGCATCATCAGCACGCGCTGCACGGCGCCGATGCTGCCCGCGCCGGGATCGAACTCGGCGTTGCCGACGAGCTTGAGCCGGCGGATCGCCTCGCGGGCGAGATCGCGGGACATCACGACCTGCACCTGGCTCGCCACCGCCTGCTCGTCGATCGGCGCGAGCTGGTCGCCGCGCTCCTGCGCGGTGCGGGCGAAGGCCGGGTCGCGGCTCTCGAGGAGCACCTTCGCCTCGCCGGTGTAGCGCGGGCTGACCACGTTGACGAAGACGCTCGCGCCCAGGGCGACCACCAGGGTCGGCCCGACGATCCAGCCGATCGAGCGCCGCAGGATCCGCGGCAGCTGCGCGAGGCCGAGGCCTTCCTCGGCGCGCGGCTGGGATCCGGGCACGGCGTAGGTCGAGCGTTGACGGATCGTGGACATGCGGACGCTCTGAACGCGGAGACAGGCCGGGCGGGCATTACTGCCGTCCCGCGGCCATTAGTGGATGTTAAGGTTGCTCAAGAGTTAAGGGCCGCGCGGACCGGTGACGGCGCCGCCTCCGTCGCGCGGTGATCAAGTTTCATTAACCTTAACGGCCTACATCACCCCGCAACTGCATCCATGACGGCGATGGTGATGAACCGGCGCGCTCTGCTCCTCGCACTCGGCTCGACTCTGGCGCTCGGCGGCTGCCTGCGGCCGAGCTTCCGCACCGACCAGCTCGATGCCACCGGCACCGGCTCGATCGCCGCGCGGTACACGCTGGCGGCGGGCGATAAGCTGCGGGTGATCGTGTTCGGCCAGGACAACCTGTCCAACATATACGCGGTCGACGGCGCGGGGCGCATCGCCATGCCGCTGATCGGGACCGTGCAGGTGGGCGGCCAGACGACCGCGCAGGCGGCCAAGGCGATCGAGGCCAAGCTGGCCTCCGGATACGTGCGCGAGCCGCACGTCACCGTGGAGGTGGACGCCTACCGACCGTTCTACATCCTCGGCGAAGTCACCACCTCCGGTCAGTACCCGTTCGTCAACGGCATGACCGTTGAGACGGCGGTGGCGATCGCGGCCGGTTTCGGCCCGAGGGCAGCGCGCGATTACGCCGTCCTGACCCGCGACGCCGGCGGCTCGCTGATCTCCGGGATCGTGCCGATGACCTACGCGGTCCGGCCGGGCGACACGATCGTCATCAAGGAACGCTTCTTCTGAGCGGCGCCGCGCCGGTCACTGCCCGCCCTGCCACGGGTTGATCACCCGCATGGCGGTCTTCTGCGCGGGGATCGGCGTCGCCACCTCGGGCATCGGCTGCCGGGCGCGGGCCATCATCCGCCGCGCCTCCTGCGCGGGCACGGCGCCGACCGGCGTGAACAGCCCGGCCAGGACCTTCCGCGTGCCCCGGCTCACGAAGCGCGAGTTCTGAACCGGCTCGAAATCCCGGATCGCGTGGCGCTTGTCGGGATTCCCGGTGAACACCCGGGCGCCGGAATTCAGCACCACGATGTCGCCCAGCCGCAGCGTCTCGTCCTTGAGCAGCGCCGCCGTCGCGCCGCCCTTCATGTCGATGGGGGTCTGGCGCTCGCTGATCTCCCGCTCCTTGACGCGGATCTTGAGCGGGAGCGCCGCGTAGCGGGTCTGGAAGCGGCGGCGCGCCGCCCCGAGCCGCGGGGTCGCGTGGCGGCCGAAGGTGCGGCCGTCGAAGGCGGGGGCCGGGGTAGGAGCCGGCTGGGCCTGCTGCGGGGCCGGCCGGGCGCCGAACAGCATCTCGAGGAATCCGACCTCCGCGGCCTGGGCGCGCATCGCCGTCCCGGCGAGGAGACCGCCGGCCGCCATGACGGCCAGCAAGCTGCTCGTGCGAAGCCTCATAGCACCCTCCGGAAGCGACGCCCGACGTGAGCATCCGACCCTCAACCGCAAGGCGTACTGGAGGGTTCCGGATGATTTAGAGTCTGCTTAGGAATGCCGTGCGGCGACCCGCCAGCGCGGATTCAACGTCACCGCGGACAGGATCCCGGCGCGCCCGAGCGCGCAGGGACGCGGTCTAGCCCGGCGCCGACTGCTCACCCTCGCCGATGCAGTCGAGGGCGCGCTCCACGGCGCTCACGGCGTCCAGGAGGTGCTGGACGGTGCGCTCGACCTCGATCGCCGGACGCCCCATCGCGGCGGCGCGGGCGCTCACATCCTCGAGCTGCTCCAGCAGGGCGAGGAGATCACCGGCCACGGTCACAACTTCGCAGCGAGCGAGGCGGGTGACGGTCGGGCGCGGACGGAAGGGCAAGACGTTGCTCATCGCGGAGGGTTGTCGCCCGAAACGACCGGGATTCGCCAGGGGGAGGGGGCCGAACTCAACACGATTGGCCGGCCCTATCCGCCGCAATCCCGGTCTGTGGTGGATTTTCCGTGGCCGGCGCGCATCGGAGGCGGCAGAACGGATTTACATCTTGCGCGCGACCTTGACGGAGGCGCCTCCGCGCTGACCATGCCGCGAGACGTCCCGTGAGGGCCGCTCCGGCCGTGGCCGGTCGCGGGCCGGCCACGGCCCGCTTTCAGGATACGCGATGCGCTTGACCCTTCTCGCCCTCTCCGCGCTGACCCTCGGCGGCCTCTGCGCCTGCAGCACCAGCGACGGCCCGGATTCCCGCAGCGGCCTCGCCGAGACCTTCAACCTCGACAACTACCGGGCCTCGGGTAACACCAACGGCACCCAGACCCGCCGCGACGTGAACCGCGCCTACACCCAGCCGACGCTGCCGACGATCGGCAACCGCGGGATGTGAGGCGCGCGCGGCGCGTCACCGCTTGGTGAGCGCGTCCGCGAAGGTGGCGATCCGGTTGCGGGCGTAGACCGGCAGGCCGGCGCTGATCGAGTTGCCGGTGTTGAAGCTGGAATTGCCCATCAGCACCTGTGCGGGCAGCAGATTCTTGAGTACCGGCACGCGGGCGTACTCGGCCTTGCGGTCGAGGACGTCGCCCTTGATCGCCAGCGCCATGTAGGTGGTGACCACCGTCTTGGTCGGGTCGTTCGGCATCGGCTGGAACACGGCCAGGAACTTGCCGAAGCGCAGGATCTGGTTGACCCAGAAGATCGTCTGCTCGAGGCCGCCGGTCACCGCGGTGTCGATCTTGGTCAGCGCCTTGAGACGGTCGCCCTGGTCCGGCCCGAGCACCCGCAGCTCGCTCTGGAACGAGACGAACTCGGCGATCTTCTTGGTCGAGCCTTCCTCGAGCTTGTTGGCGAGCTTCACGCCGAGCGGCAGCTTGCCCTCGAGGTCGTAGCGCGACTCGATGCAGGCGCCCGCGCCCTCGCACCACGGACGGTCGGGACGTTTGGCGAAGGCGGCGGCCGGGTCCTTGTTGGGCGTCACGTCGGCGACCGCCAGGGTGCGGTGCTTGATCGCCGGATCCATCTTCTGGACGAAGGCGAGGTTGGCGAAGGCCTGGAGGTCGATCGCCTCGGGCGGCCGCGGGACGACGAAGCGCCCCTCGGCGACGTAGACCTTCAGGGTCTCGTGCCGCGGCTTGGTCACGCCGTTCACCGTGACCGTGTAGTCCGGCTCCTTGTAGCCGGGATACGGGGCGAGCGCCGCCGCCTCGGCCGGCCGCGCCTTCAGCCAGTCGAGGTACGGGATCAGGCCGTTCTCCGGCGCCGACGGGTTGTCGCGATGGTCGGTGAACAGGATTTGGCCGGGCTTGATCGCGGCCGGATCGACGGCCGTGACCGATGGCACCTCCTTGATCCGCTCGGGCCCCGGCGCCGGGGCGGTGTTGGCGGCGGGCGTCTGGGCGCGTGCCGGGAGGGCCGGGAGCGCGGCCGTGAGGGCGGCCGCCAGGGCCGCGGGAAGCTGCTGGCGCAACGGGATTCTCGTCTGTCGGGGAGGGCTGTCAGTAACCGGGGTCTTCGCCGAACAGGTAGTCGGGATCGCGGCGGCGCGGGCGGCGCGCGTCGTCGTCCCCGCCGAAGGGCGAGCGATTCGTCTGGCCCGGCCAGGGCTTGTAGGGATCCTGACCGTAGAGATCCACGTCGCCCTGCGCGCGGCGGCTGCGCGGCGCGGGACGCTCGCCGAACGGGTCGAGGAAGTCGGATCGCGGCCGCTCGCCGGTCATGTTGCCGTAGTAGTCGCCCGCGACGCTCGCACCGTCGTCGCCGGCGAGGTCGCCGTCCTGCGCGTCGGGCCGCATGGCGTAGAGCGTCTCGCGCGGCACGAGGCGGTACTGGGTGTCCGCCATGCGCCCGTCGCCGCTGGTGCGGAAATGCTCGAGGAAACCGCCGCCGGCGATCCGCACGCCGCTGCGCGGGTCGATCGGCAGGTCGGCGATGAACGGGCGCGCCTCGGGGGAGGGGCCCCGCAGCGGCGTCTTGGCGACACCGTTCGCCCAGGCCGCCTGCAGGATCGCCGAGGCGATCGGCACCGAGACGTGGCCGCCGGTCTGGCCGCGGCCGAGCGTCTTGCGGGTGCCGTCGGCGTTGTCGTAGCCGACCCAGACCACCACGCTGATCTCGTTGGTCAGTCCGGCGAACCACGCGTCGTTCTCGTTCTCCGAGGTGCCGGTCTTGCCCGCGACGTAGGCCGAGATCTTCGCGAGCGCCGCGGCCGTGCCGTGCTGCGTCACGCCCTGCAGCATGGTCTTCAGCTGGTAGAAGGCCACGCGGTCCGCCGAGGCGATCCGCACCGGCTCCTTGGCGGCGTGCGTGTAGAGCGGCTTGCCGTCCCGCTCGACCGATTCGAGAGCGTAGGGCGCCGGGCGGGCGCCCTCGTTGGCCACCGCCGCGTAGAAGCCCGCGAGGTCGAGCATCCGCACCGGCTGCGCGCCGAGGACGAAGGGGTAGTAGGGCTCGCACTCGGCGTAGATCTGCGCCTCGAGGGCGATGTCGCAGACCCGCTTCAGGCTCGCCGGCGCCTTCGGGGCGATCCCGCCCTGGAGGAGCCGGGCGGTGACGAGGTTCTTGGAGAATTCCAGGCCGCGCCGCAGGGTCGTCGGTCCCGAGCCGCCGCCCTCGTAGTTCTTCGGCGACCAGGAATCGCCGGCCCCGCCGATGGGCGGCAGGGTCACGGCGGAATCCATCACCAGGGTGTTCGGCTGCAGGCCGGCATTGAGCGCGGCGAGGTAGGTCAGCGGCTTCAGGGTCGAGCCGGGCTGGCGCACCGTCTGGGTGACCCGGTTGAGCTGGCTCAGCGGGTAGGAGAAGCCGCCGGCCATCGCGAGGATCCGGCCGGTCTGGTTCTCCAATACCAGGGCCGCGCCCTGGACGGTCGGCCGGACGCGGAGCTGCGCGCGCGGGCCGCCCTTGCCGGCGCTGACCTTCACGCGGATCACGTCGTAGAGCTGCAGCTTGCCGCGGGCGATGCCGGGGTCGAGGGAGGCAGTGCGGCCGTCGGCGAGGCCGACCTTCACGCCGCCGCGGCCCGTTTCCAGCACCACGGCCATCGGCCAGTGAACGTCGTAGAGGACCGGGCGTGCGCTCTCGAGCGCCAGAAGCCACGCCGGCTTCTTCTGCGGCACGGCCGCGACCCTCTCGCCGCGGCGCGGCTTCGCCGCCGGCCCGGTCTCCGGCCTGGCATCGGATTTCGCGGCCTCCGGCCGCGCGCCGGTGACGGCGGGCGCGGCCGAGGCGGAGCCCTCCGGTGCCGGCGTCGCCGCCTGGATCCGCCGGACGCTGTCGGCGAGGTTGAGTTCCGGCCCCGTGAAGGCCTGACGGCCGGTGGCGCGCTCGTAATTGGCGAGGCCGTCCTGAAGGGCGTCCTCGACGGCGCGCTGCAGCCCCGCGTTGATCGTCGAACGGACGGTCAGCGAGCCGGAGGTCAGCGAATCCACGCCCGCGAAGGTCCGGGCCTCGCGATTGAGGAAATCCACGACGTAGAAGCCGGAATCGCGCCGCGCGGTCTCGATCGGCTTCAGACCGAGATCGGACTTGATCGCCGCGCTCATCTCGGCCTCGGTGATCGTCCCCTCTTCCTTGAGGCGGGCGAGCACGTAGGCGCGCCGCTCCCGCGCGCGGTCGGGGTACTTGTCCGGGCTGTAGAAGTTCGGCCCCTTGGGCATGCCGGCGAGGAGCGCCGCTTCCGGCAGGGTCAGCTGCCCCACCGGCTTCCCGAAATAGCTCTGCGCGGCCATCTCGATGCCGTAGGCGCCGCGGCCGAGATAGATGCCGTTGAGGTAGAGCCCCAGGATCTGCGGCTTCGTCAGGATGCGCTCCAGCCGCGACGCGACGATCATCTCGCGGATCTTGCGCTCGTAGGTGACGTCGTCGCCGACCGAGAGGTTCTTGACCACCTGCTGGGTGATGGTCGAGCCGCCCGCCGGCCGCCCCGGCGACGCGAGGTTGGCGATGAAGGCGCGGATCACCCCGCGCTCGTCGATGCCGTGATGGGTCTCGAAGCGCTTGTCCTCGGCGGCGATGAAGGCCTTCTGGACGAGGTTCGGGACCGCCGTGATCGGCACCACGATGCGGCGGCCGTTCGGCTCCGACGCCTCGGCGAAGGGCTTGCCGGCGCCGTCGAGGATCCGGGTCATCCCCGGCAGGGCCTTGTCGCGCAGGGCCTCGGCGCTGGGCAGATCCTTGGTGGCGTTGTCGTAGAACTCGATCACCGCCTTCGCGTCGAAGGGCGAGTTCGCCGGGTTCTCGCCCTTGCAGAACTGCTTGTAGCTCGTGTTCAGCTCGGTCAGATCGAGACCGTGCAGGATCTTCGGCGCGGCCGGACCGGCGACCGTGGACGGATCCTCCATCGCGGTGGTGATCAACTCGTCGAGATTGATGTCCTCGATGTCGAAGGCCTTGCGCATGTGGGCGCAGCCGTCGCGCAGCAGGCGCACCACCTCCGGGCCGTCCGTCGCGGGATCGAACTGCGTCCGGACCGCGTCCGGCCGTGTCGTGACCTGGCTGAGCGTCAGGGCGGTCGCGAACAGCTTGATCAGGATGGCGTTCATACGGGCCGGATTCGGGGGACGCGACGGGGCGAGCGCGGACCTTTCGGGAGCGCGCCTGAACAGGGCGTGCACAACGCGGCTGATTTAAGGAGACGCCGCACGGCAACGCTTTGGCCGGCTCCCACGTTCGTGAGGCGCGACGACGCCGGGGGTCCCATGATCAACGACCTGTGGTACAAGAACGCGATCATCTACTGCCTGTCCGTCGGCACGTTCATGGACGCCAACGGCGACGGCATCGGCGACTTCGCCGGGCTGGAGCGCCGGCTGGACTACATCCAGGGCCTGGGCGCCACCGCGGTCTGGCTGATGCCGTTCCAGCCCTCGCCCAAGAAGGACGGCGGCTACGACATCGCCGACTATTACGGCGTCGATCCGGATTACGGCTCGCTCGGGGACTTCGTCGCCTTCACGCACGCCGCCAAGCAGCGGGGCCTGCGCGTCCTCATCGACCTCGTCGTCAACCACACCTCGGACCAGCATCCGTGGTTCCAGTCGGCCCGGTCCGACCCCAAATCGCCCTACCGCGACTGGTACGTCTGGTCGAAGGAGCGCCCCGCATCCGCCGACGAGGGCATGGTCTTCCCGGGCGTTCAGGAAACCACCTGGACCTACGACACCAAGGCCAAGGCCTGGTACTTCCACCGCTTCTTCAACTTCCAGCCGGATCTCAACACCGCCAATCCGGAGGTGCTGGCCGAGATCCTGAAGATCATGGGCTTCTGGATCCAGCTCGGCGTGTCCGGCTTCCGCATGGACGCGGTGCCGTTCGTCATCGCCGAGAAGGGGGCCGATGTCGGCGGCAAGCCCCGCGAGCAGTTCGAGATGCTGCGCGACCTGCGCGAGTTCCTGCAGTGGCGCCAGGGCGACGCGATCATCCTGGCCGAGGCCAACATCCTGCCGAAGCAGGACCTCGACTATTTCGGCGACGACGCCGACCGCATGCACATGATGTTCAACTTCCAGGTCAATCAGGCGACCTTCTACGCCCTGGCGGCCCACGATGCGCGGCCCCTCGTCAAGGCGATCGAGCGGACGAAGCCGCGCCCGCTCTCCTGCCAGTGGGGCATCTTCCTGCGGAACCACGACGAACTCGACCTGGGACGCCTCACCGACAAGCAGCGCCAGAGCGTGTTCGACGCCTTCGGACCCGAGAAGGGGATGCAGCTCTACGACCGCGGCATCCGCCGCCGCTTCGCGCCGATGCTGGCGGGCGATCCCCGCCGGATCCGCCTCGCCTACTCGCTGATGTTCACCCTCCCGGGAACGCCGGTGCTGCGCTACGGCGACGAGATCGGCATGGGCGACGAGCTGGCTCTGCCGGAGCGCGACTGCGCCCGCACGCCGATGCAGTGGACGAGCGAGCACCAGGGGGGATTCTCGACGGCCGAGCGCACCGTGCTGCCGCTGATCGACCACGGCCCCTACGGCTACGCGCACGTGAACGTCGCCGACCAGCGCCACGAGGAGGGCTCGCTGCTCAACTGGATGCAGAGCATGATCCGGCAGCGCAAGGAGGCGCCGGAGATCGGCTGGGGCGACGTCGTCGCGATGGAGACCGGGCGCCCGTCGGTCCTGGCGCTGCGCTACGCGTGGCGCGGCAATGCCATCCTGTGCGTCCACAATCTGGCGCCGGAGCCCGTGGAGGTGGCGATGGCGTCGGGATCCGAGGATCGCGAGCACGACATCCTCGTCGACCTGCTCACCGGCGCCCGCAGCGAGGTCAAGGACGACGGCCGCCACTGCCTGTTCCTGGAGGGATACGGCTACCACTGGTTCCGCGTCGGCGGGCTCGACGCGCTGCTGAAGCGGCGGCCGACGTGAGGAACACCGGGGCCCGGCTCGCCCTCGGCCGGCCGACACGGTAGGACAGGCCGGAGCGAGGTGGGACATGGCCCGGACGAAGCATCATCCCCTGGACGCGACGATCGCCGACGTCCTGCCGGATCTCGCCGACGGCGAGGCCTACCTGCGCCAGGTCCTGAGCACCATGCGGATGTGCCAGAAGCATCACGGCGACGCCTGGGTGCGGATCGGCGTGACCGGCCGTTCCCCGACGCCGTCCTACCGGATCGACCGGCCGGACGAGACGGCGCCCGGCGACGGTGCCGTCGAGGCGGGCAGAGCCCTGTTCGGCGCCTATGGCGGGCGGTCCCACGACCGGTTCACCCAGGTCAACGCCGCGGAGACCCGCTGGAGCTCGCGGGCGCTCGGCATGGCCGAGATGCTGGCGCTTCACGACAGCCTGCGCCGCCCCAGGGGCGACGCGGCCTGAGCGTGCCGCGCAGGGTGCCGCGCAGGGTGCCGCCCACCGGCGTTCTACGCTAAACTGGGGCGGAGGGCGTCCGGAGCGGCGCCACCAACACGCGGGACGACATGCCAGGTACGCCACGCGCCGGAATCATCCCGGTCACGCCCTTCCAGCAGAATTGCACCCTGATCTGGGATGACGCCACCAAGGTCGGCGCCGTCGTCGATCCCGGCGGCGACCTCGACCGTATCGAGGCGGCGATCCGCGAGCAGGGCGTCACCGTCGAGAAGATCCTGCTGACCCACGGGCACGTCGACCACGCCGCCGGCGCCGACGAGCTGCGCGAGCGCCTCGGCGTGCCGATCGAGGGCCCGCATCAGGCCGACAAGTTCCTGCTCGATTCCCTGCCCGAGACGGCGGCCAATTACGGCCTCGGCGCCGCCCGGCCCGTCACGCCTGACCGGTGGCTCGACGAGGGCGACGCCGTGACGGTCGGCGGGCTCGGCTTCGACATCCTCCACTGCCCCGGCCACTCGCCCGGCAGCGTCGTGTTCGTGAGCCGGGACGCGCGCTTCGCCCTCGTCGGCGACGTGGTGTTCAAGGGCTCGGTCGGCCGCACCGACCTGCCCGGCGGCAACCACGAGCAGCTCATCCGCGCCATCAAGGACAAGGTCCTGCCGCTCGGCGACGACGTCGCCTTCATCCCCGGCCACGGACCGACCAGCACTCTCGGCGCGGAGCGCGTGTCCAACCCCTTCCTGCAGGATTGACGCGCATGGACAGGCGCCGCATCGGCCGCTCCGACCTGACGGTCGCGCCGTTCTGCCTCGGCGGCAACGTCTTCGGCTGGACGGCCGACGAGGCCGCGTCCTTCGCGATCCTCGACCGGTTCGTGGAGAGCGGCTTCGACTTCATCGACACCGCCGACGTCTACTCGCGCTGGGCCCCGGGCCACGTCGGCGGGGAATCCGAGACGGTGATCGGCAGGTGGCTCGCGGCCCGACCGGGCGCGCGTGACCGGATCGTCCTGGCGACCAAGGTCGGCATGGACCTCGGCGAGGCCGGCCAGGGCCTCTCGGCGGCCCATATCGAGCGGGCCTGCGAGGCCTCGCTGCGGCGCCTCGGGGTCGACCGGATCGACCTGTACCAGTCGCATCTCGACGACGCGGCGGTGCCCCTCGAAGAGACCCTGAGAGCGCACGAGCGCCTGATCGCGGCCGGCAAGGTCCGGGCGATCGGCGCCTCGAACTACACCGCGGCCCGGCTCGCGGAGGCGCTGGCGGTCTCGGCCTCCGCGGGCCTGCCGCGCTACGAGTGCTTGCAGCCCGATTACAGCCTCGCCCAGCGCGGCTACGAGGCCGAGCTTGAGCCGCTCTGCCGGGCCGAGCAGATCGGCGTGATCGGCTACTTCTCCCTGGCGGCCGGCTTCCTGACCGGCAAGTACCGCAGTGCCGACGACGCGGCGGGACGCCCGCGGGAGAACCGGGTCGCCAAGTACCTGAACCCCCGCGGCCTCGCGCTGCTCGACGTCCTCGATTCGGTCGCGCAGGCCCACGGCGCGAGTCCGGCCCAGGTCGCGCTCGCCTGGATCATCGCCCGCCCCGGCATCACCGCGCCCATCGCGAGCGCGACCTCCGTGGCGCAGCTAGACGAGCTGCTCGGCGCCGTCCGGCTGACGCTCGCACCCGGGGCGATCGACCGCCTGGATGCGGCGAGCGCGGGCGGCATCGAGGGCTAACGCAGCATTAAGCGACGGGCGTCACAAAAGCGACGGGACGGGCCCGCCGCGGACCCGTAAAATCGTGCAATCTCAACGCGGAACCCCTATATCAGGCGGACCAAGCGAGAGTTCAGGCGCGGGCGCCCGAGGGCGCATCTGCCACCGACGCGATCAGGCCCGCCTGCCGAGGAAGTTCATGGCCGACACCCCCCAGACCGAGCCCGCCGATTACGGCGCGGAATCCATCCGCGTGCTGAAGGGCCTCGACGCCGTCCGCAAGCGGCCCGGCATGTATATCGGCGACACCGACGACGGCTCCGGCCTCCACCACATGGTGTACGAGGTCGTGGACAACGCCATCGACGAGGCCCTGGCCGGCCACGCCGACCTCGTCACCGTGACGCTCAACGCCGACGGTTCCTGCACGGTCTCCGACAATGGGCGCGGCATCCCGGTGGACATCCACAAGGAGGAGGGCGTCTCGGCGGCCGAGGTCATCATGACCCAGCTGCATGCCGGCGGTAAGTTCGACCAGAACTCGTACAAGGTCTCCGGCGGCCTGCACGGCGTGGGCGTCTCGGTGGTGAACGCCCTGTCGTCGTGGCTGCGCCTGCGCATCTGGCGCAACGACAAGGAGCACGCGATGGAGTTCCGCCACGGCGACGCCGTGGCGCCCCTGGAGATCATCGGGCCCGGAAACGGGAGGCGCGGCACGGAAGTCACCTTCCTACCGTCGACCGACACCTTCACGATGATCGAGTTCGACTACGGCACGCTGGAGAAGCGCCTGCGCGAGCTCGCCTTCCTCAATTCCGGCGTCCGCATCGTCCTGACCGACGCCCGCCACGCCGAGAAGAAGCGCGAGGAGCTGTACTACGAGGGCGGCATCGAGGCCTTCGTCCGGTACCTCGACCGCTCCCGCAAGCCGATCGACGGGATGACGAGCCCCGTCGTCGTCAGCTCCGAGCGCGATGGAATTCGCGTCGAGGTCGCGTTCTGGTGGAACGACTCGTTCAACGAGACGGTCCTGCCCTTCACTAACAACATCCCGCAGCGCGACGGCGGCACGCACATGGCCGGATTCCGCGCCGCCCTGACGCGCCAGATCACCGGCTACGCCGAGTCCAGCGGCGTCGCCAAGCGGGAGAAAGTCTCGCTGACCGGCGAGGATTGCCGCGAGGGGCTCACCGCGGTCATCTCGGTGCAGGTGCCGGACCCCAAATTCTCGTCGCAGACCAAGGACAAGCTCGTCTCGTCCGAGGTGCGCCCGGCGGTGGAGAACGTCCTCAACGAGGGCCTGTCCACGTGGCTCGAGGAGAATCCGAGCCAGGCGCGGTCGGTGATGGGCAAGGTGGTGCTGGCGGCCTCAGCCCGCGAGGCCGCCCGCAAGGCGCGCGAGACCGTGACCCGCAAGGGCGCGCTCGACATCGCCTCGCTGCCCGGCAAGCTCGCCGACTGCCAGGAGCGCGACCCGACCAAGTGCGAGATCCTGCTGGTGGAGGGCGATTCCGCCGGCGGCTCGGCCAAGCAGGGCCGCGACCGGACCTTCCAGGCCGTGCTGCCCCTGCGCGGCAAGATCCTCAACGTCGAGCGCGTGCGCGCGGACCGGATGCTGTCCTCGGCCGAGATCGGCACCCTGATCACGGCGCTGGGCGCCGGGATCGGGCGCTCCACCACGGACCGGGAGGGCTTCAACCCGGAGAAGCTGCGCTACCACCGCATCATCATCATGACCGACGCGGACGTGGACGGCTCGCACATCCGCACGCTCCTGCTCACCTTCTTCTTCCGGCAGATGCCGGAGCTGATCGAGCGCGGCCACCTCTACATCGCGCAGCCGCCGCTTTACAAAGCCGAGCGCGGCCGCCGGGCGATCTACCTGAAGGACGAGCGCGCCCTCGAGGATTACCTGATCGACCAGGGCACCGACGGCGCGATCCTGCGGCTCTCCACCGGCGCGGAATTCGCCGGGGCGCAGCTCAAGAGCCTCGTCGAGGAGGCCCGGACGTTCCGGAGCATCCTGCAGGGCCTGCACACGCGCTACGACCGCTCCGTGGTCGAGCAGGCGGTGCTGGCCGGCGCCTTCGATGCCGAGGCGGCGTCGCGGCCGGGCGAGGCCGAGGTGCTGGCCGACATGACCGCCCGCCGGCTCGACGCGATCGCCGACGAGATCGAGCGGGGCTGGCAGGGCGAGTCGTTCGAGGACGGCTATCGCCTCAGCCGGACGCTCCGGGGCGTTCGGCAGGTCTCGACCCTCGACGCCGGGCTGATCACCTCGCAGGAGGCCCGGCGCCTCTCCGAGCGGGCCGACGCCTTCCGGGAGATCTACGGCGAGCCGGCCACGCTGATGCGGAAGTCCGACGAGACGGTGCTCCACGGGCCCGTGGCGCTCTTCGAGGCGGTGATGGCCTTCGGCCGCAAGGGCCTTCAACTCCAGCGGTACAAGGGCCTCGGCGAGATGACCGCCCAGCAGCTCTGGGAGACCACGCTCGACCGCGACGTCCGCTCGCTGCTGCAGGTCAAGGTCAAGGACGTCACCGATGCCGACGACCTGTTCGTGAAGCTGATGGGCGACGTGGTCGAGCCGCGGCGCGAGTTCATCCAGGAGAACGCGCTGAGCGTCGCGAACCTGGACGTGTGACGCGCACCGCTGCGGGCCGCGCGCCCGCGCGTTCTAGTCCGCTCCGACGACCGCGAAGGGATCGATCAGCCCGCACCGGATGCAGCAGTAGACGAGTTCCACGTCCGAGCTGACGCCGAGCTTCGATTTGATGGCGTAGTGATAGTTCGCGACGGTCTTGGGCGAGAGGCTGAGATCGGCCGCGATCGCGTCCGTGTGCCGTGCGTCGAGGATCATCCGCAGGATCTCGAATTCCCGAGGCGACAGCTGGTCGATCGGCGACGTCTCCTCCGCCAGCCGGCTCGCGGCCAGCAGGTGCGAGATCTCCGCGCACAGGGTCAGCTTGTTGTTGAACACGCTTCGCACCGCTTCGATGAGGAGATCCGAAGCGCTGCTCTTGGTGATGTAGCCGCGGGCGCCGGCGCGTATGGCCTGGAGCGCGTAGCTCACTGCGGCATGCACGCTGAAGACGAGGATGCGAGCGCTCGGATCCACCTGCCGGATCTGACGGATGGCGTCGATCCCACCGCGGCCGGGCATGCTGATGTCCATGATGACCACGTCCGGCTCCACCATGCGGTAGGCGCGATAGGCCTCCGCGCCGTCCCCGGCCTCGGCGGCGACCTCCATGTCGGGCTGCCGCTCCAGGAGCCGCCGATAGCCCTCCCGCACGACGGCGTGATCGTCGACGAGCATCACGCGTATGCGCCGTTTGGTCATGACATCTCGTCGCCCGCGAGCGCGGCGTGAAAGCGGACCCGCAGGCGGAACCCGCCGCCCGGGGACGTTTCCGTCACGATCTGCCCGCCGAGCGCGTGGACGCGATCGCGCATGCCGAGCAGGCCGAGACCGGAATGCGGGCGCTCCAGCGCCTCCACGGGGGCGCCGCTCCCGTCGTCCGTGAGGATCAGCTGGACCTCGGCGCCGCCGTCAATCTCCGCGACGTTCAGCGCGATCGCGACGGTGCGCGCGGCCGCGTGGCGGACGGCGTTGGTGAGGCCTTCCTGGACGATCCGGTAGATATGGGCCGCCGCGTCGGAGGGCAGGCGATCGGCCTGCGCGTCGGCCGCGAGCGTGACGTGGATCCGGCCCCCGGCGCGCTGCGCCTGGGCGGCGATCAGACTCCGGAGCGCGACCCGCAGCCCGAGATCGTCGATCTCGGGCGGCCTGAGTGCGGCGAGGGTGCTCCGGAGCGCGCGCACGGCGTCCGACGCCATGGTGGCGAGTTCGGCACTCTCGGCCACGACCGAAGGCGACGAGGAGCGCGCGCCCTCCTGGATCGACCGGGCGAGAAGGCTCAACGCCGTCAGCCGCTGCGCGACATCGTCGTGCAGTTCGAGCGACAGCCATCGCCGCTCCTGCTCCTGGGCATCGATCAACCGGCGCGCGAGTTCGGCACGTTCCCGCGTGGCGACTTGGAGATGGCTGGCAAGCTGATTGAAGACCGTCGCGATGCGTCGGAACTCGCGCAGGCGGAGGCTCGGCAGACGCCATCCAAGGTCGCCCTTCGCGACGCGATCGATACCGATCAGGATCTCGTTGGCGGGACGCAGCGCGTGCGCCACCGCGCCGTAGACCAGCACGCACAGGACGACGGTCATGGCCGCGATAGCGCCGGACACCTGCTTCAGCACGATCCACGCCGATCCGACGACCGCGTCGGGATCGATGTCCGCTTCGACGATCCCGATCCGCGACCCCTGATGCCCGAGCGGCAGGCTGACGGTGGATCCGGCGAAGAAGAGGAACCGGTAGAGCGTCGCGAACCAGTCGGGTGCGGCGCGCGCGTGCGCCTCGACGCCCAAGCAGCTCGACCGTGTCGGACCGGCCTCCGCCGGGATCAGCTGCACGCACTGGCCCGGTTGCAGAGCGTACCGGGTGATGATCTCCCAATCCGGGAAGCGTTGGGGAATGTCGGCCGCCCGCTCGATTCGCAGGAGCTGGAGGCGGAGCTGCTTGTGCACCTCATCGGCCGTCTCGGCGTTCCGCTGTCGGGTCTTCGCCGCGACGTCGTACATCGCGTAGGCGGCCGCTCCGGCAGCGCAGAGGATCGCGATCAGCGCGATGCGTCCGACGAGGGCCCATTTGAGATCCAGCTCGCGCGCGTCCCAGACGGCCAGGACTTGCTTGAGCCCGAAGGGTGTCACCCGTGTTCTCCCGAAAGGCCGAGAGTACGCGAGCCCGCGACCGTCTTGGAAGGGTCCGCGGCAAGGTCGTGCGATTTGCCCGGGTCGGTACGGGCGTTCTGCCGTAGCGGGTCCGAAGGCGCACGGTCTAACAGGATGGACCCTGTCGCGAGCGCCGCCGACGGTAGAGTGGGCTCGGCGTCAGCGGACAGGTTCGATCCGGGCTCGCCCCAGCGCCGATCTGGAGATTGTCGATGCGTTTGCGCCAGAGCTGCTGTCTCGTCCTCTTCCTGGCATGCCTCGCGCCGGACGCGCGCGCGGGCGAGATGGTCATGGTCACCGGTGACGACGCCGTCCAGTGGCGCGCTGCGCCGCCATCCCTCCCGACGGGCAGCGAGATCAGCATCATCGCCGGCGATCCGGACAAGCCCGGACCGTTCACGCTCAGGCTCCGGTTCCCGCCGAACTACGTCATCGCTCCGCACACGCACGCGACCGACGAGAGCGTGACCTTGCTGTCCGGCACACTCGTCCACGACATGGGGAAGACGATCGACGCGAGCCGGGGTCAGTCTCTCCGGCCGGGTGCCTTCCTGTATCTGCCGGCCAAGATGCCCCACGCGCTCTGGACGACGCGCGACCCGGCCGTGATCCAGGTCTCGGGAACAGGGCCCTTCGGGCTCGACTACATCAACCCCTCCGACGATCCGAGGAAGACGCGCTCGGACAAGTGATCGTCCACGGGGATACGATCCGCGCGCGACAGTCGCTCCGACCCGCCGCAGACGCTCTCGAGAGGCCTGATCGCGCGCGGCGCGCCGATATGGCGACGCCGCCGGTCATCGAGGCGAACGACCTGTCCCACCCGGTCGACGTGACGGCGAACGCGGCCCGCGCCGACCTCTGCCGCGCCCGCGGCAGCGCGCGGGCGTTCCGCCCGTCCGGCGCGGCGAGGGCGGACTGAATCCGTGCTGCCGCGGTCACCGACCGGCTCCAGGGCTGCACCGCCCGAACGGGCCGCGACGTTCGGACGGTCTTGGACGCCTCGATCCTGCCCCGCGCGGCCGCCGGCGACAGCCAGGCGCCGTGCGGGGTGATCGGCGAACGGGCCACCGGCATGCTGGAGCGGGCGCGCGGCCTGTAACAATCGTCGCCACCGTGAGCACGCCCGCGGGCGGAGCCCATGATCATCCTCCGCTCTCGCAGTGTAAGCCTTGCTAATCGGCCCTCGACACGCGCATAAGCCCCAGCTCGACGGCCGGAGAGATGCAGTCGTGAGCACGCCGCACACGCTCGTTCGGTTTCTGAAGGCCAACGCGTTCTTCGCTGAGCTTGGTCCGGAGGCGATCGAGACCATTGCCGGGCTCTGCACGACGCGCAGCCTCGCGCGACACGAGATCCTCTTCCAGAAGGGCGATCCGGGCGATGCCCTCTACGCCGTGCGGCGCGGGCAGATCCGGATCGGGGCCGGCTCCGACGACGGGCGCGCGGTCACCCTCAACCTGCTCGGCCCGGGCGACGTCTTCGGCGAGATCGCCTTCCTCGACGGCCATCCACGGACCGCCGAGGCCGTGGCGCTCGAGCCGGCCGACCTGTTCGTCGTCGAGGGGCGGGCCTTCCTCAAGCTCCTCCACGGCGATCCCGCCCTGGCGGTCCGGATCATCGGCCTGCTGTGCCAGCGCCTGCGCTGGATGAGCGCGCGCATGGAGGAGGCGACGCTGCTGCCGCTCGACATGCGCCTCGCCCGGCGCCTGATCATGCTGTCGGAGGATTACGGCGCCGAGATCCAGGTGACGCAGCAGGAACTCGCGGCCTTCGTCGGCGCGGCCCGGGAGAGCGTGAACCGCGTCCTGCAGGACTGGCAGAGATCGGGCCTCATAGATCTCGGCCGCGCGCGCGTCACCGTGCGAGCCTCACACCGACTCGTCGCGCTCGGCGCGCGGGCGCAGACATGATCGGGGCGACAGGGCTTCACCGCATGAGAACGACAGCGCGCCTGGCGGCCACGGCCGCCCTCACCCTCGCGGCGTCGAGCGCCGCAGCGCAGACGCGATGTACGGAGACGACGCGCTTCGATCCGCCCTTGCGGATCCTGCACTGCGCCGACGGCCTGACGCTCGAAACCGAGCGCGCGGGCAGCCTGCGCCCCGTGGGACCCGACGGTGACGGACATCTCAAGGGCGCCGAGATCGGCGGCAACGCGGTCTTCGTCACCATCCCGGCGAGCCGCCGCGTCCGCCGAGACGGCTTCCAGATCCTCACCCCCCACGCGGTGGCCTCGGTGCGGGGCACGGTCTACGCCGTCGACGTGACGCGAGCGCGCACCTCCGTCTTCGTGGCGCAGGGACGGGTTGACGTCGCCCGGCGCACCGACCCGCAGGTCGCCGTCACGCTCGGGCCGGGCGAGGGGGTCGACGTCGATGACGGCCGCGACCCTCTGGAGGTCCGGCGTTGGCCCCAGGAGCGCGTCAGGAGCCTGCTCGAGCGGTTCGGGCGTTGAGCGAGGCCGGTCGGCCGGCGGCTCCGACGCCCGACCGGACCTTCCGGCTGGCGCGGCGCGTCTTCCTGCTCGCCGCGGTGCTCGGCGCGCTCGCCTGGGGCGCCTGGCTCGGCCATCTCCATATCGCCGGGCGCGCGACGCCCCTCGATCGCCTGGAATCCGCCCTCACGGACCTGCGCCTGCGGCTCGCCGGCCCGCGCACGCCGCCCGCCAACCTCACCGTGGTGGCGATCGACGACGCGACGGTGCGGCGCGAAGGCGGCTTCCCGGTCTCGCGGACCACGATGGCGCGGATCGTCGAGCGGGTGGCGGAGGCCCGCCCGCGCGTGATCGCCGTCGACGTGCTCTTCCTCGAGGCGGGGCGGCAGCCGGAGGCGGACAGCGCGCTCGCCGTCGCCCTCGGGAAGACCACAGCGATCCTGGCTTCGGCTGCGGTCTTCGACGGGAGCGCCAGCGAGGACGGCATCCCGTTCGCCACCGCGCTCCACCGGCCGTCGCCGAAGCTCGGCGAAGACGTCGCGTCCGGTGTCGTCAACGTCGCCGAGGACGCGTCGGGCGTACCCCGCCATCTCCCCCTGGTCGTGCGCACGGCCGACGGCGTCGCCGCGTCCTTCGTGCTGCGCGCGGCCGCCCTGGCGGCGCGCAACGACCCCGTGCTCAGCAAGGGGCGCGTCCAGATCGGCGACCGCGCCCTGCCGCTGGACCTCGGCTACCACCTCCCGCTGCGCCCCTACGGTCCGCGACGCACGATCGCGACGGTGAGCGCGGCCGCCCTCCTCGACGGGACGGCGCCGGCCGCGGCGCTCTCGGACGGCATCGTCGTGATCGGCGTCACCGCGCTCGGCGGCGGCGACACCTTCGCCACCGCGTTCGATCCCGTCTTGCCCGGCGTCGAACTCCTCGCCACCGGCATCGCCCACCTCACCACGGGGGACGCCCTCGTCCGGGACGCCGGCGTGCGGCAGCGAGACGCCGCGGCCTCGGTCCTCCTGGCGGTCGGGTCCGCGCTCGCCATCGCGCTGCTGCCGCCGGGCCCGGGCCTGATCCTGGTCCTGCTCGCGACGGCAGGATGGCTCGCCGCGGGCGCCGTCGCGTTCGCCCACGGCATCTGGCTGAGCGCCGCCCTGCCGCTCGCGGCCGTGGGACTGCCGGCGCTGGTCTGCGCGGTCGGCCGCCAGACGCTCGAGCGCCGCCAGAGCGCGCGCGTGGCGCGGTCCGAGCAGGTGCTGCGGCGGATGCAGCCTGCCGCCCTGGCCGAGCGGCTCGCGCGCGACCCGGGTTACCTCGCCGAGCCGATCGCGCGCGACATCCCCGTGCTGTTCGTCGACCTCACCGGCTTCACGCGCCGGAGCGAGCAGCTCGGCCCGGCGCGGACGCGGGCGATGCTCAAGACGTTCCACGATCTCGTCGACGAAGCGGTGACCCTGCGCGGGGGCGTCGTGGTGAACTTCATGGGCGACGGCGCCATGATCCTGTTCGGCGCCCTCGATCCGGACCCGGACCAGGCGGCGCACGCCGTCCAGGCCGCGGAGGAACTCATCGTCCGAACGCGCGCCTGGATCGCGGACAGCCCGGTCCTGCACGGGGCCGGGCCGGCCCTCGATTTGCGCATCGGCGCGCATTACGGGCCGGTGATCCTCTCGCGCCTCGGCAGCGACACCAACCAGCACATCACCGCGACGGGCGACACGGTCAACGTGGCGAGCCGCCTGCTGGCGGTCGCGGCGGACGCCCACGCCCGCCTGGCACTCAGCGCCGAGCTGGCGCACGCCGCCGGGGTCGAGTGGTCCGAGGGAGAATTCGAGAGCCGGACCGCGGCGATCCGCGGCCGCAGCCAGCCCCTCGAGGTCTGGCTGCGCCACCCGCGCGCGACGACGTCCTAGCCGCTCCCCCGAGCGCGTCGCTGACCGACCGGAGGATCACACTGAAACTGTGACCCGGGTCACAGTCCACCGCGGGCTCTCCGGTGCATCGTCCCCGTATCGCAACGGGAGACATCTCATGACGATCACCTCGACGAAGACAGCGATCCTGTCCTGTCTCGCCCTCGCCGCCCTGGCGACCGTGCCCGGACGAGCCGAAGCGCGCGGCTTCGGGCACGGAAGCTTCGGGCACCATGGCGGCTTCCATCACGGCTTCCACCATGGGGGCTTCCATCACGGCTTCCATCACCGCTTCGGCGGCCATGGCTGGTGGAGCCCCGCGGGCGGATACGCCGCGGGCGGCTTTTTCGGCGACTGTCGCCTGGTCTTCAGCCCGGTGTGGGGCCGTTACGAGCGGGTCTGCCGCTGAACCGTCACGCCGTGGGAGCAGCGGCCAAGCCGATCGGCAGGCGACGAGATGACGACGCGCATCCGGCCGCCCCGGGACGGCCGGACACCCTCGGACCGCTGCTCCGATGATCGCGCCAGTCGGGACTCCGGAGGAGCATCGCTTATGCATCATCACGGCCTGCGCATTCTGCTCGTCGACGATGACGCGGAGGTTCAGCGTGTCGTCTCCGGATACCTCGACGGGCACGGGGTCGACGTCGTCCCGGCGTCGACGCGGGCCGAGGCGCGCGGAGAGCTCGCGGATCCGTCGCAGTTCAACCTCGTGGTGCTCAATCTTCGCCCGGGCGCGGAGAACGGCCTCGACCTGCTGCGGGACCTGCGCGCGGTGAGCGATGTTCCCGTCATCCTGACGACGGCCCATCGCTGCGAGGAGTTCGACCGCGTGCTCGGCCTCGAACTCGGCGCCGACGACTACATCGTCAAACCCTACGGCCTGCGCGAATTCCTGGCGCGCGTGCGCGTCGTCCTCCGCCGCGTCGCGGCGCAGGCCTCGTCCCGACCGGCTGAAGCGCCGTGCCGGCGCTTCGACGGCTGGGTCCTCAACCGCCGACGCCGGCGTCTGATCAATCCCGACGGGGAAGAGGTCGTCCTGGGCAAGCGCGACTACGCGCTCCTGGCAGCGTTCCTCGACGCACCTCAGCGTCCGCTCAGCCGCGAGTACCTGCTCCAGGTCACCCGCGTCCACGACGACGTCTTCGATCGCTGCATCGACGTGCAGATCCTGCGGCTGCGCCGGAAGATCGAGCGCAGGCCCAGCGACCCGAAGCTCATCGTGACCGAGCGCGGGGTCGGCTACGTCTTCGCCGCCGCGGTCGAGAGCACGTCCCACTAGGGCCGTCGCGAGCGGCGACCCTGGTGGAGACAGGGGTGCACGGCCCGCGCCCCCCTTTGAGCGACGAGCCGCGAAGGCGCGCGTCAGCCCTTCACCAGCTTGCACGTGCTCTCGGAGAGCGGCTGGAACGCCTGGTCCCCCGGGATCGTCTTCAGGATCCTGTAGAAGTCCCAGGGCCCCGTCGATTCCGCCGGGGACTTCACCTGGGCGAGGTACATGTCGTGGACCATGCGGCCGTCCGGGCGCAGCGTGGCGTTGCGGGCGAAGAAATCCTGGATCGGCAGCTCGCGCATCTTGGCCATCACCTTCAGGCCGTCATCCGTGCCGGCGGCTTCGGCCGCCTTCAGGAAGTGGAGCACCGCCGAGTAGTCGCCGGCCTGGACCATGGTCGGCATCCGGCCGCCCATCCGCTCGCCGAAGCGCCGCGCGAAGGCGCGCGTCTGGTCGTCCATGTCCCAGTAGAAGCCCGTCGTCAGGATCATGCCCTGCGCCGCCGGCAATCCGACGGAGTAGATGTCGGTCAGGAAGATGTTGAGCCCGCCCAGCCTCTGGCCACCCTGCAGGATGCCGAACTCGCTCGCCTGCTTGATGGTGTTGATCGTGTCGGCGCCGGCGTTGGCCATGCCGATGATCTTCGCGCCCGACGCCTGTGCCTGCAGCAGGTAGGATGAGAAATCCGGATTGGGGAACGGGTGCTTGACCGACCCGAGCACCGTGCCGCCCTTGGCCTTCACGACCCGGGTGACCTGCGCCTCCAGATCGTGCCCGAAGGTGTAGTCGGCCGTGATGAAGAACCACGTGTTCTTCGGATCGTCCGCCAGCGCCGCGGCGGTGCCGGCCGCGAGCGAGTGGGTATCCCACGACCAGTGGGCGCCGGTCGGCGAGCACGCGGCGTTGGTCAGCGCCATGGAGCCGGCGCCGGAGTTGATGTCGATCTTGCCCTTGCTGCGCGCGACCTCGCGCACCGCCAGCCCGGCGACCGAGGAATTGGTGTCGAAGATCGCGTCGACGCCCTCGGTATCGAACCACCGGCGCGCGATCGACGAGGCGATGTCCGCCTTGTTCTGGTGATCGGCGAAGACGAGCTCGACCTTCCGACCGTTGATCGGCCGTCCGAAATCCTCGACCGCGAGCTGCGCGGCCGTCACCGAGCCGCGGCCGGCCAGATCCGAGTAGCCGCCGGACATGTCGGTCAGGATGCCGATCTTGATGCCGCCATCCGCGTACTGCGCGGAGGCGGGCAGGGCGGTGAGGGCAGCGGCGCCGAACGCGGCGGCCGCCACCCAAGGACGACGGATCATTGTTTCCTCCCCAATCTCTTGTTCTTCAGCGGCTGCCCCGTACCGGAAGGCCGCCTGTCCTTCGAAACCGCGTTCCCTCGGTCTCAGAGATAGCTGCGGCCGTCCAGGTAGGCCTTGCGCCAGCGCCGGATCTCGACGCGCTCGAAGAGCCCGACCTTGTAGAACGGGTCCGCGTGGATGAGCGCCTCGGCCTCCGCGCGGGTCTCGACGTCGACGACGTAGAGGCCGCCGCCGGCGTCGCTCCCGTCGTCGTTCAGCTTCGCGCCGCAGGCCAGGAGCCGGTCCTTGATCCGGTCGAGGTAGACGAGATGCTCCGCGCGGTTCGCCCTGCGGACGTCCAGGCTCCCGGCCTTGTCGAAGGTCTCGATCATGTAAGGCATGGCGGTGGTCCGGTCAGTTGGCCGCGATCGCGGAGGGATGCTGCGCCAACGGCGTCACGCTGATCGCCATATACGGGTAGAGCGGCAGCGAACTCAGGACTTCGTGAAGTTCATCGTTTCCCGCCACGTCGAAGACACTGTAATTGGCGTACTGCCCGGCGATGCGCCAGAGATGCCGCCATCGGCCATCTTGCTGGAGCTTCTGGGCGTAGGCCTTCTCCTCGGCCTTCAGGCGAGCCGCCTCCTCCTTCGGGAGGGACGCCGGAATGTTGACCTGCATGTGGACCATGTAGAGCATGACGTCGAACCTCTGCCGCCGGTCGTGCCGGGGCGTTTGACCTGCGGTCTGCTGCGTCGCGAAGCGCCGGACGACGCCGAGACGCGGCCGAGACCGGCGCGGGGCTGCCGTACGCGCCGCGGCGCCCGATGGCCAGACCGGATCAGGCATCGGCCCGGATCAGGTCGGCGGCCTTCTCGGCGATCATGAACACCGCGGCCTGCGTGTTGCCGGAGACGATGCGCGGCATGATCGAGGCATCGGCCACCCGAAGGCCGGCCACGCCGCGCACGCGCAGGCTGGGATCCGTGACCGAATCCGGATCGTCGCCCATGCGGCACGTGCCGCAGATGTGGTAGATCGTCTGGCCGTCGCGGCGGGCGAAATCGAGCCAGTCCGCGTCGGTCCGGCAGTCCGGACCGGGGTTGAGCTCGGCCCCGCGGAAGCGCTCCATCGGCGCCTGCGCGACGATGGCGCGGGCGATCTTCATGCCCTCGACCATCGCCCGGCGATCCTCCGCGGTGGCGAGGAAGTTCGGGCGGATGGCGGGCGGCGCGAGCGGGTCGGGCGACGCGGCGTGGATCGTCCCGCGCGATTCCGGTCGCAACTGCGTGACGCCGATCGTCATGCCGGGCAGGCGGTCGAGCTTGCGCTCGGCGGCGTTGGCGTAGCTCGCGTGCATGAAGAAGTACTGCACGTCGGGCCCGTCGAGCCCCGGCCGGGTGCGCACGAAGCCGTGGGCGAGACCGGTCCCCAGCGCCAGGATGCCCTGCCGCGTCGCGAGGTAGCGCGCCGCCGCGAGGCCGAGGCGCAGGCCGCGGGTCTGCTCGTTCAGCGTCACCGGCAGGCGCACGCGCCAGTTCATGCGCGTGCAGTAATGGTCCATGTAGTTGGCGCCGACGCCGGGGAGGGCGCGCCGCACGGCGACGCCGAGCCCTCCGAGGATCGCCGGATCGCCGAGGCCGGACAGTTCCAGGATCTGCGGGGTCTGGGCGGCCCCCGCGGCGAGGATCACTTCCCCGCGGCAGCGGAAGAGCCGCTCGCGGCCGCCGACCAGAGCGGCGACGCCGCTCGCCCGACCCGCGTCGAAGGTCAGCCGCAGGACGTGCGCGTCGGTCACGACGGCGAGGTTCGGGCGGGCCAGGGCCGGCCGCAGATAGGCATCGGCGGCGCTGACCCGCCGGCCGCGCCGCTGGTTCACTTGGTAGTAGCCGAAGCCGTCCTGGCTCTCCGCGTTGTAGTCGGGATTGCGCGGGTAGCCTGCCGCCTGCGCGGCGGCGATGAAGGCCTCCGCGATCGCAGGACGTTCGGCCACTTCCGTCAGCGGCAGCGGACCGCCGCGGGCGCGCAACGGTTCGCGGCCGCGCTCGTAATCCTCGAGCCTTCGGAAATAGGGGAGCACGTCCGAGAATCCCCAGCCGCGGCACCCGGCCTGCGCCCAGGCATCGTAATCCTGCGGCTGTCCGCGCACGTAGATCATGCCGTTGATGAGGGTCGAGCCGCCGAGGCCCTTGCCCCGCGGGACCGCGATCACCCGGCCGCCGGTCGCCGCCTCGGGCTCGGTCCGGAACCGCCAGTTGTAGGATGGGTGCTGGAGCAGGCGGCTGAAGCCCGCCGGGATCGCGACCCAGGGGCTGCGCGCCCGTCCCCCCGCCTCGAGGAGCAGGACCCGGTGCGTCCCGGACTCGGTCAGGCGGTTGGCCAGGACGCAGCCCGCGGTGCCGCCGCCCACGATCACGTAGTCGAACGCGCCGGCCGCGACGGCGTCGATGTCGGTCGGTCCCACGGTGCGCCCCAAGCTCAGTCCCCGGTTCCCGCCTCAGAGGGCGCCCATGTGGCGGGCCATCAGGGCGATCTGACACTCCAGCATCGGCAGGCCCTTCTGGACGCGGCAGCCCGCCGTCAGCGCGGCGGCGAGCAGCGGCGTGGTCTCCGGATCCATGATCGCCTCGGCGACGAACTGGCCGGCGTGGAGGGCGCCCAGGTCGAAGGGGGCGGCGTCCTGCGGGCGCATCCCGAGCGACGTGCCGTTGACGAGGAGATCGTGCTCCGCCTGGACGCCTTCGGCCGCGACCGCCAGCCCGGGATAGGCGGCGCGCAGACGCTCCGCCAGCGCTTGGGCGCGGTCGGCAGTGCGGTTCAGGATCGTCAGGCGGGCGACACCGGCCTCGGCGAGCGCGAAGGCGATGGCGCTCGCCGCGCCGCCGGCCCCCGCCAGCGCCGCGCTCCGGCCGCGCGGCTCCAGGCCCGACGCGCGCAGCGCCTCGACGAAGCCGATCCCGTCGAGCATCGTGCCGACCATGCGCCCGTCCGCCTCCCGCCGGACGCAGTTGACCGCCCCGATCTGCTCGGCCTCCCGGGTGAGGGCGTCGCACAGGCCGGTCATCGCGGTCTTGTGCGGGACCGTGGCGATGAAGCCGCCGAAATTGCGCAGGTGCCGCAGCCCGTCCATCACGGCGGCGAGGCCGTCCGCCGCCACGTGCAGCGGGACGAGGACGCCGTCCACGCCGTGGCGGGCGAAGAGCGCCCCCATCACCTCGGGCGCCTTCACGTGGTAGATCGGGTCCGCCAGGATCCCGTAGACCCGGGTCCGCCCGGTGATCCCGGTCGCGGTGACCGCGCTGCTCATGGCCGTCCTCCCGTCCATCGCCTGTCCCGACCGGTCCCGGCTCACGTCATGTAGAGGCCGCCGGCGACGTCGACGGTCTGACCGGTGACGAAGCTGGCCTCGGCGGAGGTCAGGTAGAGGGCGAGATCCGCGACCTCCTCGGGGGCGCCGAGCCGGCCCATCGGGGTCAGGCGCACCTGCTCGTCATTGACGGCACGGCCCACCGCCCGGACCATCGGGGTCTCGATCCGCCCCGGCGCGATCGCGTTGACGCGGATGCCGAACGGGCCGAGTTCGGCCGCGAGGTGCTTGGTGAGCCCGATCAGGCCGGCCTTCGAGGCCGCGTAGTGGCAGGCGACGATCGGCGAGTGGGTCTTGCCGGCCACCGACGACATGTTGACGATCCAGCCCCGCCCGGCCGCGCACATCGCGGGCGCCAGCGCGCGGACGGTGTTGAACGCCCCCGTCAGGTTGACCGCGACGACGCGGTTCCACTCCGCCGGGTCCATCTCCCAGACCCGGTGGGCCGCCCCGTCGTGCTTGGGCGAGATGCCGGCGTTGTTGACCACCGTGTCGAACGCGCCGCCCATCGCGGCGGCGGCCTCCGACAGGGCTGCCTCGACGGCCGCGTAGTCGGCGACGTCGAGGCGCAGCGGCAGGGCGCGACCGCCGGCGGCCTCGATGGCCGCGACGGTCGCCGCGACGTCGTCCGGGTTCACGTCGGCCACGCCCACCAGGGCGCCCCGCGCGCCGAACCCCTCCGCGATCGCCCGGCCGATCCCGCGGCCGGCCCCGGTGACGAGGACGCGCCGTCCGGCGTGGCTCGGGCGCCGGACGATCGCCTCGGGGTTCGTCTGCCGCTCGGTCATCTCAGATCCCCAGATAGGCGCGTCGGACGTGGTCGTTGTCGAGCAGGGCCGCGGACGCGTCGGCGAGGACGATCTCGCCGTTCTCCAGAACGTAGCCCCGGTCGGCCACCTGCAGCGTGTGGAACACGTTCTGCTCGACGATCAGGACGGTGGCGCCGGTCTTCACGATCCGGTCGACCACCGCGAAGACCTGCGCCACCACGATCGGGGCGAGGCCCAGCGAGGGCTCGTCGAACATCAGGAGCTTGGGACGGGCCATCATCCCGCGGGCGATGGCCACCATCTGCTGCTCGCCGCCCGAGAGGGAGCCGGCATTCTGGTCGAGGCGCTCGCGCACCCGCGGGAACAGGTCGAGCACGTCCGCGAGCGTCTCCGACTGGCGCTCGCGCGCCGCGCGGCGATAGGCGCCCATCAGGAGGTTCTCCCGCACCGTCATCTCGGGGAAGAGCTGGCGCCCCTCCGGGATCAGGGTGACGCCACGCGCCACCATCTCGTGGCCCGAGAGCCGGGTGACGTCCTCGTCCTCGAACAGGATCCGGCCGCGGGTGGGCTTCACCAGGCCCGCGATGGTCCGCAGCGTCGTCGTCTTGCCGGCCCCGTTCGCGCCGACGATCGTCACCACCTCGCCGGCGCGCACCTCGAGCGAGACGGCGTGCAGGATGCTGGTCGCGCCGTAACCGGCATCCACGCGCTCAAGCGTGAGCATGGGCGAACTCCTTGCCGAGATACGCCTCGATCACGGCTCCGTCGCGCACCACGTCCTGCGGGCTGCCCTGGGCGATGATCTGCCCGGAACTCAGGACGATCACCCGGTCGGAGAGCGCCATCACCGCCTGCATGACGTGCTCGATCGCGATGATGCTGACGCCGGTGTCGCGGATCGACAGCATCAGGTCGATGGCGCGGCGCACGTCGGTCTGGTTGATGCCGGCCATGACCTCGTCGAGCAGCAGCACGCGCGGGCGCATCGCCATCACGCGGGCGACCTCGAGCCGCTTGAGGCCCCCGATGGTGAGGCCGCGCGCCTCGCTCCCGAGCCAGGGCGCGAGCCCCATCCGCTCGGCGGTCTCGCGCGCGACCGCCCGGGCCTCGCGGACGTCGCCGTGGCGGTGGAACGCGCCGACCATGATGTTCTCCTCGACCGTCATGGCCGCGAAGGGCTGCACGATCTGGAAGGTGCGGCCGACGCCGAGCGTCGCGAAATCCGACGGCCGGCCCGGCCGGTGCCACGTCCCGTCCGGCGCGCGGACGCTCACCGTGCCGGCATCGGGCTTGAGGAAGCCCGAGATCATGTTGAAGACGGTGGTCTTGCCCGCCCCGTTGGGGCCGATCAGGCCGAGGATCTCGCCCTCCCGGAGCGTGAAGCCGACATCGTTGGTGACGTGCAGGCCGCCGAAGCGCTTCTGCAGGCCCTCGACCCGGATCAGGTCCGCGCCGACCGGCGGCCGCTCCGGGGCCCGCGGAACGGCCGGAACCGACGCCGCCTGCGCGCCGCGGCCGCCAGCGCGGGCCCGCGCGAAGCGGGACACGAGGCCCATCAGCCCGTTGGGCAGGAACAGGACGACGAGCACCAGAACGAGGCCGTAGACGAGGCCGTGGAGCCCCAGGGCCTTGGCGCCGAGCCAGCCGCGGGCCAGCTCGGTGATCGGCACGAGGAGCAGCGCGCCGAGGAGCGGCCCGAACACCGTGCCGAGTCCGCCGATCAGCGCGAACATCGCGATCTGGATCGACAGGGTCAGCGAGAACATCGCCGCCGGCTCGATGAAGGTCAGGTACATGGCGTGGAAGGTACCGACCATCGCGGTGAGCCCCCCCGACACCGCCACGGCGACGAGCCGCACCCGCACCGTGCGCACGCCCGCGGCGCGCGCGGCCGATTCCCGCTCGCGGGTGGCGACGAGGTAGAAGCCGATCCGGTGGCTGCGCATCCACCACGCGACCGCCAGGGTCAGCAGGAGGAGCCCGAAGGCGATGGCCAGCGGCGGCCAGCGGTCCCGGAACACCATCCACGTCCAGCCGAACTTCAGCGGGATCATCAGACCGGTGGCGCCGCCGGTCAGGTCCCGGAAATGCAGCGCCAGGACGCGGAAGACTTCGAGGAAGGCGATGGTCGCCAGCGAGAAGAACGGCCCGTGCAGCCGGAAGCACGGGTAGCTGATCGCCAGCGCCACCATCACGGCGAGGGCGGCGCCGGCCACCATGCCGATCCACGGGCTGATCCCGGCGCCGACGAGCAGCATCCCGCAATAGGCGCCGAGACCGTAGAAGATGCCGTGGCCGAGGGAGAGCTGGCCGGCGTAGCCGCCGACGATGTTCCAGGCGGTCGAGAGCGCGGCGAAGACGCAGATCGTGATGAAGACGTGGTAGATGAACGGGTTGCCGACCGCGACCGGCACCGCCACCAGGGCCGCGAGGACGAGCGCCAGCGCTGCCGCGCCCCGGCGCGGGAAGGCGGACGATGCGGCGGACGGTGCGGCGGACGGTGCGGCTGTCGGGGCCGCGGACGGTGCTGCGGCGAGCGGGATATCGGTCATCGCGGGCTCCCTCACGGCGAGACGTGGGACAGCCGCAGCTGCCGCCCGAAGAGGCCCGAGGGCTTCAGGATCAGGATCGCCAGGAACACGCCGAAGACCGCGACCTCGCGCATGTCGGCGCCGACGTAGAAGCCCGTGACGCTGTCGATCAGGCCGATCAGGATCGCCCCGACGAAGGCGCCGCGGATGGAGCCGAGGCCGCCGAGCACGACGACCACGAAGGCGATCAGCACGAAGTAGGTGCCGCTGTTGGGCGAGGTCGGGTAGAGCGGCGCGATCAGCACCGCCGCCACCCCGACGCAGGCCGCGCCGATGCCGAACGTCAGGGCGTAGATCCGGTCGACGTCGATGCCCATCAGCTCGGCCGCCGCGCGGTTCTGGGCGACCGCGCGGATCGCCCGGCCCGTGCGGGTGCGCGCCAGGAACATCTGGAGCCCCGCCACCAGCACGATCGCGGAGCCGAGGATCACCACCTGCCCGAGCAGCACCCGGACCGGGCCGATCTCCAGCGGCTGGCGCAGGCCCGACGGCGGCGTGTTGGCGATGTCGGCCCCGAAGACGAGGAGGGCGAGGTTGATCAGCACCGTCGACAGGCCCACCGTGGCGAAGATCTGGATGTGATGGTCGCCCGCGGCGAGCAGGGGCTGGATCAGGAACCGCTGGGTGAGGGCGCCCAGCAGGAACAGGACCGGCACGACGAGGATCACCGCCGCGAAGGGGTGCAGCCCGAGCCCGGTCACCGCGAGATAGGTCAGGTACATCCCGACCATCAGGAACTCGCCGTGGGCGAAGTTCACGACCTTCACGATGCCGAAGATCAGGGTCAGCCCGACGCTGACGATCGCGAACAGGCCGCCGAGCATCACCCCGTTGGCGAGCACTTGGAGGAAGACGTCCATCCCCGATCTCCGTGGACCTGCGTGACGGCGGCGCTGTTACCTTCGGAGACCTGCGGTTACTTGCGCATCTCCATGGGCGCGACGGCGGCGCTGTCGGGATAGACCGTGACGAGCTTGCCGCCCTGCCACTGCATGCCCATCATCGCGGCGCGCTCGTTCTGGTTGTTCTTGCCGAACTTGAACCCGTAGCCGACCGCGGTGACGCCGTCCTTCACGTCGATGGCCTGGACGGCCTTGACGATGGTGTCGGGCTCGAAGCCCTTCGCGTTGCCGATGGCCTCGAGGATGAGCTTGGCGCCGACGTAGTTGTTCAGGGAGTGCCCGGAGCGCGGGGCGCTCCCGTACTTCTTCTGGTAGGCCGCGACGAAGTTCTCGATACCGGGCGTGTACTTCGTGTTGACGAGGTACTGTGTGAAATCCGTGTCGAGCACGCCCTCGATGACCTTGTGGCCGACCGCGTCGGCGGTGGGCTGCATCGAGTAGCCGCCGCCGCCGCCGATGATGGCGCCCGGCTTGAAGCCCGCCTCGTTGGCCTGCTGCAGGAATAGCACGGAATCGTTCTGGTAGGACGTCTGGAGCAGGACGTCGATGCCGCGCCCCTTCAGGTCGAGGACGAGGGAGGACATGTCGACCGTCGAGGCCGGGTAGCCCTGCGCGGTCACGACGTTGAGCTTGGCCTGGGCGGCGAACTTCTTCTGGAAGCCCGCCACCGAGGTGCCGTAGCTCGAATCCTCGTAGATGATGCCGATCTTCAGGTCCTCGGGCTTCTTGCCGAGCCCGGCGGCGACCTTGTTGACGATCATCTCCACCGCCAGCTTGGCCATGTCCTCGGCCGTCGGGTTGGTGCGGTAGAGGTATTGCAGCCCGCGCCCAGTGACCTCCTCGGCCACCGCGCCGAGCTCGAAATACGGGATGCCGGACAGCTCGGCCACCTGGCTCGCGGCGATGGAGCGGGCGGACGAGTAGGAGCCGAAGATCGCCGCCACCTTCTCAAGGGAGATGAGGCGGCGTGCCTCGCCGATCGCCTGGTTGTTGTCGACGGCGTCGCCGCGGGCGAGCACCACCTTCTGCCCCTGGACGCCGCCGGCGGCGTTGATCTCGTCGACGGCGATCTCGACGCCGCGGGCGCTCTCCTCGCCGAGCAGGGCGAGCTGCCCGCTGAACGGGAAGAGCGCGCCGAACTTCACGTCGGCGGCTCGGGCCGTCGTCGGTCCCGCCGCCTGGGCCGCGGCGCCCAGCACGAGGGCGGCGGCGAGTGCACGCGCCAGAACTCTCATCGTTTCCTCCCGTGTCAGTCGTCGACCCGGCGCTTCGCGCGCCTTTCGGTCGGGTCAATCGTCGGCGTCAGTAGGCGAGGGCGTCCTTGCCCTCGAAGCTGGTGATCGGCGGGTAGGCGCGCTGGTCGGTGATCACGTCGATCACCGTCACGGCGCCGCCGGCGAGCGCGTCGCGCAGCGCCGGTGCGAGATCCTCGGGGCGCTCGACCCGCGTCCCGGCACAGCCGCAGGCCCGCGCGATGGCGGCGTGGTCGACCGCCTCGAAGTCGCAGACGTCGGTGAAGTCGCCGAACAGGCTCAGCTCCGCGTGCTTCTGGTAACCGAGGATCTGGTTGTTCAGGACGACGACGATGACCGGCAGCCGCATCCGCCGCGCCGTCTCCAGCTCCGACCAGACGTGGCCGAAGCCGCCGTCGCCGGTCACGCAGATCACGGGCGCGTCCGGGCGGGCGGCCTTGGCGCCGAGGGCGAAGGGCAGGCCCCAGCCGAGGCCCGCGATGCCGCGCGGCGTCAGGAAGCGCTGGCCGGCCTTCCGCGCCGTCAGGAAGTTGGCGATCCAGATCGAGGCGTAGCTCGCGTCGGCGACGACGACGGTCTCGGCGGTCGTCACCGCGTCGATCTCCGCCATGATCCGCTCCGGCCGGATCGGCGCGGCCTCCATGTCGACGAGGCGGGCCATGTCGCCGGCCTGGGCCTCGCGTGCGCGGGCGATCGTGTCGGCGAGCGGCGCGCGGCGGCCCTCCAATCCCGCGAGGTCGCGCTGCCGGAGCGCCTCGGCGAGGGCGGCGAGGGTCAGCTTGGCGTCGCCGACGAGGCGCAGGGCCTCGTAGTTGCGGCCGACCTCGCCCCCGTCGACGTCGAGATGGATGAAGCGGGCGTCCGCCGGGTAGAGCGACCAGCTGTCGGTGCCGTTCTGGTTGGTGCGATTGCCGACGAGGAGGACGACGTCGGCCTCCGTGACGAGGCTGCGCAGGTGGGACGAGCGCGCCCGCGGCGCCATGAAGTACCCGACGACGCCGACGGAGAGCGGGTCGGTCTCGGCGACGGCGCCCTTGCCCATCACCGTGGTGGCGACCGGCAGTCCGAGACCCTGCAGGGCGGCGAGTTCCGGGTAGGCCCCGGAGGAATGGACGCCGCCGCCCGCGATCACGAGGGGACGCCGCGCGCCGGCGATCAGGTCCGCGGCCTCGGCGATCCGGGCCGGGTCGGCGACCGTGCGGTCGAGGGGGTAGGTGCCCAGGCTCGCCGACCGGCGCGGCGCGGCGGCCTCGAAGTCCGGCCGCTCGTCGAGGAGGTCCAGGGGCACCAGCAGCACCGCCGGCCCGGGCCGCCCGGAGGCCGCGGCCGCGAAGGCCATGTCGACGTAGTCGTCGATGCGCTCGGCGACCGCGACCCGGCGGACCCACTTGGCGACGCCCGCGAACAGGGCGAGGTGGTCCAGTTCCTGGAAGGCGTTCCGGTCGGTGAAGCGGCGGTGGACGTCCTGGACGATCGCCACGACCGGGATCGAGGCCTTCAGGGCTTCCGCGAGGCCCGGCACCAGCAGGGTCGCGGCGGGACCGTTCTGGGCCGCGACCACCGCGACCCGGCCGGAGATCCGCGCGTAGGCGTCGGCCATGGCGGCGCCCGCGTTCTCGGTGCGGTAGCCGATCTGGCGGATGCCGTGGTGCGGCGCGGCCAGGAACAGCGCCGAGGGGATGCTCTGGCCGAACACGTCGCGGACGCCGTGCCGGTGGAGCGCGGCCGCGAGGGCGTGGGCACCGGTCATGTTGGCGCGCTCGGACATCTCGGACATCAGCGGCTCCCCTGCGCGGCGTCGCCCATCGACAGGACGATCTTCCCGATGTGCTGGCCCGCATCCATGCGGGCATGGGCCTCCGCGACCCGCTCGAACGGGAACACGGAATCGATCGGCGGCCGCGCGCGGCCCGCCGCGAGCAGCGGCAGGACGTGCTCGGCGAGGGCTTCGGCGAGGCGCGCCTTCAGGGCCACCGGCCGGGCGCGCAGCGTCGAGCCCGTGAGCGTCACCCGCTTCATCAGCAGCGGCTGGAAGTCGATCTCCGCCACCCGCGAGCCCTGCTGGAAGGCGATCTGCGCGATGCGCCCGTCGACCGCCACGGCATCGAGGTTGCGGGCGATGTAAGGGCCGCCGACCATGTCGAGGATCACGTCGGGCCCGCTCCCGCCGGTGGCGGCCTTGGCCGCGGCGACGAAATCCTCCCGCCGATAATCGATGGCCGCGTCCGCGCCGAGCGTCAGGCAGGCCGCGCATTTCTCGGGCGAGCCCGCGGTGACGATCACCCGGGCGCCCCGGGCCTTCGCCAGCAGGATCGCCGTGGTGCCGATACCCGACGAGCCGCCGTGGATCAGGAGGCTCTCGCCCGCCTGCAGCCGGGCGCGCTCGAACACGTTGCTCCAGACGGTGAAGTAGGTCTCGGGGATCGCCCCCGCCTCGACCGCCGGGAGGCCCGCCGGCACGGGCAGCGCGACCGCCTCGTCGACGACGGCCCACTCGGCGTAGGCGCCGCTATGGACCAGCGCCATCACCCGGTCCCCGGTCCGGAAGCGGCCCGCGCCGGGCCCGAGCGCCTCGACGATCCCGGCGAGTTCGAGCCCGAGCACGTCCGAGGCGCCGGGGGGCGGCGGGTAGCGGCCCTCGCGTTGCATCACGTCCGGACGGTTGATGCCCGCGGCCTCGACGCGCACGAGCACCTGGCCCTGGCCCGGCTCCGGGCGCGGACGCTCGACGATCCGGAGGACCTCGGGACCGCCCTGTCCGACGGCGATCACGGCTCGCATGCCCATGCTCATCGCTCCGTTTCCCGGCCCACCGCCGCTTCCGGGAGAAGCAGCACCTTCATGGCCTGCCGGCTGCGCGCCAGCTCGAACGCCGCCCCGGCTTCCGCGAGGGGGCGGCGGTGGGTGATCAGCGCCGCCAGCGTCCCGGCATGCGCCGCGAGGAGTGCGAGCGCGGCGTCGAAGGCGCGCGCCGTCGTGTCGTGGGCCGCCCGCAGCTGCTTCTTGCTGCGCACGAAACCCGTCAGGTCGAGGTCGAGGGAGCCGGAATGGATGCCGGCCACCACCATCACGCCGCCCGAGCGCAGGACGGCCAACCCGTCACTGACCGACCGGGCGGAACCGGTCGCCTCGACCACCCGGTCGGCCTCCCTGTCGAAGGCGCGCCGGACGGCGTCGTCCAGGCCGATGTCGGCGAGATCGACCGTGTGACGGATGCCGATCCGCTGGGCGACGTCGAGGCGCGCGGCGTCGTCGAGCCCGGCGAGCAGCACGTTCGCGCCCCGCTGCTGTGCCACGAAGGCGATGCAGAGGCCGATCGGGCCCGGCCCGAGCACCGCCACGCGGTCGCCGGGACCGACCTCCGCGACGTCCACCGCGTTGACCGCGACCGACAGCGGCTCGGCCAGGGCCGCGACGGTCAGCGGCAACCCGTCCGGCAGGCGGCGGCAATTGTCGGCCGGGACGACGACCTGATCGGCGAAGGCCCCGTCGGCGTGCAGGCCGACGATGCGGCGGCCCTGGCAATCCTGCGGCCGCGCGGCGGCGCAGGCCGCGCAGGCGCCGCACGGCACCGTCGGCCAGCAGGTGACCCGGTCGCCGACCGCGAGCGCGGTCACGCCGTCCCCCACCGCCCGGACCGTCCCGGAGAACTCGTGACCGAGAGTGACCGGCATGAACGCGGTCATGAACCCGTAGCCCGGGGTCCACTCGAAGGCGTGGATGTCGCTGCCGCAGATGCCGGCCGCGGCGACCGCGACGGTGACGCGTCCCGTGCCCGGGGCAGCGGGCGCATCGACGTGGACGAGGTCCGCCCCGAAGGCGGCGGTCGCCTTGCGCAACGCAAGCATTTCCGTCCCCTGTCTCCCGCCGAGCCTGCCGGCCCGGCGGCCTGCCTCGCGGCACGTGCCGTCGACGCTAGGCGTAATTTGTTATAACAAACATCGGACGAAGGGGAGGAATATGTCAAGCGCTTCGGCGTCCGAACCGGAAACAGGCGATATCGTGCCGGACTGGGTCCGTCCGATCGTCAAGGAGAGCCTGAGCGAGCGGGCCTACCGCGAGCTGCGCGTCGCGCTGATGCGCGGGCAGTTGCGACCCGACACGCGCCTGCGGCTCCGGCCGATGTCGGCCCGGTTCGGCATCAGCGCGACCCCCATGCGCGAGGCCCTTCTCAGGCTCGTCGCCGAGAAGGCCCTCGCCCTCGACGCGCGCGGCAGCGTCGTCGTGCCCCGCCTGACCCTGGATCAGCTCCTAGAGATCCGGGCGATCCGCACCGATCTCGAGGGGCGTGCCGCCGCCGCTGGGGCAGCTAGCCGCGCGGCCGAGGTCGACGACCTCGAGGCGATCCACGCGCAGATCTCGCACTGTCACGCGAGCCGCGACTTCGCGCGGGCGGTGAACCTCAACACCGAGTTTCATCTGACGCTGTGCAGGCTCGGGCAGATGCCGATCCTGTACGAGATCGTGGAGTTGCTGTGGGTGCGCTGCGGCCCGATCCTGTCGCACCTCTACGATGACGGCGTCCCCGACTGGGAGCCGCACCCCCATCGCCGCATCATCGACGCCCTGCGCCGCGGTGACCCGGAGGCGGCCCGGGATGCCGTGCGCGAGGACATCGAGCGCGGTGGGAGCGGCCTATTCGCGCATGTCCGCGCGACCGCCACAGGGTGATGACCGGCTCGCGGAGAGTCCAAGAGCGATCGATCGATGGCCGAAGCACGAGCCGACCTCGGCGGCCACGGCCCTAAAGGCGCCGGCGTCGATTGGCCCGCGGTTGCGGAACGCCGGAGCTCGATTATCGTGCGCCCATGCGCGCCGATCTCGCCGTCCTCGCTCTGGTCTTCGCCGCCACGGGCGCGCGCGCCCAGCAGCAGCTTCCGACCGTCCCGGAATTGCTGACGGCCGAGGCGAACGCCGCACGCGCCTGCGAGAGCACCGGCGATCCCGCCATCACGCGTGAGCAGTGTCGGCTGCGCGATCGGCTGAGCGGACGCCTGGCGCAGGCGGGCTATTGCTGGGGCCGCAAGGGGCAGGCGGACGAGAAGAAGGAATGGCACGCCTGCCAGCCGGACTCGATCTACGAGGATGATATCGAGGCCGTGCAGCGCTGAGCGGCAGGCTTCGTCGTCGAACGCGGCTCCGCCACCCGAAGGTCTGTACGCCGAGCTACAGCAGGACACCGTTCCGCAGAACCGACGGCGCTGTGCGCGAGTCGTAGCTGTGGTGCTGCGCGGCGTTCACAGAGCCGCCGGCATCGAACTGGACGCATACCTGAGCGCCCGGGCTTTAACCTCCATCAGAGGAACAGAATTAGCATTGCTCGCACGAGCGAACCGATGAACAAATCTTGATCTCAATAAAATTGTCCATTTTTCCGAGAAAACAGACCTTACGTGGTGAAATCTCCACGGTATCGCCGTCTCTAAGTACACAAAATTTCTTGAAACGCTCATGCAGAGTGTTAGACCGCCATCGTCGCTCGAGACTCCGACTACGATACGGTCGCCATCGATGATTCACACGATCAAAGGTAGGCTTTTCGCGCTTCTCGGGGTGCTGGGTACACTCCTCGTAGGATCAGCAGCGCTCAGCAATTACGCGCTCTACAAAGATTTCCGGGGCCTCGAATCGATCTACGCCGACAGGGTCATGCCGCTCAGCCAGTTCGGCGCGATGCGCGATGCCTTCGATGCCATGCTGACCGCGACGCGGGATTTCGAGTTCCACGCGATTCAGGCGGCCGAAGCCGTGACGATCCTCGATCGCCAGCTGGCACGGGCGAAGGAAGCCTGGTCCGCCTACCTGACCACGTACCTCACGCCCGAGGAGGCACAACTCGTCGCGAGCCTGACGACGCGATTCGATCGGGACGTGGCGATCGTCACCGACCTCGTCCGCGCCTTGACGAAGGGGGACCTCAACGCTGTGACCGCGACCCGGATCGATCTGCTCCGCGCGATGGGTCCGACGACGGCGACCATCGGCGAGTTGTCCGACCTGCAGGTCCGCGAGGCCCGCGCCGAGTTCGAACGCGCGGACGCGATGGCGCGGCGCCTGCGAATCCTGCTCTTCGCGACACTCGCCGGGGCCGCGCTCGCGGTCGGGTACGGCATCCGCGTGATCCTCGTCCAAGTCACCCGCCCGATCGCGCGGACCACGGCGACGATGACCCGTCTCGCCGCGGGCGACCTCGACGTGCGGATCGACGGTGCGGACCGCGGCGACGAGATCGGCGCGATGCTCAAGGCTGTCCAGGTCTTCAAGGACGCGCTCGTCGCGAAGCGCGCGACGGATGCCGCCGCCGCCAACGAGGCGGCCGCGAAGGCGCGCCGCGCCGAGACGTTGGACAGCGCCACCGCGGCGTTCCGTGCCCGGATGGATCGCCTGACCGAGGCGCTGTCCGCCAGCGCCTCGTCCATGGAAGCCGCCGCCGCTACGATGGACCGGAGCGCCGGCGAGACCGCGACGCAGCTGCTCCAGGTGTCCTCGGCGGCCGAGCAGACAGCGGTCAACGTTCAGACCGTCGCGGCGGCCGGCGAGGAACTGGCGACGTCGATCGGGTCCATCAACGGCCAGATCACGCGCTCCTCGGACATGGCCCGGCGCGCGGCCACTGAGGCGTCGGAGACGAACACCCTCGTGATGAGCCTCGCCGACGGCGCCGAGCGGATCGGGACCGTGGTCAGCCTGATCGCCGGGATCGCCGCGCAGACGAACCTGCTCGCGCTGAATGCCACCATCGAGGCGGCCCGCGCCGGGGAGGCGGGACGCGGCTTCGCCGTCGTCGCCACCGAGGTCAAGGCGCTGGCGGCGCAGACCGTCCGGGCGACCGAGACGATCTCCGAGCAGGTCGCGACCATTCAGAAGGAGACCCACCGCGCGGTCGACGTCATCCAGGCGATCACCGCCGCTGTCCTGGACCTTCGGACCATCGCCACGGGCGTCGCGGCCGCGATGGAGGAGCAGGAGGCGGTGACGCAGGAGATCGTGCGGAACGTCAGCCAGGCCGCCGACGGCACCCAGGCGGTCACGGTCACGATCGGGCGCATCACGCAGGCCGCGGGCGAGACCGGCCGGACCGCGGCCGCGGCTCTGGACGCGGCCACCGCCCTGTCGCGACAGTCGGAGACCCTGAACGCGGCGGTCGCGGAGTACCTGGCGGCGGTGCGGGCCGCCTGAGGCGACACGCTCAGCGGCCGGGCGATCCAGGGAGCGGTGGTAGCCGCATCAGGGGCTCGCCGACCCGCAGGATCGATCCGACGGCGAGCCCGGGGCAGAGCGCGAAGCCCGGAGGCGTCAGCACCACGATGGTGGAGCCGTGCTCGAACCAGCCCATCTCGGCGCCCTTCGCGAGGCGCGCCGCGGTGGGCAGGGTCCGTCCGCCCGTCTCGCGCAGGGCGAGACCCTCGGGCAGGAAGCCGAGCCGCAGCCCGGCAACGAGGATGGCCGCCACCGGCACCAGCGTCACCGCGTGGCCGCCCTCCGCGAGGCGCAAGCGCAGGACGGCGCGCTCGTTCCGACAGAACAGCGCCTCGACGCGTTTCAGGGCGATCGGGTTCACGTTCCAGGTGTCGCCCCAGATATGCCGCACCGACTCGACCCGCAGGTCGTGCGGCGCGTGGAAGCGATGGTACATCCCGGCCGTCAGGCGCAGGGTGGCGTAGCTGCCGCCCTCGTGGGCGCGCGCCAGCGCGACGTCCCCGCCGAGCAGGTCGGCGAGCGGGTAGGACAGGCCCTTGATCTGGAACAGGCGTCCGGCCTCGACGCGACCGTGGGCCCCGAGGATCGCGTCGCTGGGGCTCGTGAGCACGGCCGGATCGTCCGCGATCGGCCGGGCACCGGGGCGCAGGGCCCGCACGAAGGCGGCGTGGAGGCTGGGGAAGCGCGTCTCCCGCGCGTCGCGGAGGTCGACGTCGCAGAACAGCCGCCAGGTCGATATCGAGAGGTCGCGGATCAGCGGCTGCTCGATCCGGCTGAACCAGCCCATGAACCGGGTGGCGAGACGGCGCGGCAGGCGGTTCGTCAGCAGGAAGTTGAGATCCTCCTGCGCCCCGACACGCGCCAGGACCGTCCGCAGCCGGGATCCGGAAACCGTCATCATGCCGTGAACCGCCTCCGGTAGGGCGCGGGGCGATGTCCGCGCTCCTCGTCACCCTGTCCGCCACCACCGTCGCCGCGGTGCTCGCCCTGCCGCGGGCGGCCGAGCGCCTGCAGCTCTCCCGGGCGAAGCATCGCTCGCTCACCGGCCACGCCCGCATGGCCCGGCGCGTCGCCGGGCTGATCCCGAACTACGCCTACTCGGAGCGCGCCTTCTTCCGGTCGGACGATCCGGACGAGGCGGTGGCGCGCCGGCGCGAGGCCGGCTTCGCGCGGCTGTCCGACCTGTTCCGGGCGCGCTTCGCCCGGACACGCGCCGAGACCGAGGCGGTCCGCGACGGGCTCTCGGATCTCCAGTTCACCGGGCTCTACCGGGTGCCGTTCCAGTACGCCCGGCACGTGCGCGCCCATCTCGGCACCGGCGCCTTCGCGGCCGCCGCCGCCGGCGTCACCGTCACGGACCTCGACGGCAACGTCTTCTACGACCTCGCCGGCTCCTACGGCGTGAACCTGTTCGGCGTCGACTTCTATCGCGCCTGCCTGGAGGAGGGCGCGGCGCGGGTCTCGGCCCTCGGTCCCGTGCTCGGGCCGCTCCACCCGGTCGTCACCGGCAACGTCGCGCGGCTGAAGGCGATCTCGGGCCTCGACGAGGTCTCGTTCCACATGTCCGGGACCGAGGCGGTGATGCAGGCCGTGCGGCTCGCCCGCTACCACACCGGCCGCCGCCGGATCGTCCGCCTGTGCGGCGCCTATCACGGCTGGTGGGGCGAGGTTCAGCCGGGCATCGGCAACCCGGTCCCGACCCGCGACACGCTCACCCTGGCCGACATGTCCGAACGGACGCTGCGGGTGCTCGCCGGCCGCCGCGACGTCGCCTGCGTCCTGGTCAACCCGCTCCAGGCGATGCACCCGAATGCCGGCGCGCCGGCCGATTCCGCGCTGGTCGACAGCGGCCGCAGGGCGTCCTTCGACCGCGCCGCCTACACCAAATGGCTCCACGACCTCCGGGCGGTGTGCAGTGCCCGCGGCATCGTGCTGATCCTCGACGAGGTCTTCCTCGGCTTCCGGCTCGCCCGCGGCGGCGCGCAGGCGTATTTCGGCCTGCGCGCCGACATGGTCACCTACGGCAAGACCCTGGGGGGCGGCCTGCCGGTCGGCGTCCTCTGCGGGCGCGCCGACCTGATGCGCCGGTACAGGGAGGACCGGCCCGTCGACATCTGCTTCGCGCGGGGCACCTTCAACGCCCATCCCTACGTGATGGGAGCGATGGGCGCGTTCCTCGACCGGCTGGACAGCCCGGCGGTGGCCGCACTCTACGCCGACCTCGACGCGACCTGGGACGCGCGCGCGCGTCACCTGAACGCCCGGCTGGCGGAGGCCGGCCTGCCGGTACGGGTCGCCAACATGTCGACGGTGTGGACGGTCCTGTACACCGAGCCGTCGCGCTACAACTGGATGCTGCAATTCTACCTGCGCGCCGAGGGGCTGGCCCTGTCGTGGGTCGGGACCGGCCGGATGATCTTCAGCCTCGCGTACGACGACGCGGCCTTCGAGGCCGTGGCCGCGCGCTTCGAGGCGGCGGCGCGGGCCATGCGGGCGGACGGCTGGTGGGACGGCGGCGCGCCGAGCGACAGGGCGATCCGCCGGTCGATCCTGCGGGAGGTCGCGGCCATCCGCCTGGGCGGCCTCGGGGCCCGCCTGGGCCTGCGGGCACCGGATCAGGGCTGATCCGGCGCGCCGGGCGACGGGCCCGGCGCGCGACCTATGCTCAGGCGCCGCGCTCGTGCGGCTCCCGCTCCTCGACCAGCTCGCCGTGCAGCAGGGCCAGCGGCGCCTTGTGGTAGAGCTTGATGTCGTGGAACGGGTCGGTGAGGATCTTGGTCACCCAGACGAGGCCGGTCTGGACGTCGCGCTGGACGAAGAGCTGCACCATCCGGAACAGCAGGCCGGCGAGCGCCAGCCACAGCCAGATCCAGCCGACGTTGCGGATCAGGTCCGCGGTGCTCTGGTGCGGCGCGATCAGGCCGAACAGGCTCGGGTCGAAGTAGAGCGGCAGGGGCGACAGGGCCCAGATCGCCAGGAGCACGACCTTCCGCTGCAGGTTGTAGCCGACCTTGATCTCCTCCTTGTGCTCGTGGGTCGCGTCGTTGACGTGGTCGTAGCCCTTGGGCTCGAAGAACAGGTGGCCGGCCTGCCGCGAGGTCATCGCCACCAGCCAGCCGATCAGGGCCGCCGCGGCCGGATCCCTGAACGCCAGGGCGTAGGCGACCAGGAAGCTGATCGCGCTCACCACGTGCAAGCTCTGATTGACGCGGTTGTGGTGATAGTAGCGGTGGTCGTCCCAGCGCTGGACGCGCAGTGCCTCCCGAAAACTCGCCATGATGTGGGTCCCCGATCGATGGTGGTGGGTTGGTCGAAGCTGATGCGCGTTCAGGCGGCGCGCTTGCGCAGGCGCAGCAGGGAGAAGTGGCCGAGCGGCGGGAGCGCCCGGCGCTCGACGATCTCCACCGGCGCGCCGGCGGCCCAGGCCGCGTAGCGCTCCCAGGCGAACTCGGTCCGCCATCCGAGGCGGCTCGTCACCGGAGCGAGGGTGCGCTCCACCGCCCGCCGCAGGCCGGCCTCGGCGCCGATCCGCGTGGTGATCACGATCTCGCCGCCGGGGCGCAGCACCCGGGCGAACTCGTCCAGCGCCGCCTCGGGATTGGGGACAGCCGTGACGACGTACTGCGCCACCACCACGTCGAAGGCGGCGTCCGGGAAGTCGAGCTGCTCGGCGTCCATGACGGCGAGGCGCTCCACGTTGCGCAAACGCAGCCGCGCCACGCGCTGACGCGCCTTCTCGAGCATGGGGGCCGAGATATCGATGCCGACGATGCTGCGGGCGCGCCTGTAGGCCGGCAGCGACAGGCCGGTGCCGACGCCGACTTCCAGGATGCGGCCGCCGATCCGTTCGGCGGCGGCCGCCGCCAGGGTACGGCCCTGCGCGAAGACGGGCCCGAAGACCAGATCGTAGACCGGGGCCCAGCGGCCGTAGGCCTTGGCGACGCCGTCGCGGTCGAGATCGGGCCCGAGCGTGCCCGCGCGCGAGGAACCGGTGTCGTGCATTCCGAGGGCCATGGGCGTCCTGTCTCGTTGTCGGCTAGGTCGGCCCGACGGCTCGCCTCGACCGTCGGCTGCAGGTCTGAGGCAGGCGTTCACCAGCTCAGTTCGCGTCACCGCGCGTCCGCTTGGTCAGACCAAGATCCGGCCAAGGGCTCGCGCTTGTCCGCCTCGAGAGCGCCGAGCGGCGTCGCGACAAGGCAGGGGGCGGTCACAATGGGCGAGGGAGGCGGGATCTCGATCGTGCCACGCCGCCCGGATCATCAACGACCCCACGCCGCCTCTCCGCTGAAGTCTTTCCGCCGGCAAAGCTATGTCGTTCGTTTGACAAGCTTGTGACATATCCGTCAAACACGCCAACGGCCATTCCATTTGCTGGCAAAATACTGATGTGCTACGTGCCAAATCTATGCGCGAGGGGTGATATGCGACCCTTCGAGCTACCTGATCTTGCCCGGCGCGGATGACCTCGACGTCGCGTCGGCCGCGCGTCGGCTTCTCGCACACGCGGTGTTCACGATGCTCCGAACACCCTGCCGTTGCGGCCTCGTCGCAGATCCCGAGATGCGCGATGATTTGAGGGCGGGAAGCCTGCAGGTCGCGCCTTCGACATCTTCTCGCCCTGATATCGACGAGATGTGACCCGGTATCCCCAGCAGGACAGGGCGCGACGACGCGCCGAAGGAGTGTTTCGCGTGATCGAGAATTTGCGGCGTCAGACCATCGCGGTCGCGGCCATCGCCGGGATCGCTCTCAGCGCCGGGCAGGCGCAGGCCGCGCAGTGCGGCAACACCGCGGCCGGCTTCGATGCGTGGAAGCGGCAATTCGCCGAGGAGGCGCGCGGGCGGGCCAGCGCGGCCAGCCTCGCGGCGCTGCAGAACACCACCTACTCGACCGCCACTATCTCGGCGGACCGGGGGCAGCACAGCTTCAAGCTGTCGCTGGAGCAGTTCCTCGCCAAGCGCGGCGGCCCGACCATCGTCAAGCGGGGCCGCGCCCTGAAGCAGCAGAACGCGGCCCTCTTCGACTCGATCGAGCAGCGCTACGGCGTTCCGCCGGGCCCGCTCCTGGCGATCTGGGGCATGGAGACCGGCTTCGGCGCGGTGCGCGGCAACGTCAACACGCTCTCCGCGGTCGCGACGCTCGCCTACGATTGCCGCCGTTCCGAATACTTCACGGACCAGCTCTACGCTGCGCTGACCCTGGTCGATCGCGGGCTCCTGACACCGAATACCCGCGGCGCGGCGCACGGCGAGGTCGGGCACACCCAGTTCCTGCCGAAGAACGTGCTGGCCTACGGCACCGGCGACCTCAACAACGTCGGCGCCGCCCTGTCGTCCACGGCCAATTTCCTCAAGGCCCATGGCTGGCGAGCCGGCGCCGGCTACCAGCCCGGCGAGCCGAACTTCGCGGCGATCCAGGGCTGGAACGCGGCGCCGGTCTACGAGAAGGCGATCGCCATCCTCGGGCGCCAGATCGACAACAATTAGCAGTATCTCGGCCTCGAATAGACCGAGACGTATTGCGAGAACTGCGGCGGCGCGCCCGAAAATGGTCCCGATCGAGCCAAGATCGACCATCGCATCGCCCCAGAAAAGCCGGCCCGACCCCGCTGTCTCACGCTGAGCGGGGCCGGTCCGCCCGTCGCGGATCCGCAGCCTGTGCGGAGGGCGGCAGCCGGCAAGCCCCGCCTCGCGACGAGGAGCATGGGCAACCGCGATGGCTGTCGAATCCGTGCCGCTGGACGGCCTCAAGACCCGGAACGCGCGCAGCACGTGGCTCGCGCCCCTGACGGTGCTCACCGGCGCGGTGACGCTCGCCGCCCTCGGGGGCAGCGTCCTGCATCGCGCCCCGGTCCCGGTAACCGGCATCGAGAACGCCCGGACGGAAGCGCCGGTGCCCGCACCGTCCGCGGAGGACAGGGCCGAGACCGCCGCCGCCGAGCCGGAGGCCGCCGAATCGCCCGAGCCCGGTCGCGACGCCCTCGGCAATTCGCAGTCACGATGGGCCTGGAATCAGATCGCCCCACCCTCGCTGACGCCCGAACCCGTCCCCGAAGGCGCCGATGCCGGCGCCGACGCGCAGCCCGGAACGCAGGTCGCCGAGACACCGCTCAGCGCGATGGTGGTCCCGCTGCCGATCCCCCGTCCGCCCGAGTTCCGCGGGCCCGCGGGCACCGCACTCGCCCGGCGGTCCGACCGGCGCATGGCGCGCCGCGAGGTGCCGCCGGCGGCTCAGCCCATCCCCCAACCCGAAGAGCGCTCGTTCATCGAGAAGCTGTTCGGCATCGAGCGCGGACCGGCGCTGGCCTACACGGCGCTCGAGAGCAAGCCGGCCGACGTCGCGCCGCCGCAGCAGCGCGTCTCGCCGCCGCTGGCCCCGGCCCGGGATCCGGGCCCCTCGGCCGGCATCGCGGTCTACAACATCGCCGCCCGGACCGTGACCCTTCCGAACGGCGAGCGCCTGGAGGCGCATTCCGGCCTGGGCGAGGGGCTGGACGAGCCGCGCCTCGTCAACGTCCGGATGCGCGGCCCGACTCCGCCCGGCACCTACGATCTCACCGAGCGCGAACGGCCCTTCCACGGCGTGCGGGCGATCCGCCTCACGCCGGTCGGCGGCAACGAGGCGGTCTACGGCCGTGTCGGCCTTCTGGCACACACCTATATGCTGGGCCCGCGCGGCGACTCGAACGGCTGCGTGTCGTTCCGCGACTACGACCGGTTCCTCCAGGCCTTCCTGCGCGGCGAGGTTCAGCGGCTGGTGGTCGTCAGCGGCACGCAGGACCCGCTGCCGAGCCTCGCCGCCGGCACGGTCACGACCCGCATGGCCCGCAACGGCGGCTGACGACGGCTCGCCCGCGGCAACGGCGGCAAGCGCGCAGACGGTCTACCAGCACTGCTCGCGCGGCGCTTGGAACGCGCCGTGCCGGCCCGCAGAACGCGGTGGCGGCGCGATCCGGCGCCGCGACACGCGAGTCCCCGGTCCAGACCATGCCCGCACAACGATCGGCCGCCGCGGCCGTCCGTATCCTCCTGGCGCTCTCCGGTGTCCTGGCGGCCGACTTGGCCTGGAGCGCCTCCGCGCCGGACCGCGTCGGCGCGGCGGTGGTCGGGGCGCGCTTGGCGGACCGGATCGTCGGCACCTGGGAACTCGTCTCCTACAAGGTCGAGGACAAGGAGACCGGCACGCTCGTCGACGCCATGGGCGGCACGCCGCGCGGTCGCGTCATCTTCACCAAGGACGGCTGGGTCGCCTTCAACCTCGAGGGCAGCGCCCGCACGCCGGCGACCACCGACGCCGAGCGGGCCGCGCTGATGAAGACCCTCGTCGCCTATATCGGCCGCTACCGGATCGAGGGTGACCAGTGGGTCACCAGCGTGCAGACCGCGTGGGCGCCCGAATGGGTCGGCACCGAGCAGCGCCGCACCATCCATATCGAGGGCGACTACGCCGACGTCACGACTCCCTGGCGCGTGATGCCCAACTGGGATGACGGCCGCCTGTCGCGCAGCATCATCTGGTTCAAGCACATCCCGTAGCGGCGCGCCTTCGCCACGCCGTCGCGTCGAGCGACGGACCGGGCGACCGATCGGGCGACCGATCGCGGCCAGTCTATCGGCGGGTCGCCGCCATGCGCGCCGGTCGTCGCGACGGACTGACAGGATGGCGGCGATTGCAACCCTGGCAGTAATTGTCCTTTCAGGCCCCGTCCTCTATGAGGCCACCACGAATCTGCTGAGCCAAGCCAGCCAGCATCTTCCCGCCCACCCGGCAATCGCGCCACCGCGCGAGCGAGGTCTTGAACCGGTGATCCGTTCTCCGGCGAGATCGCGCGCCTAGGCGGAGGGAAGGCCTCTGCGTCGCGCGAGCGCGCCTCGTCGTCCCACGATCCGTGCGGCTCGGGGGCGACGGACGCGATGCGGGCCAGGGCAGGACCGTCGTGCCGGGTCGCGCGAGACCGCGAGCGTGCCGCGACGGGAACGGGGAAACGATCCGGAAGGCCGGACGGGCGGGATTCGCGCCCGTCGCATCGAGTGTCTTCCGTACGCGCGGCGGCCGATCGGGCCGTGCGGTACGCAAAAGCGGGATCTGCCCATGCGTGGCGACGACGAGACCCAACACCGGCGCGACCGCCGGGCCGCGGACGTGCTGCCCCTGAGCCGGCGGCGGCTCCTCGGCACGGCCGCCACCGGCCTGGCGCTGGCGGCCCTGCCGGGCGCGCTGGCCCTGGCCGAGGGCGCGGACAGCAAGGTCGACGTGCTGCTGATCGGCGGCGGGATCATGAGCGCGACGCTGGGCGTCTGGCTGAACGCGCTGGAGCCGAACTGGTCGATCCAGATGGTCGAACGGCTGGATCAGGTCGCCCTCGAGAGCTCGAACGGCTGGAACAACGCCGGCACAGGACACTCGGCCCTGGCGGAGCTGAACTACACGCCCGAGAAGAAGAACGGGCAGATCGAGATCGCCAAGGCGGTGGAGATCAACGAGGCGTTCCAGGTGACCCGGCAGTTCCTGGCGCATCAGGTCAGGACCGGCGTGATGACGGACCCGCGCGCCTTCATCAACTACACGCCCCACATGAGCTTCGTCTGGGGCGACGACAACATCGCCTACCTGAAGAAGCGCTGGGAGGCCCTGAAGGCGAGCCCGCTCTTCGCCGGCATGGAGTACTCGGAGGATCCCGAGCAGCTCCGCAAGTGGGTGCCGCTGATGATGGAGGGCCGCGACCCGAAGCAGAAGGTCGCCGCCACCTGGTCGCCGCTCGGGACCGACTGCGAGTGGGGCGAGGTGACCCGCCAGTACGTCGCCCACCTGCAGAAGCAGCCGAGCTTCAACCTCCGGCTCTCCACCGAGGTCGAGAGCATCACCAAGAACGGCGACGGCTCGTGGCGGGTGACCGCCAAGAACCTGAAGGACGGGACGCGCCGGACGACCGACGCCAAGTTCGTGTTCATCGGCGCGGGCGGCGGTGCCCTGCACCTCCTGCAGAAATCCGGCATCCCCGAGGGCGACGAGTATGCCGGTTTCCCGGTGGGCGGCTCGTTCCTGATCAACGACAATCCCGACGTCGCCACGCTCCATCTCGCCAAGGCGTACGGCAAGGCGTCCGTGGGCTCCCCGCCGATGTCGGTGCCGCATCTCGACACCCGCGTGATCAACGGCAAGCGCGTGATCCTGTTCGGGCCGTTCGCGACTTTCTCGACCAAGTTCCTAAAGGAGGGCTCGTACTTCGACCTCCTCAGCTCCACGACCACCAGCAACATCTGGCCGATGATGAAGGTCGGCGTCGACGAGTTCCCGCTGGTCGAGTACCTGGCGGGGCAGCTGATGCTGTCGGACGACGACCGGATCGCGGCGCTGCGCGAGTACTTCCCGAAGGCCAAGAAGGAGGAGTGGCGCCTCTGGCAGGCGGGGCAGCGGGTGCAGATCATCAAGCGCGACCCGAACAAGGGCGGCGTGCTGAAGCTCGGCACCGAGATCGTCAACGCCAGGGACGGCAGCATCGCGGCGCTCCTCGGGGCCTCGCCCGGCGCCTCCACGGCGGCGCCGATCATGCTGCAGGTGCTGGAGAAGGTCTTCGCCCAGAAGGTCGCCACGCCGGAATGGCAGGCGAAGATCCGGGAGATCGTGCCGAGCTACGGCACGAAGCTCAACGACGATCCCGACCGCGTCGCGCGCGAGTGGGCCGACACGAGCGCGCAGCTCCAGCTCCCGACCCCGCCGCAGATCGACCGGGCCGTGCTGAAGCCGGTCTCGACCGGCAGCACCGTGCTGAACAGCAGCGCCACGCCGGTGAAGGAGCCGGTCCACGACCTCGCGCCGTGAGCGGCGCGTCCCGGGGCGCCGACGGTCGCGCGCCCCGGGAGCGCGTCGGTGCTCAGAGCCCGACCCGACCCAGGGCCGGCAGCTTGAGACCGGGCCGGCGCAGGTCGATCCCGGCGACGCCGCCGAGCAGGTTCAGCTCCAGGCCCTCGACCCAGCCGAGGGTGACCCCGGCATAGCCGCCGAGGTTGATGCGGATCCCGGTCCGCGAGGGCGTCAGACCGATCCAGCGCCCGTCATAGGGGAAGTCCTTGCCGATCGCGGTGGTGGGCAGGCTCTCGCGGATCTCCGGCACCGCCGCCATGACGGCGGCCACGAAGGTGTTCGAGTTCGGGCCGGGCCACACGACGTAGTCGCCGGGCCGGCTGAACCGGTACTCGGCCACGGCCTGCCGGATCCGCGGCAGCATCGCCTCCGCCTCGACGCCGTCGGCCGCGAACACCACCGTAGGCGGGTTCCCGAACCAGCGTCCGTCCGGCACGAACCGGTCGACCCAGATCGGCTGGCCCCAGGCCGTGTAGTCGAACCGGCTGTAGGCGCGGGCGCCGCGCTCCTTGACGACGATCCAGCTGTGCGTGGCCACGATGCCGCGCCAGCTCACGGTCCGCGCCGAGAAGATGCGCAGCACGGCGCCGGGATGCGCATCCGCGCGCGGCAGCAGGCCGGCGCTGGACCGATCCGCCAGACGCCAGTCGCCGCTCGCCCGCGTCGCGTAGAGCAGGGCGGAGATCGCCACCGGCACGAGGAAGAGCGCGGCGAACGCGAGGAGGGCGATCCTGAACAGGGTCACGGGCGGTCCGGGGGGGAGGGCGGGATAGAATCCGCATGTAGGTAGAGCCCGCATCCGCGAAACTGCGACCGACGCGCCCCGGGGCTGCGCGCGCGTCAGGGTGGGGAGGCGAGGGCGTCCAGCAGCAGCGTCGCGGCGAGGAGATCGGCGCAGCCGCCGGGGCTCAGGCGCGCGGCCACGAAGGCGCGGTGGATCGCCGCCGCGCGCGCCCGCCAGTCGAGGGCCGCGATGCCTCCGGCGTCGAGAAAGGTCGCGGCGGCCGCGCGCGCGCCGACGAGGCCGTCGGCACCGCCGCGGTGCAAGAGGTTCGTGTCGTCGACGACCGCCAGGAGGGCGAAGAAGCAGTGCACGCGGGCCGCCTCGGCATCGCCGGGGGCGCACGATCGACCGAAGCGGAGAGCGGGCAGGGCGACGGCGCGGATGGTCGGAAAGCCCGCCGCGGCCTCGGCGCTGGCGCCACCGACGCCGAAGCGCCGCGCCGCGCGGCCGCCGTGGCTGACGGCCGAGACCGGCGCCCGGGTGATCGCTGTCCCCCAGAGATGACCGACCGCCTCCGCCAGCCCTTCGGCGCTCGCGCGCTCTGCACCGGGCCCCACGCCCCGCGCTCCCGCGGCGGCACAGATCAGCCCCAGCGAGAAGATGGCGCCCCGATGCGCGTTGACGCCGCCGGTCGCCCGCATCATCGCGGTCTCGGCGGCCAGACCGATTGCCCGGAGTTCCGCCATTACGGCATCGCGGGCGCCCGCCGCGACCAGTTCTGCGAAGAACGGCCGGAGCGCCGCCGCGCTGCGGCGGAGCGTCTCCGCATCCATGTCGTCGTGGCTGCCGGAATCGACCGGGCTCACGAGGCCGGGCTTGGGCCAGGTCTCCAGTTCGCCGATGAGCGCCGCGTGCGCGAGATCCGCGACGCGTTCGACCCAGGGCGCGGCGGCGTTGCTCCGGTCCGCGCCCGGCGCGATGAGGCTCTGATCGTCGCGCAGGGTCGAAGCTCCCCAAGGGTTCGCCGGCGTGGCCGAAGCGGCGTCGGGCGGCCCGAGATATACTGGATGGCCGTGCCGGCACAGACGCGGCGTTCTCCGAGCCGGTTCGACTGTCCTGCCCTAGAAGGATCCGACGAAGCGCTCGGGCAGCGTCCAGAGGTCGGGCGCCTGGATCGCGCTCTTGCGCTCGATCGCGTCGGCGAACAACCGCTTCGTGGTCTCGAAATGGGCCTCACCCGGACGCATCTGAACGGGGCGGCGCGGGACGCGACCGATATCGGCCTTCACGAAGGCCAGGAACTCCGTCGGGTCGATGGCGTGGTGGGAGTTCGGGATGCCGATCGGTGCGGCCGCATTCCGCTTCTGCTGACGCCTGAAGAGGATGTCGTGGTCCAGATACGCCAGGTGGAACAGGAACAGGTCGCGGAAATCGGGGCGGTGATCTTGGATCAGGCAGTGGAAGCCGACGTGCCAGTCGACCCGCTCCGACACGATGGTCGCCTTGCACAGGGTGGATATCGGCCGGATGTAGCCCCGCTGGCCGGAGATCGGCGCCGCGACGTCGATAGGAGCCTCGTCCCCGACGTGCATGACGTCTGCCCCGAACAGATCGAGGATGGGGGGCAGCGGCCGCACGGCGATGTAATCGGAGAGAGTCGGCGATACCTCCGGATCGGGGAGGATCAACTCGTCGCTATCCGCATAGAGAACATATTTGAAGCCGATGAACAGCGATGCGCAGAAATCCCTGACCGTGTGGGCGCGCTCCCACTCGTTCAGGGGCAACCGCGGCAACCGGACGACGTTCGCGCGCAGTCCGGTCGTCGAGCCGTCGTCGGAACCGTGGTCGAGAATATAACAGTTTTCAGCCCCGACTTGTCGCTCGTAGTGCTTCAGCCAGAGCGGAAGCATGGTCGTTTCGTTGTAGGCCATCGTGACGGCGGCGAGCGGCCTCTTGTGCAACGGTATTCCTTCCCGCCAACGCGGCCTTCACCGCGCTTCTACAGCGCATTCGCGAAGCGTTTGATCGGAGCTTAGTGGCAATGGATCGTGCGCAGCAACTCCTGAGGTCGTTGACCAAGGACGCCCGCATCGTGGAGATTGGCCCGAGCTTCAGCCCGCTCGCGCCGAAGCGCGACGGCTGGAACACGTTCGTCATCGATCACGCGCCGCGCTCGGAGCTCATCGAGAAGTATCACGACCAGACGGTCGACCGCATCGAGGAGGTCGATTTCGTCTGGACAGGCGGCTCGATCGCGGACGCGGTCCCGGTCGACCAGCACGGCACCTTCGACGCGTTCATCGCCAGCCACGTCATCGAGCACACGACCGACATCGTGACCTTCCTGCGCGCCGCCGAGACGCTGCTTCGGCCGGACGGCGTGGTGATCCTGGCCGTGCCCGACAAGCGCAAATGCTTCGATTTCTACCGTTCCCTCACCGGGACGGCGGACGCGGTCGCGGCGTTCCTGGAGAAGCGGAACCGGCACACGGTCCGGACCCACATCGACTACGCCTTGAACATGGCGCTGAAGGACAACGGCACGGTCGGCGCCTGGTCGGGCCAGGACACGCGGCCGGCCATTCCCGCGAATCCGCTCACCGACGAGCCGCAGTGGCTCGGCGCCGCGCAACTGCCCTACTACGCCGACGCCCATGCCTGGGTGTTCGTGCCGGCGAGCTTCAATCTGATGATCCTGGAGCTGGCGCAGCTCGGCTACATCGATCTGCGCGTCGAAGATTTCCTCGACCGGGACGCGACGGAATTCTTCGTGTGGCTCCACAAGGGACGCCAGCAGCTGGAGCCGGGCGAGATCCGCGAGCAGCGTACCGCGCTGATGCAGCGCGCCATCGTTGAGCTGGCGGAACAGGTGCAGCAACTGCCCGAGACGTCCTTCGTCGAGATGGCCTCGGCGGGGGCGCTGCGGGATCAGCTCCTCAAGGCGACCTACCGGACCGAGGCGCTCCGCACCGTGCTGGCAGCGCTCCGGGCCAGCATCGGCCGTTTCGGGCTGGATCGGGCCAAGTTCAAGCGCCTGATCGCCGCGGCGAGCCAGAAGGTTCCGGGGAACCTCTCGGCGGCGGTCCAGCACAAGATCCTGCTGACCGAGGCGACCAAGATTCTCGACGGCATCACGGATTCTGCGGTCGAGACCGACGACCGGGATCCCGCCGTCATCGACGGCGCCGTCTTGGTGGCGCCGCTCGGCGCGGCCCAGTTCGGGGATCCGCTGCTCGCCGCCGAACTGGAGCGCGAGCGCCAGCGCGCCCGGGCGGTCCGCATGGTGCTGGACGCCGTGCTCGGAAGCCTGCGCGGCCGCGCCCTCGACAAGAAGCGGTTCCGGGACCTCGTCACGCAGGCGGCCGCGCGGACGCCGAATGACGGCCCCGAATCGGCGCGCCACGCGGTGCTGTCCGAGGAATCGCGGCGGGTCCTCGGCCTGCCGGTCGCCTGAGGCAGGCCGCGGCACCGACCGCGCCGTGGCGCGAGCGGGGCCGGGCGCGCCCGGAGCGGGCCCGGCCGGCCGTCACGCCGCCGACGCGACCGCCGGGGAAATGCGCTTGCGGGCCTTCTTGTCCTCGGTGCTGCTGACGAAGGCCTGCGCCTCCTCCTTGCGCTCGAAGACGTGCGGCGCGACCCCGCGCTTGTTCAGGGCCTCCTCCATCTTGAGGCGCAGGAAGGCGCTGGTCGCGTAGCGGGTCGTGGTCGCGTAGTAGTTCGCCTGCAGGTACTGGACCATGCCGGCGTAGTCGTCGACCAAGTTCTCGTTGAGCCGGAAGCCGTCGTGATTGATCACGGCGTTGACCCGCTGGCCCGCCTTCCGGCAGGCCTCGACGATGGTCATGCGCAGCTCGTCCATGTCGCCCTTCACCCGGCAGTACCAGCCTTCCAGGTTGACGAAGAGGATGTTGCGCTCGCCGTCGTAGCTGACGCGGGACTTCAGATCGAGGTTGAGCAGATCCGAGATCAGCTCCATCGGCTCCTCGCGGAAGATGCGCGGATCCATCGGCACCGGATTGCGCACGACGGGGGCGAAATCCATGTGGGCGAGGATGTCGCGCTCGATGTCGATCCCCGGCGCGACCTCGATCAGCTCCAAGCCCTCCGGAGTCAGCTGGAAGACGCACCGCTCGGTCACGTAGAGGACCGGCTGCGACCGCTCGACCGCGTAGGGGCCCGAGAAGGTGTTCTGCTGGACCTGGGTGACGAACTTGCGGGCCCTGCCCTCGTTCACGATGCGCACCTGACCGTCGGACACCGCGATCTCGAGACCGCCGGCCGTGAACGTCCCGGCGAACACGACGGTGCGGGCGTTCTGCGAGATGTTGATGAAGCCGCCGCAGCCGTTCAGCTTGCCGCCGAACCGCGAGGTGTTGACGTTGCCGGCCGCGTCGCACTCGGCCATGCCCAGGCAGGTCATGTCGAGGCCGCCGCCGTCGTAGAAGTCGAACATCTGGTTCTGGTCGATGATGCAGTCGGCGTTCGTGGCCGCGCCGAAGCTCGAACCGGACGCCAGCACCCCGCCGACCGCGCCCGCCTCGGTGGTGAGGGTGATGTAGGGGGTGATCTTCTCCTCGTTGGCGACCGACGAGATGCCCTCGGGCGCGCCGACGCCGAGATTGACCACGCCGTTCGGCGGCAGCTCGAAGGCGGCGCGGCGCGCGATGATCTTGCGCTCGTTGAGCGCCATCCGCTTGATGCCGGTGACCGGAACCCGGATCTCGCCGGCGAGCGCCGCGTCGTGCATCACGCCGTAGTTCATCCGGTGCATCTCGGGCTCGGCGACCACCACGCAGTCGACGAGGATGCCGGGCACGCGCACGTCCTTCGGCAGGAGGTAGCCGTCGTCGACGATGCGCTCGACCTGGGCGATGACGATGCCGCCGTTGTTGCGGGCCGCCATGGCCTGGGCGAGGCAGTCCAGGGTCAGCGCCTCCTTCTCGTAGGAGAGGTTGCCCGACGGATCGGCCGAGGTGGCCCGGATGAAGGCCACGTCGATCTTGGTCGCCGTGTAGAACAGCCACTCCTCGCCATCGACCTCGACGAGCTTGACGATGTCCTCGGTGGTCAGTTCGTTGACCTTGGCGCCTCCGTGGCGCGGGTCGACGTAGGTCTTCAGGCCGACCTTCGAGAACAGGCCCGGCTGACCCGCCGCGCAGGCCCGGTAGAGCTGGGAGATCACGCCCTGGGGCAGGTTGTAGCCGCGGATCAGGTTGTCCTGCGCGGCCTTGGCGACCTTGGGCATGCGGCCGAAATTGGCCGCGATGACCCGCGTGAGGAGGCCGTCATGGTGCAGGCGGCCGGTGCCGAGCCCTTTGCTGTCGCCGGCGCCGGCCGTCATGATCAGGGTGAGGCCGCGGGGTGATCCGGTCTCGACGAACCGCTTCTCGAGGGCGGCGTGCAGGGCCTCCGGGATGCAGCTCTGGACGAACCCCGTGGTGGTCACGACGTCGTTCTCGCGGATCAGCGCGATCGCCTCCTCCGCCGAGATGACCTTGTTCTTCCTCATGGAGCCCGTGATCCTCCCCGGCACGTGGAGGTGCGGCCGGCCGTGATGCCCGTCGCCTCCGCCTGTGCCATGCGCCGCCCCCGTGGTGCCGGGACGTCTCGGCCCCGGAGATCGGCTGAGTTTTGAATACGATCGTTATTGCACCGCATCAATATTTGCGGCATCGCACGAGGGCACATGCCGGCGCCGTGACAGTACTCCGAAAATGAGTGTGGGCGCTCCTGAAAAACTCTTCGGTCCACGATCAGAAAAATTGCGCGCGTCGCGGGGCCGTCGGCCGCCTGTGCTCCGCCGCACGCGATTTCCATGGTCCGCGTGCGCCGCCTCACCGCGGCGTCCCGGGATCCGGTGTCTCTCGGTCTGGACACGACAGGAGGCGATCATGAACCGAGATCCGAGAGCCCGGAGCAGGCAGGCCGACGGCAAGGCCCGGACGGCGGAGTCCGACCGCGAGAATGATGCCCGCGCACGCGCGGCGGTGGTGGATGCCTGGCGCCGGGCACTGCTCCGGATGCGCGAGCGGCGCGCGACCGAGGACCGCGCCGATCCGGGCCATTGAGGCCTGGGGAGAGCCGAGCGGACCGGTCCGGCGCCCGGCGGCGACGCGGGGCCGGCGGTCCGGATCGGGCCCCGACGTCGCCCGAATGGGGACGGGGACCGACCCTTTTTCTCTACTTGGCGCGACGCGGCGGGAGCGGCACAGCGTGAGCAACGAACGGGGAGTATGTGAGCCGATGGACGACGACGTCGCAGACGGCATGGACGGCGGCGACGCGAGCTCCGCGGCGGCTCAGGAGGCGAACGGGATCGCCTTCCTGCTGGCGAGCGCCGCCTACCTGACGCTCGCAGACGCGCATCTGCGGCGGGAAGGTCCGGAGGGGCTCGCCCTGATGGACGAGATCGAGGACCGGATCACGGAGGCCCTGCGGAGCTTCGTCGAGGAGACGTCCTACGAGGATGCGCGGCCGGACATCCTCCAGCACGCGACCCGCAAGGTCCGCGCCCTCCTCGAAGCGGGGCGCTCGCTGGCGCCGGAGATGCGGCGATTCCAGTGAGCTTCGGCCCGGGCCGGACCGCGTGGCGGCGCGCTCGGGCCGGCGGGGCTCAGGCGCCCGGCGGTGAGGGCTTCGCGAAGCCGATATCGGCCGCGACACCGGCGAGCCGGTCGGGATCGCGCTCCTTGCGCTCGCTGTAGCGGTCCACGAGGTAATCGGCGCATCCGCGGGTCAGCAGCGTGAACTTCATGAGTTCCTCGCACACGTCGACGACCCGGTCGTAGAGCGGCCCGGGCCTCATACGGCCCGCCTCGTCGAACTCCCGGTAGGCCATCGGCACCGAGGACTGGTTGGGGATCGTGATCATCCGCATCCAGCGGCCGAGGACGCGCAGGGCGTTCACGGCGTTGAAGCTCTGGGAGCCGCCCGAGACCTGCATCACCGCGAGGGTCCGGCCCTGCGTCGGGCGCAGACTCCCCTCGGACAGGGGCAGCCAGTCGATCTGGCTCTTCATCACGCCGGTGAGCGCGCCGTGCCGCTCGGGCGAGACCCAGACCTGCCCCTCGGACCAGGCCGAGAGGGCGCGGATCTCCCGCACCTTCGGATGGTCGGCGGTCGCGTCGTCGGGCAGCGGCAGGCCGTCGGCGTGGTAGATGCGGACCTCGCCGCCCATCGCCTCCAGGAGCCGCGCGGCCTCATAGGCCAGGAACCGGCTGAAGGAGCGCTCGCGGAGCGACCCGTACAGGATCAGGAAGCGCGGCGCGTGCGCGAGCGGGGTCCCCCGACCGGCCCCGTCGGTCGGCGTTGCGAAATGCGCCGCGCTGAGATTCGGCAGGCCGTCACGGACCGAAGGGGCAGGGGCCGGGCTCTTGCTCACCGGGACGCTTTCTCATACGTTCAAACAACCGTTTGAAGATTGTCGGGAAAATGGACGACGCGCAAGCCCTGGCGGCCTTCGCGGCCCTGGCGCAGGAGCACAGGCTGCGGCTGGTGCGGGCGCTGGTGAGAGCCGGTCCGGAAGGGCTCGCCTCCGGGACGCTGGCCGCGGCGGTCGGCGTGTCGGCCGCCACGGTGTCGCATCACCTGAAGGAATTGAGCCGCGCCGGGCTGGTCGGTTCGCGGCGCGACGGTCGCTCCATCCTCTACAGCGCCGCCTACCCGGTGCTGGCCGATCTGATCGCGTTCCTGATGCGCGATTGCTGCCAGGGCCGCGCGGAGATCTGCACGCCGGCGGCGGAGACCCTGGCCGCCTGCCTCAGCCCCTCGGGAGACGCAGCACATGTCTGAGCCGTTCGACGTCGTGATCTACCACAATCCGGCCTGCGGCACGTCGCGCAACACCCTCGCGATGATCCGTAACGCCGGGATCGAACCCCACGTGATCGAGTATCTCAAGACGCCGCCGGCCCGCGCGCTGCTGCTGCAGCTCCTCGACCGCGCCGGGTTGTCTGTGCGCGACGTGCTCCGGGAGAAGGGCACGCCCTACGCCGAGCTCGACCTCGGCAACCCGGACCTCACCGACGGGCAGTTGCTCGACGCCGTCGCGGCGCATCCGATCCTGCTCAACCGGCCGCTCGTGGTCACGCCGAAGGGCGTACGCCTGTGCCGCCCCTCGGAGGCGGTGCTGGATCTCCTGCCGCCGCAGCGGGGCGGGTTCGTGAAGGAGGACGGCGAGCCGGTGGTCGACGAGCAGGGCCGCCGTGTCGCCACGGCCTGAGCGCCCGCGGGCTGTGGCGGCGGCGGTCCAGACATGAGCGAAGCCAGCCGCTGGCCGGTGATCGCCGCACTCGGCGTCGTGGAGATCCTCGCCTGGGGCTCGTCGTTCTACCTGCCGGCGGTGATGGCGGCCCCCATCGCCGAGAGCACCGGCTGGCCCCTCGCCTGGGTGGTCGGCGGACTGGCCTTCGGCCTCCTCGTCGCGGCCCTCGCCTCGCCGCATGTCGGGGCGGCGATCCACCGGCACGGCGGGCGGCCGGTCCTCGCCCTCGCGGCGCTGCTCCTCGCCGCCGGGCTGACCGTCGTGGCCGTGGCGCCGAACCTGCCGATCTATCTCGCCGGCTGGCTGATCCTCGGCGCCGGCATGGGCTGCGGCCTGTACGACCCCGCCTTCGCGACCCTCGGGCGGCTCTACGGCGCGGCCGCGCGGCCGGCCATCACCACGCTGACCCTCTGGGGCGGGTTCGCCAGCACCGTGTGCTGGCCGCTCTCGGCCTTCCTGGTGGCCCATATCGGCTGGCGGGGCGCCTGTCTCACCTATGCCGGCCTGCACCTCGCGGTGACGCTGCCGCTCATCCTCGCGATGATCCCGCACGCGCCGGCACTCCCGGTCTCCGACGGGCCACAGGGAACGGGGTCCGCGCCGCTATCGACCCAAGAGCGCCGCGCGTTCCTGCTGTTCGCGGGGGTGCTGGTCCTCGGCGGCGCGATCATGTCCCAGGTGTCGGTCCACCTGCTCACCCTGCTGCAGGCGCGCGGCGTGTCGCTCGCCGCCGCCGTCTCGTACGGGGCGCTGATCGGGCCCGCGCAGGTGAGCGCCCGCGTCGCCGAGATCTCCCTCAAGGGCCGCCACCACCCGCTCTGGACACTGACGGCCGCCTTCGGCCTGATCGCCCTCGGGCTGTGGCTCCTTGCGGCCGGGCTGCCGGGCGTGGCGCTCTGGCTGGTGCTCTACGCGGGCGGCAACGGGATCTACTCGATCGCTCGCGGCACGGTCCCGCTCGCCCTGTTCGGCCCCGTGCGCTACCCGCTGGTGGTCGGCCGCCTCGCCCGGCCGGCCCTGGCCGCCCAGGCCCTGGCGCCGCCGGCTGGGGCCGTCGTGCTCACCCATGTCGGGCCGGGGGCCCTGTGGTGGATGCTCCTCGCGCTGGCGCTCGCCGCCCTGGGCCTGATCGGGGCGCTGTGGCGCGCGCGGTGACGGCGGGCCGGTAGGATCAGCGGATGCCGCCGTCGCGCAGGCGGTACCAGGCGATGATCGCCGAGACGTACAGCCGGTTCAGCCCGTGGAGCGGCAGCGGCTCGATCGGCGTCAGCGGCAGGGGCAGGTTGCCGGCATCTCCGGTCGCGATGTAGGCGGCCATCGCCCGGCCCATCGCCGACTGGAGGCCGACGCCCCGGCCCTGGCAGCCGATATCGATGAGGAGCCCGGGCGCCGGCTCGTGGAGATGGGGCAGGTAGTCCCGGGTGATCGCGACGCGGCCGCACCAGCGATGGTCGAAGGCGATCCCGTCGAGCTGGGGGAAGAGCTTGCCGACGATCCGCTCGAGATGGGCCCAGTCGGCGGGGTCGCGCGGCTCCCGGAACGGACCGCGGCCGCCCATCAGGAGGCGTCCGGTATGGTCGAGGCGGAAGTAGAGCAGGAGCTTGCGCGTGTCCGAGGAGACGTGGCCTTCGGGCAGGATCGAGCGCCGCAGGTTGTCGGTCAGCGGCACTGTGGCGACCTGGAACGAGTTCGCCGCGATCACCGTCCGCGCGAGGTTCGGCCACAGGCCGCCCGTGTAGCCGTTGGTGCACAGCACGACCCGGCCGGTCGTCACCCGCTCGCCCTGGGCCGTGGTGACCGTCCAGCCCGATCCGGTCCGTTCGAGGCCGGTGACCGGCGATCCGCCGTGGATCGTGGCGCCGGCCTTCTGGGCGGCCCGGGCGAGGCCGCGGGCGTAGCTCAGGGGCTGGATCGCCCCGCCGCGGCCGTCGAGCCAGCCGCCGAGATAGCGGTCGGTCCCCAGCAGCTGCTCGGTCTCGGCCCTGTCGAGGACGCGGGTGGGCGCACCGAGATCCGCCCACTGGGCCGCCCGCTTGGCGACCTCGGCGAGCCCGGCCTCGGTGTGGGCGCCCTGGATCCAGCCGGCGCGGGAATGCGGCACGTCCATCCCGTGCCGGGCGATGAGGTCGAACACGACGTCGGCGGTCCCGCCGGCGAAGCGCGCGAGCCGCTCGCCGCGCTCCCGACCGAACCGCGCCACGAGGTCGGCGGGATCGTATTTCAGGCCCGGGATGACCTGGCCGCCGTTGCGACCGGACCCGCCGTAGCCGACCTCCTGCGCCTCGAGCACGACGGGTCGGATGCCGCGCTCGGCGAGATGCAGGGCGGTGGACAGGCCGCAGAACCCGCCGCCGACGATCACCACCTCGGCCAGGCCGGATCGGGCCAGCGGCGGCGTGTCCGGCGCGGGCGCCGCCGTCGTGGCCCAGAGCGAGGGTGCGAGCGGGAACGGTTCGGCCACGGCGTGTCCTAGAGCGGGTGCAGCACGCGCTGCAGGAAGTCCCGGGTACGCGGATTCTGCGGCCGGTTGAGGACCTCGGCGGCCGGCCCCTGCTCGACGAGTCGGCCGCCGTCGAGGAAGAGGACCCGGTCGGCGACCTCGCGGGCGAAGCCGATCTCGTGGGTGACCACGAGCATCGTCATACCCTCGTCGGCGAGGGCGCGCATGACCTTCAGCACGTCGCCGACGAGCTCGGGATCGAGGGCCGAGGTCGGCTCGTCGAACAGGATCGCCTCCGGCCGCATGGCGAGCGCCCGGGCGATCGCGACGCGCTGCTGCTGCCCGCCGGAGAGCTCGTTCGGCCGGGCGTGCTCCTTGCCCGAGAGCCCGACCCGGGCGAGCAGGGCGCGCGCCCGTTCCTCGGCCTCGCCCCGGGGCTCGCCCTTCACGTGGATCGGCCCCTCGACGACGTTCTCGAGTGCCGTCCGGTTGGCGAACAGGTTGAAGCGCTGGAAGACCATGGAGACCCGCGTGCGGATCGCCTTGATGCCGCGCTTGTCCCGGTCGACCCGCTGCCCGTCGACGCGGATCTCGCCGCCGTCGTAGGCCTCGAGCCCGTTGATGCAGCGCAGGAGGGTCGACTTGCCGGATCCCGAGGGCCCGATGATGCAGACGACCTCGCCCTTGGTGACCTCGGCCGAGACGCCCTTGATCACCTCCAGCGCGCCGTAATGCTTGCGGACGTCCTCCAGCACGATCATCGATGCCGTCCCTTCGCCTCGAAGTGGCGGACCAGCAGGATCAGCGGCAGGCTCAGCGCGAGGTACATCAGCGCCACCAGCGTGTAGACGCTGGTGTTCTTGAAGGTCGACGAGGCGATCAGCTTTCCCTGGAGCGCCAGCTCGGCGACCGTGATGGTCGAGGCCTGCGACGAGTCCTTGAGCATCATGATCATGATGTTGCCGTAGGGCGGCAGCGCGATCCGGATCGCCTGCGGCAGGATCACCCGCCGCATGGTCATGCCCCAGCCCATGCCGATCGACAGCGCCGCCTCGACCTGCCCGCGATCCACCGCCTCGATGCCGGCGCGGAAGTTCTCGGCCTGATAGGCCGAGTACGCGATGCCGAGCCCGATGATCGCCGCCTGGACCGCGGTGAGCGACAGGCCGAAATCGGGCATCACGAAGTAGATGTAGAACAGCTGCACGATGATCGGGATGCCGCGCAGGATGTTGATCATCACCGCGCTGAAGCCCGACAGGATCGCGATGCCGGAGACCCGCATCACCGCCCAGACCAGCCCGAGCAGCGTCGAGACCACCAGGGACGCGATCGTGATCAGGATCGTGAGCTGCACGCCCTGCAGCAGGATCGGCAGGTAGTCCTGGGCGTCGGCGAGGAACTCGCGCATGAAGGTCAGGACCGGTCGGCCGACGGCGGCAGACCCCACTTGGTCAGGATCGCCTGGAGCGTCCCGTCGGCCTTCAGCTTGGCGAGCGCCTTGTCGATCTTGGCCAGGAGCTCGGTGTCGGTCTTGCGGACGCTGAGGCCGACCGAGGCGACGACGGTCGGCTTGAAGGTCTCGACGAGGCGGACGCCGGGAAACAGGCCCTGCTTGACGTAGTAGGCGAGGATCGGCGCGTCGGCGAAGCCGGCCTTCAGCCGCCCGGAATTGACGTCCCGGATGATGTCGGGGATCGCGTCGTAGATCTTCACCTCGTTGAAGAGGCCCGACTTCTTCAGCGGCTCGACGAAGGCGGTGCCGACCTGGGCGCCTACCGTCTCGCCCTTCAGGTCGGCGAAGGACGTGTAGTCCTTCGTGTCGGTCTTCGGGACGATCAGCCCCTCGCCGTAGCTGTAGACGGGCGCCGAGAACGACACGACCTCCTTGCGCTGCGGCGTGATGAACATCGCCGCCGCGATGATATCGATCTTCGAGGCGGTGAGCGCCGGGATCAGCGTCGAGAATTGCAGCGGCTCGACCGCGACCGTGAAACCCGCCTCCTTGCTGACCGCGTTGACGAGGTCGACCATCACGCCTTGAATGCTGTTCGTCTTGGTATCGAGGAAGGTGAAGGGCAGGCCGGTGGGCGTCGATCCCACCTTCAGGGACTGCGCGCCGACGGGGGCGCCGAGGACGCCGAGGAGCAGCGCCGACGACAGACACAGCTTGGCCAACCGTCTTCCCATGGTGCCGCTCCCGTGCAGTGCCCGGGTCACGCGGCGGAAGCCGGGCCCGATTTCATTCTCGTGAAGAATACCGCACGTTTTCGGTATCGACGCAAGCGACTTTCACGTGCATGAAGAAGCACACGAGAGGCAGGCTGGCGTGACGGTGAGCATCCCCCGAGGCGAGGCAACGGGTCCGGAACCGGTCGACCGGGCTGTGGGTCAGCGCCTGCGCGGCCTGCGTCGCGCGCGCGGACTCTCGCTGGAGGCGGTGGCGTCCACCACGGGCCTGTCGATCGGCTTCATCAGCCAGGTCGAGCGGGGCCTGTCGTCGCCGTCCCTGCGGGTCCTGGCGCTGCTCGCCGACACGCTGCAGATCGGGATCGGCGGCTTGTTCGAAGCGGGGCCGGACGCGCCCGACCCGGATCCCATCGTCGTGTTCCGGAAGGACCGGCCGGAACTTCAGCTCTGGCGGGCCGGCATCACCAAGCAGCTCCTGACCCCGCCAGGGGGCACGCAGGGGATGAGCCTGTTCCACATGGTGCTGAAGCCCGGCGCGAGCACCGGCGACGAGCCGTTCAGCCACGACGGCGAGGAAGCCGGCCTCGTCCTCGCGGGGCGCCTCACCCTGATCGTCGAGGCGCGGACGCTCCAGCTCGCGGAGGGCGACAGCTTCCGCTTCGAGAGCCGGCGGCCGCACCGCTTCAGCAATCCCGACCCGCGCAGCCAGACCACCGTCCTGTGGGTCAACGTCCTCGGATCACCGGCGACGACGTGAGCGGGGCGCGGCGCGTCAGTTGCTCAGGCGCACGCTCGCGAGCGTGGTGCTGAAAAGCTTCAGCATGGCGGCGGTGATGTCGCCGTTCGTGGTCACCGGAAAATACATGCCGTCGGACGCGCAGGCCTGCAGGGCCGGCCCGATCTTCGACTCGTACGGCCTGACGTAGCTGTTGTAGAAATCGTTGTCGTAGATCGGCAGGTACTGCGTGTAGATGATCCCGATCTTGACGTTCTTGTTCTTGAGATTCGTGCAGGTCGAGGGACTCAGCGGCCCGATGAAGCGGTTGCTCTGGATCTGGAAACCCGCGCTCTGGTTGGTGACGCTGCCGCCGGTGTCCTCGACGCCGTCGGTGACCATGAACAGGAACCGGATCGGCTTGTCCGGCGTCAGCCCGTCGCCGCTGGCCGGGATCGTCGCGTTCATCTTCGCGATGGCCCGCTCGAAATCGGTCTGATTGTCGGACTGATTGTAGTAGGCGTAGGCGATATCGATATTCGGGGTCGCGATCTTGATATTGTTTAAGGTCGGCGTCATCGCCTGCAGCCGCGTCTGCGTCACCGAATCGTTGAAGGTCCACATCTCCATCTGGAACTGTTGCGGCAGCAACATGCTGACATTCGCCTGATCGACGAGCGCCGAGACCGCGTCCCTCAGAACCTGGATGCGGAGCTTGATGTTGTTCCGCGACGCCACATGGTAGAAGTCGTTCTGATCGTCGCCGATGATGTTGCCCTTGTTGTCGAAGGTGTGCTGGTGGCAGGCGAACGCGCACCCGTTGGTCGCGCGCTTCATGTTGCTCACGTCGGCATCGGTCGCCGCGAGCCCCATCGACGGCGAGTTGTCGAGCAGCAGGTAGTAGTTGATGTACTGCGAGGTGTTGCGGGTCGCCGAGGACGTGCCGCTGATGGGCATGGCCGGGATCTGCATCATCGATGCCAGGCTGGTCTTGACCGTCGCCGTGTAGGTGGCGGTGAGGCTCAGCGTCTTCGCGCTGTTCACCGGCGCGCCGGGGACGAACGAGGTCACCGTGACGCCCGGAACCTTGGCGGCCTCGGCGCGGAACTGCGTCTCCATGTTCTGCAAGGTCGTCGCCGGGATCGTGTTGGTCTTCTGCGACATCACCGCGAGCACGGCGCCGTCGAGGGCGGTGTCGAGCTGGGTCTTCGCGGCGTTGCGGCGCCCGTAATCGATCGCCGCCGCCGTGGCGAACATGACCGGCAGCGTGACCAGCGCGAACGTCAGCGCGACCTGACCGGAGCGCGCCCGCGGAAACGCCGTGACGGCCAGCCTGAGAGCGCGGTTCAACCGGATGCGGAACACCGACACGGGCCTTCCCTCGACCATTAGTTGTAGACCGGGCAGGCGGTGCCGCCCGGCATGACGATCTCGCTGGGGGTGCGCTCGGACCACGGGATCTGCCGCGTGAAGGTCAATCCGCGGCCGCCGAAGATCCAGCGGTACAGGGCACTCCCGATGATCGGGGTGTAGGGCATCGTGACTTCCGCCAGGATGTAGCGGGCCCCGTCGAACTGATAGGCGGCCGGCGTGGCGGGGAGTCCGTTGCTCCCGTTGGCCTGGTTGGCCGGGCGCTTCGTGGCGTTCTGCGGCCAGCTGGAGCAGACGAAGCCCTTGAGCGACCCGTTGACCGTTTCCACGCCCATCGCGTTGACCACGATCTGCAGGCCGGACGCGTCCAGCGGGCGCAGGATCGCGGTCGCTGCGCTGGTGATCTTCGTCATCCCGTCCTGCGTCGCCAGAGCCATCCCGTTCTGGGTCGCCAGAGCGTTGTCCACCCGTCCGGACAGATCGCCCAGCGTGCGCGCGAACAGGGTCAGCTTCCGGGTCGCGTCGACGACGCGCGTCAGCTCGGCGGTCCCGAAATACAGGACGATCAGCAGGGGCAGGACGAGCGCGAACTCGACGGCGGCGATCCCGCGCTCATCGCGGCGGAAGCGGCTCAGGCCGATCGGCAGGCCGCCCATCACGAGCACCCCGACGGTGCGGTGTAGGGTTCCACCTTGAACACCGTCGCGGCCTGCAGCACCCGCCGCTTGTTCGGCAGGTTGGGCACGGCGGCACCGAGCAGCGGGAAGAAGACCGGGATGTCGACCGCGGCCTGCACGATCACGATGGCTGAGTTCCCGGCGCAGGCGTAGCTGGCGAAGTTCGGGTTCCAGTCGCTCGCACCGCTGGCGTTGGTCGCGACCGGCGAGACCGGGGTGGCGGACCCGTAATCGGCCACCTTCATCACGCTGACCCGGACGTTGGCGCAGGTGAAGATCGTGACCCGGGGCGTGCCGTTCGGCTGCGTGCAGATCGCCGTCCGGAAGCGGCTCATCAACGTCGCGGGGTCGGTTGTGCCGGCGTTCGTCGTCTGGAACGTGCCCGTGTAGATCTGCCGACTGGCGTCGGACACCGCCTGCTGGAGGATCTCCTGCTCCCAGAACACGATCCCGTTCTCGAGGCAGGCCCCGACAAGCGCGAAGAACGGCAGGGCCACCAGGGCGAACTCCACGGCCGTCGCGCCCCCGCGCGCTCGCGCGAAGCGCGCGGCCCGTTCCCGGAGGTCGAGCAAGCGCGACGCCGCTCGGATTGCCCTGCTCACATCCCAACTCGAAATCGGAACCACCGAGCTCGAGAGAGCATCAAAAGCTTACTTTTCTCCGCGCATCACTGCTCAAAGTCGAGCCGTTCACGCACATGTGCTACCGAGCGGGCGCCGGAATAGTTCGTTAGCATCAACCAACAGTTGAGGGCGCCGCTGTTCCAGCCCTCATCGGTAACGCGGCGAGATCGCACTCTTCGGCCAGGCGGAAATCGTCGCGTCGACGTCGCGCGAAGCGGTCGACAAGACGAGGCGCGGGTTCAGCGCACGTTCGGCGTGCTTTGACGTGTGGATGACGTGGAAATAGGACATTGCACAGTCACGATCGGCCGGAGCGGCACAGAATCGCGTCGAGATAAGTGCCATTAAGCGCGGCTTAAGAGGTCGCCGATAGTTTCACCGGCCAATATAAACCGCATGGCGATCCCCGATCATGGCCCGCGCTCTGCCGGACGTTGCCTCCATCGAAGAGGGTGTTGGGCTCCTCCGGACCCAGCTCCTGTCGATCTCCGACGCGATCGCGCGCACGCGCCAGGAGATCGCCGACCTCCGGCAGGAACAGGAGACGAGCCGCGCGCGGGACGAGCTCCTCGCCGTGGTGCAGGGCACCGAGGACGCCACCAACGCGATCCTGACGGCTTCGGAGAAGGTGGATACGCTCGCGCGCGGCATCGTGAGACGGTCGGGCGAGGACGCCAACCGGGCCGACGCCCAGGCCATCCAGATCGAGATGCAGACGATCTTCGAATCCTGCAATTTCCAGGACCTTACCGGCCAGCGGATCTCGAAGGTCGTGCGCACGATCGTCCTCGTCGAGGAGCGGATCGGCGAGATGCTGCGCGTCTGGTCCGGTCCCGGCGACCCGCCGTCGCGGCCGAATCCGACGGCCGACACGCGCAGCGAGGAGGCGGCCCTGCTCAACGGCCCCGTCCTGCCCGGCGACGCCTCGGTATCGCAGGACACGGTCGACGCGATGTTCCCGTAAGGCGCGGTCCGGAAGGCGTGCCGATGGGCCGGATACTCCTCATCACGGACGATCCCGCACGCAGCCAGGGCCTGGCCCAGGACCTGTCCGATGGCCTGTCCTGTGAGCTCCACGATCTGCGCGCCGCGGAATTGCCCCTCGGCGGCGCGACCGCGATCGTCACCGACGTGCACGATCTGGGCGCGAGCTCCGTCGAGCGTCTCCGCCGCCGTCTCGCGGAGGTCCGGCACGGCGCTCCGCTGACCGTTCTGCTCCACACCGACAGCCCGCGAACCCGGCTGCTCGGCGTCGCCCTCGGCGCGACCCACACGCTGTGCGCGCCCTTCGACACGGATCGCCTGCGGGAAACGCTGGGGGCGCCGCGCGCGGCCGCGCGCCTCGCGACCTTCGCGGACGAGCCCCTGCCGGCCTGCGCCGTGCGGACGGCCGCGGCGGTGCGCGGATTCTATGCCTCGGTGTTCGTGCCCGACCAGCCGATCACGCCCGGCGTCATCGACAACGGAACCCAGGCCATCGACCTCGCGATCCGGGACACCGGGATCCGCGACTGGGTCCGGGCGGTCCGCCAGTTCGACGACGCCACGCACCAGCACTGCCTGCTGGTCGCCGGTCTGGCGGCGGCCTTCGCGGCGAGCCTCGGCCTCGGCGAGCAGGAGCGCCACCGCCTGACCAAGGCGGCCCTGCTGCACGACGTCGGCAAGATCCACATCCCGGCCGCCATCCTCAACAAGCCGGGCCGGCTCGACGACGCCGAGCTGGCCGTCATGCGGCTGCATCCGGAGAAGGGCTACAGCATGCTCGTCGATCAGGGCTTCGAGCAGCAGATGCTGCACGTCGTCCGGTCGCACCACGAGATGCTCGACGGGTCGGGCTATCCGGACCGGCTCAAGGGGGAGGAGATCCCCGACCTCGTCCGCCTCGTCACCGTCTGCGACATCCACGCGGCCCTGATCGAGCAGCGGCCCTACAAGCGGCCCATGGCGAGCGAGGCGGCCTACGCGATCCTGGAGGGCATGGCGGGGCGGCTCGACCCCGCGATCGTCGGCGCGTTCCGGCCGGTCGTCGCCGCCTTCGCGCCCCACACCCTCGACGCGGCCTGACAGCGTTCGGCGGCGTCGGGCCGCGGCTCCGTCGCGTTCCTTCGGCCGTGTTCCTTCGGCATGCGAGAGCCGCGCCGCGGAGGGATCCGCGGCGCGGCGTGCGTTTTCCACCGTCACGGCGTCGCGCGCTGCGCCGTGCGCGGCCCGCGACGCCGCGGGCTCACTCGGCCGGCTGGAGAGCCGGCGCGGGGGGAAGCGGCGCCATGGTCTGGCCGGACAGGGCCGCGGCGAGCTTGGCCTCGTCGACCTCGTTCTCCCAGCGCGCCACCACGATGCAGGCCACCGCGTTGCCGATGAAGTTGGTCAGCGCGCGGCACTCCGACATGAAGCGGTCGACGCCGAGGATCAGCGCCATGCCGACCACCGGCACGGAGGGCACCACGGCGAGCGTCGCCGCCAGGGTGATGAAGCCCGAGCCGGTGACGCCGGCGGCACCCTTGGACGACAGCATGGCGACGAGCAGCAGCAGCGCCTGCTCACCGTAGCTCAGCGGCGTGTCGGTCGCCTGCGCGATGAACAGCGCCGCCATGGTCATGTAGATGTTGGTGCCGTCGAGGTTGAACGAGTAGCCCGTGGGCACCACGAGGCCGACGACCGGCTTCGAGCAGCCGGCCCGCTCCATCTTCTCCAGCAGCGAGGGCAGTGCCGACTCGGAGGACGACGTGCCGAGCACGAGGAGCAGCTCTTCCTTGATGTAACGGATGAGCTTGATGATCGAGAAGCCGTTGTAGCGGGCGACCGCCCCGAGCACGACCAGCACGAAGATCGCCGACGTCAGGTAGAAGGCGCCGACGAGGTAGGCGAGGTTGGCCAGCGAGCTGATCCCGTACTTGCCGATCGTGAACGCCATCGCGCCGAAGGCGCCGATCGGGGCGACCTTCATGATGATGTTGACGACGCCGAAGATCGCCTCGGACAGGACCTTGATGATGTCGAGTACCGGCTTGCCGCGGTCGCCCAGGAAGGCGAGACCGAAGCCGAACAGCACCGAGAAGAACAGCACCTGCAGGATCTCACCGCCCGCGAACGCGCCGACCGCCGTCGTGGGAATGATGTTCATTAGGAAGTCGACGATGCTCTGCTCCTTCGCCTTGCCGGCGTAGGTGGCGACCGCCTTCGGATCGAGCGACTTCGGATCGATGTGCAGGCCGTTGCCCGGCTGGAGCACGTTGGCGACGATGAGGCCGACGATCAGCGCCAGCGTCGAGAACGTCAGGAAGTAGATCAGCGCCTTGCCGCCGACCCGACCGACCTTCTCGAGGTTGGTCATCCCGGCGATGCCGGAGACGACGGTCAGGAAGATCACCGGCGCGATGATCATCTTGACGAGCTTGATGAAGGCGTCGCCCAGCGGCTTCAACTCGGCGCCGAGCTGCGGGTAGAAATGGCCGAGCAGGATGCCGATCGCGACGGCGACCAAGACCTGGAAGTACAGTGTCCGGTACAGCGGCTTCGATTTGGCGGGCGGATGCGGGGCGGTGAGTGGTGACGGTACGGCAGCCATCGGGCGTTCTCCCTGTCTCGGGTTTCGGGCGGGGCGGCTCGCGTCGGGGTGTCCCGGCGGTGTCCGCGCTTGCTGTTGGCCTTCCGGCGCGCAGCCGTTCTCTGACGACATGGCTGCGTTTCGTGACGAGAATGGCAACCGGCATGCCAATTGACCGACGGCCGCTACATTTCTTTAACCACTTGCTGGAGATAGCTTTTTTCAAGCAGACTCCCGGCAGGGCCGCGGGTGGTCTTGCGGATTCCCGCACGTCGCCGGTCGGAACGGTCCGGATCTCCGCACTGGCCCGCCGTCGGTGAGCGGGCACCCGCCCTCCGGTCACCGCCCGCCTTCGCGCCGGGGTGTCGCCGTCGTGGTCGGGCTCTGCGCGATCCTCGTGACGGCTTGGCTCGCCGGGCGCGCCGCGGAGCGCTGGGCCCTCTCGGACCTGCGGCGCGGCGCCCGTTCGGCGATCGGTCTTCAGGTCGGCGTCCTGCTCGCGGAGATGCAGAAGCAGGCGTCCCTGCCGCTGGCGCTCGCGGCCGACCCCGAGGTCGCCGCCGCGGTCGGTCCCGATCCCGGGCGCGACCTCCTGGACCGTGTCGACCGGCGGCTCGCCCAGGTCGCCGCCGCCACGGGTTCGGCGGTCATCTACATCATCCGCGCCGACGGACTCACGGTCGCGGCGAGCAACGCGGGCGAGGATCGCAGCTTCGTCGGCCGGGACTACGGGTTCCGCCCGTATTTCAAGCAGGCCCTGGCCGGCGGCGCCGGCTCCCAGTTCGCCCTCGGGACGGTCAGCGGCCGGCCGGGCCTGTACCTCGCGCGCCGGATCGGGGCCGGGAGCGGCGTCGTCGTGGTGAAGGTCGAGTTCGACGCCGTCGAGTCGGCGTGGCGGGCCGCCCGCGAGGTCACCTTCGTCACCGACGCCCGTGGCATCGTCCTCGTCACAAGCGAGCCGGGCTGGCGCTTCGACACGCTCAGCGCCGTCGACGCGGCCGAGCGCGCCCGGATCGAGGCGGGACAGGAATTCGGCAACGCCCGCCTGGAGCGCCTGCCGCTCCATCCGGTCGCGGGCGAGCCGGACGTGGTGCGGGTCGGGCGCGGGTCGCTGCCGGCCTGGAGCGCGATCCTGTCGCAGGCGCCCGTACCGGGCACGGACTGGCAGCTGCGGACGCTGACGCCGCTCGGCACCGCCGTCGAGCGGGAACGCCTGCAGGCCTGGATCATCGCGGCCCTCGTCACGGCATTCGCCGGATACGGGATCTTCGCGCTCACCGATCGCGGCCGCCGGACCCGGGCGCGGCTCGCCGAGGCCGCGGCGCGCCGGGCGGAGCTGGAATCGAGCGTCGAGGCGCGGACGCGGGCGCTGCGGGAGACCAATGCCCAGCTGCGCGCCGAGATCGCGGAGCGGCAGCGCGCCGAGGCCGAGCGCGAGCGCCTCGGCCGCGAACTGGCGCAGGCCGGCCGGCTCGCGGCGCTGGGCCAGTTCGCGGCCAGCATGGCCCACGAGATCAACCAGCCGCTGGCGGCGATCCGCTCCTACGCGGACAATGCCGCGATCCTGATCCGCCGTGGCCGGGGCGATGACGCGGCCGAGAATGCCGCCGCCATCGGGCGGCTCACCGACCGCATCGCCGGACTCACCCGGCAACTCAAGGGCTTCGCCCGCCGCGCCTCGCCGCGGCGGGAACCGGTTTCCCTGCGTGAGGTGGTGGCGAACGCGCTGGAGCTCGTGGCGGCGCGCGCCGCCGCGCTGCACGTCCCGCTGGAGGCGGACCGGCCCGCCCCGGATCTGCGCGTCCTCGGGGACGGCCCGCGGCTGGAGCAGGTCCTGGTCAACCTGCTGCAGAACGCCGTCGACGCCGTGGCGGGTCGCGAAGAGGCCCGCGTCAGCCTGCACCTCGTCGAGGGGGACGAGCGCGTCGCGATCGAGGTGGCCGATACCGGGCCCGGGATCCCCGCGGAGGTGCGCGGCCAGATCTTCGACGCCTTCTTCACGACCAAGGCGGACGGCCTCGGCCTGGGCCTCGCCATATCCCGCGGGATCGTGGAGGATTGCGGCGGGAACCTGATCTTGGCCGGCGGCGACGGCGCCGGGACGGTCTTCCGGATGGAGATGATCCGGGCGGCGGACGCGGTCCCGAACGTGGGCAAGCCCGTGGGAGCGACACCGTGAGCGGACCGGCGGACGCGCAGGCGGGGACCGAGCGCGTCGTCTTCATCGACGACGAGGCCGAGGTGCGCCGGGCCAACGGCCAGAGCCTGGAGCTCGAGGGTTTCGCCGTCGAGGCCTTCGCGGCCGCCGAGCCGGCGCTCGCGGCGATCCTGGCCGCGCCGCCCGGCGTGGTGGTCACCGACGTGCGGCTGCCGGGGCTCGACGGAGTCGCCCTCCTGACGCGGCTGCGCCGGGTCGACCCCGACCTGCCGGTCATCCTGATCACCGGCCACGGGGACATCCGCATGGCGGTGGCCGCCATGCAGGACGGGGCCTACGACTTCCTGGCCAAGCCCTATCCCGCCGAGGCGCTCGTCGTGTCCGTGCGCCGGGCGCTGGAGCGGCGGCGGCTCGTGATCGAGAACCGGGCGCTGCGGGCCCGGCTCGACGCGGCGATCGAGGAGGATCCGGCTTTCCTCGGGACCTCCCCGGAGATCGTGGGCCTGCGCGCCCTGGTGCGCGAGGTGGCGCAGGCCGACGTCGACGTGCTGGTTTTCGGCGAGACCGGGTCCGGCAAGGAGGTCGTGGCCGGCGCCCTGCACCGGTGGAGCCGCCGCGCGGAGCGAAACCTCGTGGCCATGAATTGCGGGGCGCTGCCCGACAGCGTCGTCGAGAGCGAGCTGTTCGGGCACGAGGCCGGCGCCTTCACCGGAGCCCTCAAGCGCCGGGTCGGCCGCATCGAGCACGCGCAGGGCGGCACGCTCTTCCTCGACGAGATCGAGAGCATGCCGCTGCCGCTGCAGGTCAAGCTCCTCCGCGTGCTCCAGGAGCGCACCGTGGAACCGCTCGGCACCAACGAGGTGCGCCCGGTCGACATGCGCGTGGTCGCCGCCACGAAGGTCGATCTCGGGCAGGCGGCCGCGCAGGGCACCTTCCGCGACGACCTCTATCACCGGCTCAACGTCATCACGATCGCGATCCCGCCCTTGCGCGACCGCGGGGAGGACGTGCTGCTGCTGTTCCAGCACTTCCTGCGCCGGGCCGCGGAGAAGTTCGGGCGCCCGGTGCCGCCCGTCACGCCGGCGATCCGCGAGCACCTGCGCCGCCACGCCTGGCCCGGCAACGTCCGCGAGCTCGGCCATTTCGCCGAGCGCTGCGCGCTGGGCCTCGCGGCGGCGGCGCAGCCCGCGGCCGAGAGGGCCGCCGCCAGCCTCACCGACCAGGTCGATCGCTTCGAGCGGCAGCTGATCCGCGACGAGCTGATCATGGCCGGCGGCGATGTCCGCGCCGCCGCGGAAGCCCTCGGCCTGCCGCGCAAGACCCTCTACGACAAGATGGCCCGGCACGGTCTGACCCCGGGCGACTACCGCTAGGGCCGTCGCCCGGCCCGTCCCGAGCCGTCGACGGTCCCGGCGCGATCACGGGAGCGCCGCGACGGCGACCTGCCGAAAAGGGGTACGCGGGCCGGTGCGGAAACTGCTTAGCGTAGCGGACGGATCCCCCCGCCGAGCCGCCCATGCCCCGCTTCTTCATCGACCTGCACGACGGAACCGAGCTCGTCCGCGACAAGGACGGCTACGACCTGCCCGGTCTCGAAGCCGCCCGGTCGCAGGCCGTGAAGATCATGACGCGGATCGCGCAGGGGCTCTCCGACCGGCCCGGGCGCCAGGATTACATCGCGGCGGTCCGCGACGACACGGGCGTGGTGCGGATGCGCTTCCGCGTGTCGCTCGATGCCGGCCCCGTCGGCTGACGTGCCGAGACGCCGAGCGGCCCCGGCGCGCGCGCGGCCGGGACAGGTTCACCTGACGTTCGCGTCGATTTGGCGTAGGCTGGCGTTCCCTAGCCGAGGAGGGACGACATGGGTCTGATCGCCTTCATCCTGATTGGTGGCCCCTGGGTGGCGGCAACGGCGTGGCTCTGGCACCAAGCCGGCGGCGCGGAGGCTTGGCGCAACGCCGTCCACGGCACCGTGCCTGGCAGGCAGTGACGCGGCCCGCGCCCACCGTACGCCTCCGACGCTCCTGACGGGCGCGGCTCTCCGGATCCGGTCCGCGGTATCACCGCCGGCACGGCCGGGGGCGGCCACGCTGTCGACCGCGCTGCGAGCCGGGGCGAGATCGCGTCCCGCGCTGCGCGGCGGCTCAGAGCCGGCTCGGCGCTCGGGTGCCCGCGCCCGACACCCCGCTCACGCCCGCGCTGCTCGAACGGGCCGCCGTGCCACCGTCGATTCCCCGAACGAGCAAGCTCAGCGCCAGGAGGGCGAGGAGAAGGCCCGCGGCCTTGTTCATCCGATTCAGGACCTGGCTGGTCACGCAGCGCCGGAACAGGGACACCGCGGTGTTGAGCACCACCCACCAGCCGAACGAGCCGACGAAGACACCGGCCGCCAGGACCGGGAACGGTGCGGTCCCGCGCTCGAGGAAGGCCGGCATCGCGGCCAGGAACAGCACGGGGGTGACCGGATTCGTCAGGGCCAGCACGACCGCGCTGCCGTAGCTCACCGCCAGGGTGTCGCGGCACGCGCGGCCCTCCTGCAGCACCGAGACGCTGCGAAGCACCCGGACCGCGAGGGCGAGAAGCACAGCCCCCGAGATCAAGGAGAGAACGGCGCCGTTCGACCACACCGCGGCGAGCTCCGCGCCCCAGCGCATGACGAGACCCCCGTATGTCAGGTGCACGGTGGCGACACCGAGCCCGGTGGCGAGGCCGGTCGACAGGCCGCCTGACAGCGTTCGCTGAACGCACAGCAAGCTCGTCGGCCCGATCGGCGCGGCGATGGACAGACCGAGACTCGCACCGGTGAGCAGTGCCGTGGCGACGACGCTCATGGCACCGGGAATCCGGTCAGTCGTCTTCCGCGCGGTCGAGGGGCGAGGCGGCCGCCCGGGACCCCGCGGCCGCCCTGTCGGTGCCCGGGCACCCGATGTGATCGCGCTCCACGGCGGACGACGCTTGGGCACACGCGATGGCCGGCATGTCGTTCAGCTCGTCGGCGCGGGCGCCGACGCAGAACAAGACGACCACGGCGGTGGCGACGACTGTTTTCATGGCTATTCCTCCCTCGCGTCGACACACTAGGGAGGGCCGGAACCCTGGCATCCTCTGTTCGGCGGATGGCGCTGCCAGCGCCGCGCCGCGCTCCTCGCCGGCGTCCCGGTCGGGCGACAAAGCACTCTGGCGCCAGGCACTTACACCGCCGCACCGGCGGTCCGGGCGGCCGTGTCGACGCCGCGTGTCCGGGGCCGGGGGGCGGCAAGTCCGTCGAAACGGCCCTCGGCGCACCGTCCCTGCCGGACGGCATCCTCTGTTTGAAGGATGCAAATGTCCGTTTTGGACTGATATTGGTATTACCGCGGTCAGAAGAATCGTCGCGGGACGTGCCAATGCGGGAAGCGCTTATCGACCGGATCTACGAGGCTGCGGGCACGCCGGAACTCTGGCCCGACGTCCTCCAGTCCATCGGCGATATGGCGAACTCGGACGGCGCTGTGCTCACGGTGCTCCCGCCCGTCGGGACCTCCCGCTGGATCGCCTCACCGGCCCTGGAGCAGCGCCTCGGTCACCAGACCGGCGCGGGGCGCAGCAGCGGTCGGATGGCGCCGTGGCGCACCGACGCCCAGGCGGGCTTCACGCGCGACGTCGACCTCGTGCCGGCCTCCTACGAAGGCTGGCCCCGCGAAGGCGACAGGCCGTTCTGGCAGGTGGGCACAACGATTCCCCTTTCGACAGGCGACATCGCGATCGTCACCGCCGAACGGCGGGCTCAAACCGGCCCCCATGAGGCCTCCGTCCTGCCCGGACTGGACGCCTTGCGACCACACCTCGTGCGCGCCTGCGAGCTCAGCGCGCAGTTCAGCTGCGAGCGCGGCCGCGTCACGACCGCGACGCTCAGCCAGATCGGACTCCCCGCCGCCGTTCTGTCGGCCTCGGGTCGGGTGCTGACCATGAATGCCCGGCTGCAGGAGCGGGAGGAGGTCCTGCCCCCCGGCCAGCACGGCGGCCAGCTCTTCAAGAGCCTGATCAACAGCAAGCTGCTGCAGGACGCGATCGGCAACGTCGTTGGCGGCCGGCGCCCGGCGCAGACCATGCCGGTGCGCAGCTACTCTGATCACCGTCCTCAGATCGCTCATGTCATGCGCCTGAAGCAGCGCCCCGGCGACGTCTTCGGTGCCTCGGCGGTGCTCCTCGTTCTCGTGCATGTCGGCGCGCGGGCGGTTCCGGACGACGGCCTGCTGAACATGCTGTTCGACCTGACCCCGGCGGAGGCGCGGTTGCTCCAGGCGCTCGCCGGAGGCTTGCGTCTGCAGAGCTACGCCGAGAGCGTCGGCGTCCAGACAAGCACCGTCCGCACCCAGCTCAACTCGATCTTCAACAAGACCGGAACGAAGCGGCAGGCCGATTTGCTGAGCATCGTCACGTCGCTCGCGCTCTTCAGCGGGCAGACGACGAAGCGCCTGGGCGCGGCGTGACTCACATATCGGCGTCGCGGAGGAAGGCGGCCAGCACCTGCGCGGTCGGAAAGGCCTCGAAAGCCCCGAACCGGCAGGTGGTGAGCGCACCGCAGGCCGCGGCCTGCCGCAGGATCGCGTCGAGGGGCTCTCCCGCGAGCAGGCCCGCGATCAGCCCGGCCGTGAACGCGTCCCCCGCGCCGACCGTGTCGACCGCCGCGACCGCGAAGGCCGGCTGGCGGAGGGGGGGCAGTCCCGGGCGGAACGCCACCGCGCCGCGCTCTCCCAGTGTCACGATCAGCAGTCCGAGGCCTCCGGAGAGCAGGGCGGCGATCCCCGGCGTCGCTTCCGTGGCGTCCGCGATGGCGTCGGGAGTCCCGAGGCCGAGGTCGGCGGCCTCGACCGCGTTGACGACGAGGATCGCGGTATCGGCCAGGATCGCCGGGTCGATGGGGCGCATCGGGGAGGGATTCAGCAGCGTGGGGATGCCCGCCTGCCGAGCGAGCGCGAACGCCGCTTGGATCGAGGCGTCCGGCGATTCGAACGTCGCCGCCACGAGGTCCGCTCGCTCGAGGCGGGCGGCGACGGCTCGGACGTCCTCCGCACCGAGGGCGAGGTTGGCCCCGAGGCAGACCGCGAGACAGTTCTCGCCGGCCGCGTCGACGAACGCGACGCCGGCGCCTGTCGAGCCGGCATGCGGCACCAGCATGTCCTCGGCGAATCCGACCCGCGCGAAGGTGGCGCGGACCATAGGGGAGAACACGTCCATGCCGACGGCGAAGAGTCCGTCCACCCCGACGCCGAGCTGGTGCGCGGCGAGCGCGAGGTTGAAGCCCTTGCCGCCAGGCTCGGCGAGGAAGGCCAAGCCATCGAGGGACTCGCCCGCCTGCGGCAGCCGCGCGACCTTGACCGAGCAGGCGATCACGAAGCTTCCGACGACGAACAGGCGCATGGAGCGCTCCGAACCTGTACACTGCGAATAGCTGTACCGGAGGCCGATCGGACGTGCGCCCCAAAAATCGGACGATCAAGGGTGATGTCGAGGCGGACCTCGCGGAGGGCGAGCGTCCCTCCGTGCTCTCTCTCCTCCGCCTGCGCGCCGACACGGCGATGCCGCTGTACCGGCAGATCGAGGGTCAGCTACGCGAACTGATCCTGTCGGGCTCGCTGCCGCCGGGCGTCACCTTGCCGGCCGAGCGCCAGCTCGCCGACAGCCTCGGGGTCAGCCGCGTGACGGTCCAACGCGCCTATGCCGAACTCAGCGACAACGAGCTGCTCGTCCCGCGCGGGCGCTGCGGCTTCCTCGTGCGCCGTCCCCCCGAACCCGTGCGCCCGGGTATGGACCGGCTCAAGGGCTTCACGGAGGAGATGCGGGAGCTGGGGAAGATCCCATCCTCGCGCATCCTCGATCGGGCGGTCACCGAGGACCGCTCGATCGCATCGATCTTCGGCCTGCCCTCGACGGCCCCGTTCCTGCGTCTGACGCGCGTTCGCTCCGGCGACGGCGTGCCGATGTCGCGCGAGGTCGCCTGGTACAACATCCGCGCCGTGCCCGCCCTCGAGACCGGCGACCTCTCCGGTTCCGTCTACGCCTTCCTGAGCGGGCACCCGGGCGGCCGCCTCGTGCGCTGCGAGCAGACGGTGGAGGCGACCATGCCGACGGCTGACGAGTGCGAGATCTTCGCCTTCGAACAGCCCCTCCCGTGCCTGCTGATCAAGCGCCACAGCTACAATCAGGACTCGGTGATGATCGAGTACGTGGAAGGCCTGTTCCGAGGCGATGCCTATCGCTATCGGCTGAATCTGCGCGCGTAGTATGCCCGGCTGACCGAACCGGACTCGCTTCCGTACGGTGCGCGCGACGGGCTGGTCGATGCCCTGCTCGAACCGCTTCCGGTCCGCGCCGGGGACCCGCCTCCTTCAGGAAAGAGCTCTCCACGCTCGCCGGGCAAGTCGATTCCGCCGAGGCCGCCATCCGTCGCCCACCGCCGCCACGGCACGGGAGCGACGGCCGAGCTTCGCCCTTTTGACGGACGGGAACGCCCCGATGCCTCGCGTGGAACAGCGAGAAGCGCCGTGGTACACCTGATGTCTCGCGAGCGATCAGCCGGCGCAGCCAGCCATCCCGCTTCGGTCCGGAGCACACGATGAGCGAGTCCTCGACGGCGCCGACCCTGGCGACCCTGGCGACAGCCCGGGCCGGCCGGACGCAGCGTCGGCTCGCGGTCGCCGTCAGCCTCCTGTTCGGGGCCGTCACCCTCGCGCTGCTGCCGTTCGCCAGCCGCCCGATGCCGCCGATGCCGGGCTTCGTGCCCGTCTACCAATCGGCGCTGATCGTAGTCTACGGCCTGACCACGTACCTGTTCCTCACGCAGTACCGCCGCATCGGCTCGGCGCCGCTGCTCGTGCTCGGGGCCGGCAGCCTCTACGTGACGCTCGTCGTCTTCCTGCAGATGCTGTCGTTCCCGAACGTCCTCGCGCAGGGTCGGCTCCTCGGCGACGGGCCGGACACCACGACGTGGCTCTGGACCTTCTGGCATCTCGGGCCGCCGCTCTTCGCGCTGCCCTACGCGCTCCTGGAGGGCGACGAGCGTCCGCCGCAGGCCCCGCGCGGACAGGCCGGACGGATCGGCTGGGCCACCGTCGCCGGGACCGTCGCGGCCGCCGCGCTCACCGGCGTGGTGGCCGTCCGCTACGTCCACCTCCTGCCGAAATGCGTCGAGGGCGACGATTACTGGCTGCTCACCACCTCGGGCATCGGGCCGGGCGTGGTCGCCCTGACCGTCATCGCGCTGGCCGTGCTGTGGTGGAAGACCCGCCTGCGGACCGTGCTGCAGCTCTGGCTGGCCGTGTCGCTTCTGCTGCTCGTCTTCGACAACATGGTCACGCTTCCGGGCGCCGCCCGCGGCACGGTCGGCTGGTTCGCGGGCCGGATGGAAGCCCTGGTGGCCGGCTTCATCCTGCTCGGCGTCTACCTGCGCGAGGTCGACTTCCTGTACGCGCAGGCCGCGGCCGCCGCCGAGGACCGGGAGGCCCGGCGGGCGGAGCTGCAGCGTGCCCGCGACAACCTCGCCTTGGCGCTGGAAGCGGCCGAGATGGGCGACTGGGAGCTCGACCTCCGTGGCAACACGGCGCGCCGGTCGCCGAGGCACGACGCGATCTTCGGCCACAGCGCTCCGGTCGCGGCATGGGACGTCGGGACCTTCGTCGATCACGTCGTCCCCGAGGACCGAGACGCCGTGCGGGCAGCGTTCGATGCCGCCATCGGGACGGGCCGCCTCTACATCGACTGCCACATCCGGAGGGCCGAGGACGGGGCCGCCCGCTCGGTCACGATGCGGGGCAAGGTCTACCGCGACGGGAGCGGCCAGCCCCGGTCCATGGCGGGCGTCGTGATGGACACGACGCGCCAGCGCGAGGCCGAGGAACGCCTGAACCAGGCTCAGAAGATGGAGGCCATCGGCCAGTTGACCGGCGGCGTGGCGCACGACTTCAACAACCTGCTGACCATCATCGTCGGCAACCTCGACATGATCGTGCGCAAGCCCGACAACCCGCAGCGCGTCGAGAGGCTGGCCACGTCGGCGATGACGGCGGCGCGGCGCGGGGCCGAGGTCACCGAGAAGCTGTTGTCGTTCTCCCGGCGCCAGGTGCTCCGGCCAGAGACCGTCAACCCCAACCGGCTGCTCAAGGACTTCCAGGCCCTGCTGAAGCGGGCCGTCGGCGAGACCGTCGAGATCCGGTTCGACCTCGACGCGGTCCTCGATCCGGTCCGGCTCGATCCGGGACAGTTCGAGAGTGCGGTGCTGAACCTCGCGGTCAACGCCCGGGACGCGATGCCGGACGGCGGCGTCCTGACGGTCAAGACCTGCAACGGGCACCTCGATGCCGCGGAGATTCCCGACCGGCCCGACCTGCGGCCGGGCGCCTACGTGCTCGTCTCGGTCACCGACACGGGCCAGGGCATGGACGCCGCCACGCGCAGCCGCGCCTTCGAGCCTTTCTTCACGACCAAGGATGTCGGCAAGGGAACGGGCCTCGGCCTCAGCCAAGTCTACGGGTTCGTGCGGCAGGCCGGAGGGCACGCGCAGATCAAGAGCGAGCCCGGCGCCGGCACCTCCATCGAGCTCTACCTGCCGCGCTCGGCCGAGAGGGCTGTCGAGGCCCGGCCGGACAACACCCTCCCGCTGCGGCGGGCGGCCTCCGGCGAGGTGGTGCTCGTGGTCGAGGACGAGCCGGCGGTGCTGGAGATGGCGGTCGAGAGCCTGGGCGAGCTCGGTTACCGGACCCTGACCGCGACCCGGGCGTCGGAGGCCCTGGAGCGGCTGGGCGGCCCCGAGCGCATCGACATCCTGTTCTCGGACGTCGTCATGCCCGGTGGCATGAACGGCGTGCAGCTCTCGGTCGAGGCCCGGCGCCTGCGTCCCGGCCTGCGGGTGCTCCTGACGTCCGGTTACACGGGCACGGCGCTCGACGAACACGCGGTGCCGGCCGACCTGCCTCTCCTGAGCAAGCCCTATCAACGGGACGAACTCGCCAACAAGCTCAGAGTCGTCCTGGGCTGACCCCCCGGGCCCACGGCATGCCGCCCCGTGATCGCGCGGCGTCGCGGACGGGATGTCCGTCAACAGCCCTGAAGACTTAACCCGGCCTTAACCGACCGGTTCAGCCCGCAGCAGCGGCATGTCGGCATGCTCCGTCCGTCCTCAACGGCGCCGGTACGCGCAAGGAGCTGTCCCATGCCCATCATGCCCTGGATCCACGATGCCCTCTCTGTCGGCAGCTTCGCCGCCCTCGTCCTCGTCGCGCGGCAGGCGCTCGTGCGGCGCGATCTCGGGCTGTCCGGCCTGCCGGGCCTCGAACGCCTGCGCCGGTCGCTCGGGCCCGGCACCGGGTTCCGTGAGCGGCGCCGGTTCACGTCGCCCCGGACCAGCGGCAACACCGCCTTCGACGCCTGGCGCGACGGCGAGATCGGTCGCATTGAGGGGGAGCGCCGCGCGCTCGAAACGCGTCTCCGGGACTTCGAGGGTTTCGTCGACGCGCTGAAGCGCGCCAAGGATCGCGCGACCTTCGAGCGCTTCGTGGCGGAACATCCCGCGGGATCGGGGGCAGCGGTCGACATTGCCGGCACCGCCGATCAGGCCGAACATCGAAAAGGCTAGGTCGCCTCAGGGTTGCACCGGAGCGTCGGGGCCACGCCGTCGAGGATCAGGATCCTGGTCTCCTCTACGCCGCCCCGCGCGACGCTTCGAAGACCGCGGCGAAACCTCCGAAGATCATCCGCGCCCCGTCGAACGGCATCGTCAGATCGCGGAAGCGCGGATCGGTCCGCATCGCGGCCTCGCACCGGTCTGCCGTCTCCCGGTCGGGCCAGAGGATCCACCCGAGGACGACGCTCTCGCCGTCGCGAAGGGCGACTGACCGGCGGAAATCGGTCCGCTCGCCCTCCGGAACATTGTCGCCCCAGGCCTCCATCTGGTGGAGCGCGCCGTACTCCCGGAACAGCGCCCAGGCCGCCCTGGCCGACGCGACATAGGCCTCCCGGTTCGCGTCGGGAACCGGCGTGACGAACCCGCTCACGTAAGTCATGGGTTGCCTCCTCGAGTCGGGGTGCGCGCGGAAAGGCTTCAGGCCGGAGAGTGCCCTCGGGTCATGGCCTCGGGGTCCATCCACATCAGCTCGACGACGTGGCCATCCGGATCCTCGATGTTCCGGCCGTACATGAACGTGCCCATCTCCTGCGGCGGCCGCAGGTCGGCGCGACCGCCGGCGGCGACGGCGCGCTCCACGCTCGCATCGACCGCGGCCCGGCTCTCCTCCGACAGGCAGACCAGCACCTCGTTGGCGGCGCGGGCATCGGCGATGGCGCGCGGCGCGAAGTTCGCGAATTGGGCGTGGCTGAGGAGCATGACCACGATGGTGTCCGAGAAGACCATCGCGGCGACCGTCCCGGCCTGCGAGAACCGCGGGTCGCGCTGGGCGCCCAGGGCGACATAGAAGCCGGCCGCGTGCTCCACGTCGGCGACGGGCAGGTTCACGAAGATCATCTTGGGCATGGCGACCTCCTCAACGGCTTGCCGAGCTTGACCGTATCAGTTACCTAAGTAAACTATGAAGTTACAAAAAGATACTAAAATTGCGACTGCGAGACCGCGCTGGTACGACGACGCTTGCGGCGCCGCCCACGGCCTGGAGCTTCTCGGCGAGCGCTGGGCGCTCCTGATCGTCCGCGAGTTGTTGTTCGGACCGCGCCGGTTCGGGGCGATCCGAGGGGCGCTCAGCGGCATCAGCGCGAAGGTGCTGACCGAGCGGCTGCAGGGTCTGCAGCAGGCGGGCATCGTCGCACAGCGGACTCTGCCACCGCCGGCCTCGACGCCGGTCTATGAGTTGACCCCATGGGGCTACGAGGCCGAGCCGATCTTCTCGGTCCTCGGGCGCTGGGCGGCCCGTTCGCCCTCCCACGACCCCGCTCTGCCGCTCTCGGCGGCCTCGCTCATGCTGTCGTTTCGCACGATGTTCGACCCCGCACAGGCCTCCGGCTTCGAGGCGACGATCGGCTTCCGGTTCGACGAGGACGCCTTCCGCGTCACGGTGAGCGAGGGCGAACTTCACGCCGCCCGCGCCGACGCGCTCGGGGCGGACGCCGTCGTCGGCGCCGCACCGCCGGTCGTTGCGGCCATCGTCTACGGCGGCCTGCCGCTCGCCGACGCGGAGGCGTCGGGGCAGGTGTCGCTGGAGGGGGACCGGGACGTCGTGCAGCGGTTCGCCAGACTGTTTCGCCTGCCGGGGAAGGCGTTCTGATCGCTTTGGAGGGTGCAGACCGGATCACGACCGACCGTCACTCGACGAAGCCGAACTCGCTCTCGAAGCCGAGTCTTCCCCTCTCGGTCACGCGGATGGCGCGCCCGTCGCGCTGACGCTCGATCCACCCGAGATCCTCGCAGCGGCGGCACAGGGCGGCTCCGAGACGGCCGGCGAGGTGCGGTCTCCGCTCGCTCCAGTCCAGGCAGGGGCGGCAGAGCAGGCGGCGGGTTCGTCCGGCCGGTTCGACTTCGGCACCGAACGCGGCCAGCCACGCACTGCCGGATGCGGTCACTTCACCCGCCTCCTCGCCCAGGACGATCAGTCCCCGTGCGACCAGCGCATCGGCGATCCCGACGCCGAGCCGTCCGGCGAGGTGATCGTAGCAGGTGCGGGCCTCGCGCAAGGCTGGATCGATCCGCGGCGTCGCTCGGCGCGACGCTTCCTCCGGCTCGCCCCGGTTCGCGATCACCATCATGGCCTCGAGCATGCGGGCGACCTCGACGGAGGCGAGGCGGAAGTATCGGTGCCGACCTTGGCGCGACACCGTGAGCAGGCCGCCGGCCACGAGCTTCGTCAGGTGCTCGCTCGCGGTGGCTGGCGCGACGCCGGCCGTCCAGGCCAGTTCGGTCGCGGTCAGCGCTCGCCCGTCGATCAAGGTCGACAGGATATTGGCGCGGCTGGGATCTCCGACGAGCGCGCCGATCTCGGAGAGTGCAGGATCCTGCGTCATGAGCTGAACCTACACGCGCTCGACGCCCGCCGCATCCGACGACGCTTCGGTTTGGACCGAAGCGTTTACGGCTGACTCGGCCGGGATCTTCGGATCAGAGTGGGAGCGTGACGCTGGAGAACCGCGCCACGCCTGTGCCCACGGTTCGCCAGCCACGGCAATGGGTGACGCCTATGACGCCCGATGAGATTGACGACAGGGAGGAGCATCATCGGATCGAAGATCCGCGATCCGGGCCCACACTGTTCCTTCGCCGGCTGTCTCCCCAGTTCCGGGGTGAGCGGGACGGTCTGACGACCGACGCCGCGTGGATGCTCGATGCCTTCTCCGGCTCCCCGGACCGGCGTGACATCAAGCTCGGGGGCGGCACGCATCTGATGCATCTCGAGGCCGGGCGTAGGGCCCTCTGGCGAGCCTCCGCCGCATGTCTGAGTGAGCCGGTCCCGGCTTGAACCGTATCGACACCCAGGGAGGAGCCCATGTTCTCCGTCATCTTCGAAGTCCGACCCGGCGACGGTCGTAAGGACGCCTATCTGGAACACGCGCGCGTGCTGAAGCCTGAGCTAGAGGGCATCGACGGCTTCATCGACAACGAGCGCTTCACGAGCCGGACGCGGCCGGGCTGGGTCCTTTCGCACTCGACGTGGCGGGACGAGAAGTCGGTGATCCGCTGGCGCACCCATGCCGGTCATCACCTGATCCAGGGGAAAGGCCGGTCCGAGGTGTTCGCGGACTACCATCTCCGCGTCGGCGAGGTGACGGCTGACACCCACCCGCCGGCGGGACATCGGGTCCGCGAGCAACGCCTCGATGAGACGGAAGTCGGCCACGCCAAGGCCTGTACACTGTCGGAGGCGATGTCGGCGGACCGGCCCACGCCCTTCGATGTCGACCTCATGGCCATGCTCGGTCTCGACCAGCGGACCGAGGGGCTGGTGAGTTGGGACGCGTTCGATTCCTTCACCAATCCGGGAAAGGTGCTGGTGCTGCTGTCGTGGAGAGATGCCGGCGCGGCGAACGCCGTCTCATCGGTCGCGGGCACCCGCCTCCGAGCTGTTCGGATCATTCGCGACTACGGGATGTGCGACCGGCGTGAGAGCCCGCAATATCACCCGGCCGTGCAAGCCCCGGGATAGGGCCCGACGACGAGAACCGGGCATCAACACCTTCGGCGTCGCTCCGTCATCGGTCTCGCGAATGCGGATCCGGCGGCACGACGCGGTCGTCCCGCGGCCTGCCCCGCGATCATGTGCGCGACCGGCCCGGGAAGCCGGATCACGGACGAGGCGACCGATCCACGAGGCGGTCACCTCGCTGGCGGTACCCCAGGGCTCGCCCGCTCCCGTTGCACGAGCAGTCGGCTGCCCTCTGGGGGCGCGGCCCTTTCGGACGAGGGGGTTCAAGTCTCGGCGATGAGGTCCTTGATGCGGGAGGCGAGGGTCTCCAGCACGAACGGCTTGGTCAAGACCTGCATCCCGGGCCGAAGGTAGCCGTTCCCGAGCACGGCGTTCTCCGCGTACCCGGTGATGAACAGCACCTTCAGGTCCGGTCGCCGCTCGCGGCCGGCGTCCGCCATCTGTCGCCCGTTCATGCCCCCCGGCAGGCCGACATCCGTCACCAGCAGATCGATGCGCACGTCCGACTGCAGCACCTTCAGGCCGGCGACGCTGTCGGCGGCCTCGATGGCGGTGTAGCCCAGGTCCTCCAGCACCTCGGTGACCAGCATGCGCACCGAGGGCTCGTCGTCGACGATCAGCACCGTCTCGCCCTGGCCCGCTTGCTCGACCTCGGAAAGCCTGCGCGCGACCGCGTCCTCGTCGGCCTCGCCGTAGTGCCGCGGCAGGTAGAGGCAGACCGTCGTCCCAGCGCCGACCTCGGAGTAGATCCGCACCTGCCCGCCGGACTGCTTGGCGAAGCCGTAGACCATGGACAGGCCGAGGCCCGTGCCCTCGCCGGTGGGTTTGGTGGTGAAGAACGGCTCGAACACCTTTCCGATCAGGTCCGGCGCCATGCCGGTGCCGGTGTCGGTCACGCAGACGCCGAGGTACTGGCCGGGCGCGAGGTCGTGCTGGCGGCCGCCGACCTCGTCGATCCACCTGTTGGCGGTCTCGATGGTGATGCGACCACCGTCCGGCATCGCGTCGCGGGCGTTGATGCACAGGTTGAGCAGCGCGTTCTCCAGCTGGCCCGGGTCGATCAGCGCCGGCCACAGCCCCGCGAGACCGACGACCTCCAAGTGGACGGCCGGACCGACGGTGCGCCGGACCAACTCCTCCATGTCGTGGACGAGGCGGTTCACGTTGGTGGGCTTGGGGTCGAGGGTCTGGCGGCGGGAGAAGGCCAGCAGGCGATGCGTCAGGGCGGCGGCCCGCTTGGCCGCGCCCTGGGCGACGCTCATGTAGCGGTCGAGGTCGCCCAACCGTCCCTGGCTCATCCGCGTCTGCATCAGTTCTAGGGAGCCGGAGATGCCCGCGAGCAGGTTGTTGAAATCGTGCGCGAGGCCGCCGGTCAGTTGGCCGACCGCCTCCATCTTCTGCGACTGCCGCAGAGCCTCTTCCGTCTTGGCCAGGGCCTCGGCCTGCTGCTTGATCTCTGTCACGTCGCGCACGGACGAGTAGATCAGCCCGTCGCGGGGAACCGCGTTCCAGGACAGCCAGACATAGCTGCCGTCCTTGCGGCGGTAGCGGTTCTCGAACGTGAGCTGGGCCTCCCCGCGCGACAGTCCCCCCGCCGCCGCCGCGGTCGACGCGACGTCGTCGGGGTGGACGAAATCGAGGAACGGCCGCGCCTTCATCTCGGCGTCGGTCCACCCGAGGGTTCGCGACCAGGCCGGGTTGAGGCCGACGAAGTAGCCGTCGAGGTTGGCCACGCACAGCAGGTCGGACGAGGCCTGCCAGATCTGGTCGCGCTCGGCGGTTCGGGCGGCGACCTGGCGGGCGAGGTCGGCCTCCGTCTGCACCCGGACGGTCACGTCCTGCACGAAGACGTGGAAACCGTCGACGCGGCCGCCGGAGGTCCGTCGCGGCAGGTAGCGGATCTCGGCGACGCGGTGGCGCCCGTCGCGGTGCGGCCAGTCCGTCTCGAAGGTGACGGCCTCACCCCCGAGCGCCCGATCGATGAAGGGTCGCCGCACGGCGTAGGCGGCCGGGCCGAGCAGCGCGCGGACATCGCGTCCGACGACATCGCCGGGCGGGGCGGAGAACCAGTCCTTGTAGGCCTCGTTGGCGAAGCGGTAGATGTGGCCGGCGTCGATGAACGCGATCAGCACCGGCAGCGCGTCGGTGATGAGCCGGAGCTCGCGCGCGCTGGCCTCCGCCAGCAACTCGGCGCTCCTGCGCGCGGTGATGTCGCTGAAGAAGACCGCGACGCGGTGGTCGCGCGGGTCCCCGACCCGGTGCGCACGCACGTCGAACCAGCGCCCGAACACGGCGGCGTAGTTCTCGAAATGGGCGGGTTCCCCGGTCAGGGCGACGCGGCCGTAGCTGTCGAACCAGTGCCGTTCGAGGTCGGGCGCGAACGTGCTGACCCAGCGGCCGGCGACGTCGGCGCCCGTCTGCCGGGCGAAGGCCGGATTGGCCTCCTCGATCAGGTAATCGACCGCCCGTCCGTCCGCGTCGAACCGCATCATGAGGATGCAGAACCCGACCTCGACCGTCTCGAACAGCGTCCGGTAACGGGCCTCGCTCTCCTGCAGCGCCGCCTCGGCCAAGCGGCGGTCGTGGATGTCCTCGACCACGCCGTACCAGGCCACGATGGCGCCGGCTCCGTCGCGGCGGGGACGCGCGCGCGCCCGCATCCAGCGGTACGTGCCGGTCGCCGCGATGTTGATGCGATAGTCCACGTCGACCGGCTCGCCCGAGGCGAGACAGGCCGAGAACACCGCGACCGTGTGGGGGACGTCCTCCGGATGCAGGGCCTTCATCCAGCCCGCGCCGTCGGGTTCGCCGGGTGCCTGGCCCGTCAGTTCCAGCCAGCGGTTCGAGTACGAGGTGATGTTGCCCGCCGGGTCGCAGGTCCACGGCACCTGGGGATTCAGTTCGACGGTATGCCGGAGGTGGGCCTCGCGCTCCCTCAGCGCCCTTGCGGCCTCGTGCTCGGCCGTGCGGTCGCGGACAATCTTGGTGAACCCGCGATGCGCACCGGCTTCGTCGAGCAGCGGCATCATCTCGCCCGACGTCCTGACGCGACTGCCGTCCTTGCGGAGGTGCCAGCGCTCGACGGAGGCGCGCGCCTCGCTCGTCGCGAGCCGCGTCTCGGCCTCAGGGCGCCCCTCCGCACGGTCCTCGGGCGTGAAGATCCGGTCGGCGGGCTGCCCGCGCATCTCCTCCGCCGTCCAACCGAAGATCCGCTCGGCGCCGGCGTTCCAGTCGATGACCGAGCCGTCGCGGTCGGTGACGACGATGGCGAAGTCCCTGACGTTGTCGAAGACGACCCGGTGGCGCCATTCGCTCGCTGGCGCGTCCTGCCCGGCGGTCCGATGCACCGGACGCACCTCCCGGCCGACGGTCTCGCCCCCTGCCTCCGGCAGCCTCGAGCGCAGGCGCAGCACCTCCGCCTCAAGTTGCGCGCGCGACATCGCGCCGACGTCCGGGCCGATCGATTTCACCGTCTCCCGAATGGCCGGCGTCTCTTCGAAGTCGTGCATCAGGAGGCCAAGCCATCCAGTCCCGGCCGGTTCCGTTTGGAGAGATCACGGTCGCCCGCCGGTCTGGACCGGCAGCCGCGGTCCGCCCGGCAATCGTGGCCGCCGCGTCATGCGATGGACGGACACCGTCATGAACTTTCAAGACGGGACGGTGTTCGCCGGCATCAACCTTCGCCTGCCTTGAAGGGTCGCGACCCGATCAGCTGTCGGGCCGGCCGAGATCGAAAGGTCGGTAGCGCTCGACGCGCCGATCTCCGTCCTCGAAAGCAAGCCGTACAAGATCCTGAAGCAAGTCCAGACGTCCGTTGCTTCGCGGCAAGCGAGACGGGATTGAAAAGTGAGAGGCTTCGCGTGCGACCGAAGCGCTCGAGCGAAGAACTGATCGTCCTGGAGACCGGCCGCTCGCGGAAGGATTTGCGATCCTCAGGATCAGCGTTCCAGCTGCGGCCCAGATCCGACACATAGGCCGGCACGCTCAGAGGAGACTTGAATTTATATACGAAGATTACTGAAACTGTTGGTAGCGAGGGAGGGATTTGAACCCCCGACACAAGGATTATGATGCCCCGCTTTTTCGCTTTGAACCAAGCATTTAGCTATCAAATCGGCGGCAAACCGCTCCGCTAGCATCAATGGCTTAGGTGTCGGATTGTCAAACCACCCGGCGGCACCCCGACCTCCAAACGAACCCTGGCCGCCGCTCGAGGCGAACGGTCTCGCCGTCAGCAAGACGCGTCAGACCTGGGCACGGTGGCGAGCGTCGCAATGAGATGCGCTGGCCTCGGGCAGCAAACGACCCATGTCAGACGGTGGGCGAACGCGACACGATACCCGGAGCAGCAAACGACCCAATCTAGCCGCTCGCATCGCCGTCGGCGCTTCTCCAAAGCGGTCGCTCGTCAGTGGTCCGCCAACTTCGGCTCGGGGTGAGGGCGGTTTCTCGCTGTGGGGCTGAAATCGGACGTTCGAGCGGTTAGCGGCAGTCGGCGCGAGTTTGGCGCGATGGGCTGTGCAAGGCCGAGGCTTTGACGACAGCCTCGAGATTCTTTTCAACCGATGTCACATCCCGCGTTCGTGCGTCGTCACCCTCGTGGACCGATCACGAGGAGAGAGTGCGATGAGCCATTTCATTCCGGTTTTGGCTGGCCTGCTCGGCGTAGGATTAACCGGCAACGGCATCTTCATGCTGGCCTCGCCTGAAAATTGGTACTTCGCGGTGCCAGGCGTGACCTCGACAGGGCCATTCAATCAGCATTTCTTACGCGATATCGGCCTGATCTTCGTGCTGATCGGTACGGGATTTCTCTACGGGGCGGCGAGGCCCGATTCGCGTGCTCTGCTTTGGAGCATGGCTGCAATCTGGCTCTCAGGGCACGCGCTATTCCATTTCTGGGAGGTTGCAGTGGGCATTTGCGGACCGGAGGTGCTGCCCCGTGACTTCCCTGCGGTGACACTTCCTGCGCTTCTTGCGGTCGCCCTCAGCGTTTGGTCGCTTCGCCATGCCGACCACTGATGATCCGACCCTCATCTTCGAACAGGAGCGGACGCGGCTTGTCCGGCTCGCATACCGCATGCTCGGTTCATTCGGTGAGGCCGAGGATGTCGTGCAGGACGCCTGGCTCCGCTGGCGGTACGTCGATCATGCTGGTGTATCGTCGGCCGGAGCATTCCTGTCACGCACGGTGACGCGGCTCTGCCTGGACGTCATGAAGTCCGCCCGCGCACGGCGAGAGACATACTTCGGAACTTGGTTGCCCGAGCCCGTCGCCATGGCTCCGGACGACGCCTCTGGCGATGACATAACACTCACACTGATGCTCGCCTTGGAGCGGCTCTCTCCTCTGGAGCGGGCCGCGTTCCTGCTGCACGACGTTTTCGCGGTTCCGCTTGGGGAAATCGCGGCGACACTTCAGCGTGAGCCGCCAGCGGTCCGTCAGCTCGCAGCCAGAGCGAGGAGGCACGTGCAGTCGGCACGTCCGCGCTTCCCCGTCGACAGGGAGGAGGGAACACGCATCGCTAAAGCCTTCTTCGAGGCGTCAGCGACAGGCGACGTCGCGGCGCTTCGCAGCATGCTCGCGGAAGCGGTCATCGTGCACTCCGATGGTGGCGGGAAGGTACACGCATTCCCGCGGCCTATCATCGGCATCGACAAGGTCATGCGTATGTTTGAGGGAGCTGCGCGGAAGTCGTGGATCCAGCATGCCCAGAAGCTGCAGGACCTCTGGATCGATGGCCTGCCGGGCTATTTCAGCCTGGAGCCGGGCGGAACCCTCCAGACCGTGGCCCTCGATATCCAGGGCGGCCTGATCATCGGCATCTACTTCACCCGCAACCCGGACAAGCTCGAACGTATGGCAAGGCTGTTCGGAGGGGCAGCGGGAGAGCTGATGCCTCAATGAGTCTCACCGCCGGGCGCTTGCGAGCTCCCTGCGGCATACCTTGGAAAAGGTACAGAGTGGATCGAGGTCGCCGGCGTGGTGGATGTCGGCAAAGGACGAGAGACTCTTATGCGGGGCGAAGTAAGTCTCGCCGATGCGTTGCATGACACGCTCCGCCTCTTCGAGCGTTTCCGAACCGCCGAAGAGCCGGATCTTGTTCACGATGGCATACAGGTTCACAAGTTTGGCCGGATCTTTGAGGTCATGCTGGAAGGCGTCGCCGAACAAGGTCGACGCCTCCCGAATGAACTCGCCGTAGAGGGCTTCCCGTCGCGCGCGGTCCTGCACCAGCAGAGTTGCTCGCTCCTGGCTGTGTTGCGTCAGCCATGTCGTCGCGAAGGAGGCCATCGCGCCAATGCTGGAACCCGCAAGCGCGGAAAGCGCCGAGACGTAGGCCGCATCCATCGGCAGCATACCTCAGGCCACGCGCTTCGGCTGCGCGGCCAGCCAGTCGCTGTAGCGCCGCTTTGACAGCCAAGCGTCACCAGTGGGTGTCAACCAGCGATCTTCGAGGAGCACTCCAAAATAGGGAGCGGTGTCGTCCGTGATGACGTCACGCGTTTCGCCGATGCCGTCGAAGTGGCGCTTCACCAGCTCGGCCATCGGCAGCCGCTCAGGACCGGCAATCTCGATCATGCCGTTACGAGGTGGTGCGAGCGCGGCCTCAGCGACCTTCGCGGCTACATCGGCCGATGCAATCGGCTGGATCGAGGCGGAGGTCACCCGGGCGACGCCGTCGATGATAGCCGCTCCCGCAATCGTGCCGACGAACTCGAAGAACTGCGTGGCGCGGACCAGCGTCCAGGGCACGCCCGCCGAGGCGATCAGTTCCTCCTGGGCCAGCTTCGCGCGGAAGTAACCGCTGTCGAGCAGGAGCTCGGTCCCGACCACCGAGAGCGCCACGTGGTGCCTGACGCCCGCAGCCTTCTCTGCCGTCGCGAGGTTCCGTCCGGCGCGGACAAAAAAGTCCATCGCCGCATCGTCAGCAAAGGACGGCGCGTTGGCGACGTCGACGACGACGCTGGCTCCCTGCAACGCATCCGCGAGTCCTTCGCCCGTGACAGCGTTCACCCCCGTATTGGGCGAGGCCGCGAGCACCTCGTGGCCGGCGCTCCTCAGGTTGGTGACGACCTGCGAGCCGATCAGCCCAGTGCCGCCGATGACGACGATCTTCATGTGACGCTCCATCTCAGCTCCAATCCCTTTGGGACGGGCGCGGTCATGACGAGGAGCGCCCCTTGCAGTGTGACATCGGCGTGGAAGATCAATGCGCCCGACTTGGGCCTAGCGAGGGCTTGACCTTGTGGGATGCTCGGGACCGGGGCAGCCGTGGGAAGGAGCCATTTCAGTTCAAACCTGCCGGGACGGTGCACGAGCCGACGGAGGCGCATCCTCAGGACCGATCCCGATCCCGAGGATGAACGATTGTCGATGAGGCACCCGTGCGCGAACTCCCGTGTTCAACGGACGACCGGGCCAGCACGGGCTCCATGCACTCAGAAGTCCCAGAACACGGGAACCCACCGAAAAGCGTCGCCATCAGCCGCAACCCGGCCGACGGACGGGAACGGCAGGTGCGTGGCGATCAACTGCTCGCCGGTCGCCGCCAATTCCCGCAGAAGCCGAACGCGAACGCGAGCCGCCTCCTTGGGATCGTGTTCGAAGCCGTTGTGCCAGTCGGGATGCTCGAATCCGACCGCGAACACGGCGTCGCCGGCGAATGTAAGCCGATCGCCGCCGGATGAAAGGCGGACCACGCTGTGCCCGGGAGTGTGACCGCCGGTGCGCTGGACCATCACCCCCGGCGCGACGTCGTACTCTTCGTCGAACAGTCGCAGCTGATTGCGGTACTCTTGCGCGAACCGCTTAGCGGCCGCTCTGAGCGCATCAGGAAACCCCTCTGGCATGTCGACCTGCGTGAAGTCAGGCGCCTCCCAGAATTTGACCTCGGCAGCCGCCACGTGGATCCGCAGATCCGAGCGCAGCCGCTCCTTCACTCCGTCAACGAGGAGCCCGCCGACATGGTCCATGTGCATGTGAGTGAGCACCACGTCGGTCACAGCCGCGAGATCAATGCCAGCGGCCTCCAGTCGCCTGACCAGTTGCCCGGCCCGCGGCAGGTTCAGGTTCGGGTCCAGCCCCAAGCCGGCGTCGATGAGGATGGTCTGGCCGCCGCTGCGGACGACAACCACGTTCAGCGACCAGTCGAACGCGTCCGACGGCAGAAACATGTCGTTGAGCCACGCCGCCCTTTCGGCCGTATCGACGTTGTGTCCCAACATCTTGGTCGGGAGCGGCAGCACTCCATCGCTGACAACAAGCACATCGATCTTACCGACCCGCACCATGTAGCGCGATGGCACCAACTCCTCTCCTCGCACACGCGAAGAGCCAACGTATCCCGGACCGGTTCGTCTGGCATCGGCAGGTACTACAGCAGTCATCGTCATCCCTTCCATGGGACGCGCGCGCACCTGGCACGTCAGGATCATGAAACGCGCGTCATCGACAGAGACGAGACGGTGTCGGCAGATGTGACATGAGCGAAGGGAAGTCGAACCCCTCGCCCATGAATGTTCGTTTCGCCACGACAATTTCCTGGAGCAAACGGCCTCTTTTCGACCCAGGTCGGTCGGCGATGCCTCGGAGAGACTGCTCCGAAGCGGACGTCCGAGCGTGAACGAGCCACTTGAACGAGCCACGTGTCTGCCTGTCGAGTAGGAATGTGGCGTGGCATGTCACATCTCTGCGGGCCAGCTCGTCGTAGCTTCGAACGTCGATCGCCGGCGTTCCGAGCACTGGGATCCGTCATGAGTCAGAACAAGCGGCTGGTCTGGACTGAGGTGGCGCCGCAGGGCGCGAGGGCGCTCTTCGGCATTCACCACTACATCACCACGGGCACCGGCCTACCCCACGAATTGATCCACCTCGTCTTCTTGCGCGTGTCGCAGATCAACGGCTGCGCGCATTGCATCGACCTACATACCCGTGACCTCTTGAAGACGATGCCGTTTGGGAAGGTCGCCCTGGTCCCGGTTTGGGCCGAGGTGCCCCAGCTGTTCTCCGACCAATACCGCGCCGCGCTTGCCTGGGCGGAGGAAGTCACGCTGGTAAGCGAGACGCACGCTTCTGACGAAGCCTATGCGGCCGCAAGCGCGGCTTTCACGCCAAAGGATCTCGTGGATCTCACGATTGCCATCGCGGCGATGAACGCATTCAATCGGCTCGGAGCGCCCTTCCGGCTTCCAGTCGTCGCGAAAGCCTGAGCCCCTTCCGAGCACGACCATGGCTGGGACGACGGCAGCTTACCGGGCTGCCAATCGATGAGCAGACCAGAAGCTTTCCACCCATAGCGGTCGCCCAAGTTCTGTGACGGTTCATGCGTAGGCGACCGGTAGCTCGCCGACCTGCGTGGTGTAGCGCGGCGTGCGCATCTCGAACTTCGTGTTCCAGTCGCGCCGGCTCACCAGCCCCGCGCGCGCTGGCACCACCGCGCCGCGGCCCCAGCGCGCGTTGCATGCGTCCATCGCCGCCATTAGCGGGCCCGTGCGCTCGCGGTCCAGCGCACCGAACAGCGCTCGGGGGCTGTGCAACAGCGGCAAGAGGTCGTTCGTGACGATCCCGGCCTTCGAGTACCGCCACGGCCGATCGCCCGGATCGCGCCAGGTCCGCGCAACCCCATGCCGCGCCGCCTTGATCAGCACCAGCGTGTCCGAGCTGTGCTCCGGCAGTTGCACGGTGGTCGAGACCGAGCGCATCGGCTCGTCCCGGTCGTGTTCGCTCGTGTGGTAGAAGACCGTGACGTGGTCTGTGCCCAGCCCCTCGCGCCGCAGCTTCTCGCCGAGCCGCGTCGCGTGCGCCGCCACCGCCTCCTCCAGCACCGCCCGCTCGGTGATCCGGCTCGAGAACGAGCGCGTGACCGCGCACCCCTTCCGCCGCGCCGGCACCATCTCCAGCGGCAGGCAGGCCGCGCCGCGCAGCTCGTAGATGATCCGCTCGCCCACCACGGTCAGGCCCTTGCGCACCGGCCGCGGGTCGAGGTCGCGCAGATCCGCCACGCTCTCCACGCCCATCGCCTGGAGCTTGGCGAGCGACGCCCGGCCGATGCCCCAGACCTCGGCGACGTCGACCCGGCACAGCCAGTGAGCGTAGGCTGTCGGGTCGGTCAGGTCGCACACACCCTCCAGCACCGGCACGGTCTTGGCGATGTGGTTGGCGAGCTTGGCCAGCGTCTTGGTCGGGCCGATGCCGACACAGGTCGGGATTCCGGTCCAGGTCCGGACCGTGGCGCGCAGGTCCCGCGCGAGCTCGACTCTCAAGGCCGGCGCCACGTCCGAGAGGTTCAGGAAGCTCTCGTCGATGGAGTAGATCTCCACCTGCGGGCTGAACTGCCGGTAGACCGCGTTGGTCCGCCCCGACATGTCGCCGTAGAGGGTGTAGTTCGACGAGAACACCCGCACGCCCTGCGCCCGGCACATCTCGCGGATCTTGAAGTACGGATCGCCCATCCTGATGCCGAGTGCCTTGGCCTCGCTGGTGCGGGCGATGGCGCAGCCGTCGTTGTTCGAGAGCACGATCACCGGGACCGCGGCGAGCTTCGGGTCGAACACGCGCTCGCAGGAGCAATAGAAGCTGTTGCCGTCGATCAGCGCCACGGCGCGGCCGCCGCCAATCCGGTCGCGCCGGCGGGCTTCCGGCGTGCTCACGAGAGCTGCCCGCGGGCGACGTGCCAGCGGATCGAGAAGCGGACCACGCCCCAGATTACGCCCTCGCCGAGTTCGTCGACCGCGAAGGCGGGCAGGTCCGGGTTGCAGAAGGCGAGCCGGGCGACGTTGCCGTCGATCACGAGGCGCTTGCAGCTCATCTGGCCGTCGACCGCCGCAACGACGATGCTGCCGTGGCCCGCCTTGAGGCTGCGATCGACGCAGGCGAGGTCGCGGTCGTAGATGCCGGCGCCCTCCATGGACGAGCCACTGATCCGCCACAGGAAGGTGGCGGGCGGGTTCGGCACGAGCCAGCGGGGCAGCTCGAGCGCGCCCTCCAGGAAGTCGTCGGCCGGCGACGGGAAGCCGGCGCACAGGGCCTGCCCGATCAGCGGGACGCGGACGGCTTCAGGGCTGCGGACCAGCAGGTCGTCGATGCGGTGTACTGACATATGGTTCAGGCTGCGGAGACGCGACCGCGTGCGTAACCGTCGGAGACAAGTCGCCCATGGTCCGCGATGTGGCGCTCCGCGGCATCGATGTCGGCAAGGGCGTCGGCGATCGCCTGCACGAGGGCCGCCCAGCCATCTCGATGTGCGGACTGGTAGTAGTGGAGCGCGATCGCCTCTGCCTCGGTGAGACGAAACTCCACAGGTGGCTCATGCGGGAGAGCGTGCATCGCGTTCCGATTCCCGGCTAGAACAGACTGGGAACAAAGCGCAGGGGGGATCGCGGTTCAACCGTCTGATCAGCGGCGGCTCGGATAGCGGGGGATCGGTGTGGAAGGCTCCCAGAATCAGCAATAGCGAGCGGGCCTTAACGTTACCGAGGCCGACCGGAGGAGGAGACGAAGACGGCGTTCGTGGTGCAGCCTTTCGAAGTCCACCGGAAGCGGCTGCGGCCGGCCCGGCAGGAGCCGGCACAGACCGAGAGCGGGGCGGTGAAGAAGGCTGAGAACCTGGCCAAGCGGATGCCGGGCGCGGCGGCGCTGAAGGTGGTGGCCGACGATGAGACCGGCGAGCTGGAGGGCGTCACGATCCTCGGCCAGTGGGGCGAGATCCCCGACGACTTCGCCGAGAGCTTGCAGGGCTGATCGTCAGCCGCGCCTCTTGGCTACGAACTCCCAGACCGGTGGCAGGGCTCCTCCCGGATGCAAACGCATCTCCGTGTTCATCAGCTTGGTGTGGCAGCCATATCAAGTGGTCTGTCCATCAAATGCTAACCCTCGCGCCGTTGAAGTGCTGTCCCAACGGCGTGAGCAGGAGCGACATGGCAGAGCGATACCATTTCCGTCTGAGGGGGCCGGGCGAGGTCATCGAGGACGAGGAGGGTGTATTGGCTAGCTCGATCGAGGTTGCCGTGGCCGAGGCGACGCAGCTGATCGCCGAGATGCGCGCGCGGGGCGAATTGGCCGATCCTGACGAGCGATGGTGCGTAGAGATCCACACCGCCGATGGCGTCGTGCTTCGCTCCCTTCAGCTGTACTGAGCGCTGGCCGCGGGGCACGGGAGCTTGCGCAGGATCCGGCGGATGTGCTCGCGGAGGATGAGCGTCTCAGGTGTTGGGCTGACATCTGGAGGCACTACCAAAACCTCCAGGGCCACCAAGGCTGAGTCGCGCATCAAGGCCCTCGTCTGTTTCGAGAGCTGCATTTAGCAGATTATTATCGTGGATTCATCCATCATTTGAGTTCGTTTGGCCGTTTAATATCGCGGATTTTTACGTAGATTAGTTATTCGGCCCCAGATTAGATCGCGCAATAAAGTATCGTGCCCTCTTGGGAGGTCGAGCTAGGGAGCGCGCGATTATCCCGCTCCCCGTGATTAAAGGACGCTTCTTAGCGGCGGAACTCGGGCTGGCCATCGGCAGGCGGAGCCTCATAGCACAACCCGCGGGGATCAGGTCGCGCCAAGCGGCGACGGCGGGCGGGAGGTCAAACATGGCCGGCGGGGTACGGCCGAATGGTCGCCAGATTGGAAAGGGCCGCCAAAACGGTGCGCTGGGCCAAGGGCTTGGAGCGCTCTGACCGGGGTGCCGTTGGCGCCGGGCGCGATCTGATGTCAGTTGCAGCCCCAGGCTGAAATCATGCTGTAACCGGCGGATGTGATCACCGGCCTGTCGCAAAGCCCGTCCCCAACCGGTTTGCGGCAGGCAGGTCGGGTTCTTGCGCCCATCGCCCTTCGGTGCGGACCCGACCCGCCATCTTCAAAGCTCTTGTGGGAATGGCCGCTTCAGCCGCGCACCTTGGCCGCGCACTCCCAGACCGGCGGCCCCTAGGTCTGACCGGGCTTCGTCCGGTAGCCGCAGAAGCGACCTGGCGGTGTCCTTACTCGTCGTCCCACTTCATGGCATCCCGCCTGATGGACGCGACCTCCATTCCTGTCCCATCCACGTCGATCACGAGTGCGATCTCGGCGTCGCGTTGGGCGATCTCTGCTTCCGCGAGCCGCTTGGCCGCAGCTCGATCCTCAAGCCCCTCGGCCTCGCCGATGACAGCGCCGTCTCTGCGGAATTCAACACGATAGGTCATGGCCTCACATGCCACGGGCTGATGACGGCTTCAAAGCGCTCGATCTGGTCGCGCCAGGAGGCGACGGCGGACCTGACGTTCGGTGCAGCGTGACGCCGCGCCCATTTGCGCTGCTCTCAACTCAGAGTATGTCTCTCCTCATGGCGACGGGTGGATCCAGGACCGTCATCGCTGCCTTCACCGAGGACGAAGCGCAGCGCCTGACGGGCATCAGCCTGACGCAGCTCAGGTACTGGAGACGCACGTCCTTTTTCGAGCCGAGCCTGAAGGTCGAACTCAGCGAGGGGGAGGAGACGCGCCTCTACTCCTTCCGAGATCTCATCTGCCTGCAGGTGCTGGATCGCCTACGGAATGATAGCGGCGTCTCGCTGCAGCATCTCCGTGAGGTGAAGGCAGAGCTCGCCGACCTGGGCGACGATGTCTGGGCGCGGACGACCCTTTACGTCCTCAACAAGCGCGTGGTCTTCAACCATCCCGAGACAGGACGGCGTGAGGAGGTCACGACAGGCCAGGGCGTGCTCAGCATCCCGCTCGAGATCGTGCGAGCGGACATGGAGCGAAACGTCCGACAGCTGCGCACGCGGAACCCCGACAACTACGGGAAGGTCCAGAGCGTGCGCGGGGTCGCGAGGAGCAACCCGGTGATCGCGGGGACCGCGATTCAGGTCGCAAGCATCAAGGCCTATGCCGACGCCGGCTACACGGTCGAGCAGATCATCGAAGAGTACCCGACGCTGACGGAGCGCGACGTTGAAGCGGCCCTGGCCCACGACGCCGCCGCTTAGGGCCGTCGCCGAACAGCCTGTCTTCCGCGTCCTCCTTGATGAGGGCGTACCTGTCTCCGTCGCACGAACCTTCGAGCAAAGTGGCTATGAAGCCATCCGCCACGGCGCCGCGCTTTCGCCGGGCTCTGATGACTACCTCGTGGCGAAAGCGGCACAGCTCAACGAAGCGGTTCTGATCGCGATCGACAAGGACATGAAGCGAATCGCGGGCCGCTACGGCATGGCCGACCCGAAATTTCAACTTCTCAACGTCATCAAAATCGGCTGCTCCGAGCCGCTGGCGGCCGCCCGTATCGACCAGGCTATGGACCTGATCGCGTTGGAATGGCGCTATCGTTGTGAGCAGCGCGGACGACGTCTCTACATCGAGATCGGCCCACACTGGATCCGCACATTCCGTTGAGGAAAGCTACCTGCCCTAGCCCGCTCGGCCCCGCCCCGATCTGCTCACGGGGCGGGGGAGCGTGCCAGCAAAATCAGGCTCGATCAGCCGCCTCTTGTACAAGCAGAAGGACGCGGCGCCGCTCTTCGGGATCTTGGATACGGTTGTATGCGCTCAGAAGCGCATCGCACTCAACCGCAGGATTGATGGCCGCTTTGCTCTCACTGGCTTGGTACGGCGTTACTTTATGAGCAGGCGCATACAGTACTCGCTCTGGGAGCTGTAATGCTTCAGCGATCCGCGTTACAAGGTGTCGTCCTGCCGGAGGCCGCTGAGAAACCCTGTGCTCAAATGCCTCGTTCTCGCCGCGCTCTCCATGGGAAGTTTTGCGCACAGGCGGTGACTTCGATCCCATTTTGTATTCCATCATGGGTAGATGCTGCCGATCTTGTATACATTCGCGTCGGCGACCTAGCTTGATGGGCTACCTCCAGCACGCGACAGTTGCACAAATTTGTATCGCCTCACTTGAGGTTGATTGATTATCGATCAATAGATTGGGGGTCGCTTTGATTTGCCATGGGATCAGCGGTGAGCAAATTTCTGTGTGATAATATACACTATCTCACTTCAGCGTTCCAAATTGCACTCGACGAGCTTGACGTAATTGGTTCTTGGACTTGGGATGCTGCGACTGACCGGATCCGCGTTGACGCTGTAGTTGCGCTCTTGTTCAATCTAGACCCAGATCAGGCGGCAGAAGGCTTGCCGCTAACATGCTTCATCCAGAGTATCCACGGCTGTGAGCAAGAGCGTATAGCGGCGCTGTTTTGCGGTTGTGCGCGGGAAGGCGGCGCTTATCTTGTGGAACATCGAGTGAAATCTGTCGATGGCCAGATGCGGTGGGTGCTGGCGCGCGGACGCTTCACCAGAGACCATGTTGGTAGGCCTCAAAGTGGCCGCGGAATCCTTGTCGACGTCACCCAACTGAGGATGAACGAGGGCGCCCTTGAAGCGGAGGAGCTATGCTTGGCGGAAGAGCAACTGGAGCGGGCCGCTGAGCACGCCATCACCGCGCAGGAAGCGATCGCAGACCTGAAGGATCCAGAGTTGAAAGCTTGTGCGGACGCACTGCTGATGGCCCTGGGACGCAAGCTAGCCCAGCGGGAGAGGCGGGAGTGGCGCCGACACATGAACTAACGAGGGAGTGCCTCGTGAATTCACTGAGCGCAGGGGGAACGTCCGATCTCACCAGCGTGTGAGCCGAGTCTCGCTGAGGCACTAAGCGAGCAACCATGTTCCCGTGAAGGCAAGGGCGCCCAGATAGACGGCTTGGCCGTTCTCGTCCCTGATCAGGACAGTCAGGGCATGCCGCTCGCCATCTCTAGGCACCTCATCGGCCGCGATCTCGGGAAGCGCCTGCTTGGCGTGCCTGACCGCAGCCTGAAGGTCAGCGCACTCAAAGCCCACTTCGTCGCGCTCGTTGCGGCCGTCATTGATGTCGAAGAAGTAGCGGGGCACTCACGCCTCCGTGAACGGATACCCCCCACGCAGCTAACCCAAAGCGCCAGCGCCGGTTCGAAGAGCCGAGCCGATACGCAACTTGGCTCGGCGTCACGATGGCCGGCGGCGGTTACCTGCTCGTGCGATCGTTGGCCTCGGAGTAGTCCCAAGCCGGGACGGCTAGATCGAGCGACGCCGCAGGGGTGCATTCCACGAGCAGCGCCAGCATCTCGGTACGGGAACTCAGCAGGATAGCAGGCGGCTCGCCCGTGATAAGGCGCCATCGTTCGACGAAGACGGCGTCGGACAGATCCGCCATCGCATCCGAGCCGGACCTCATGAGACCCTTTTGAGAATGGCCGGGGAGGCTCATGGCCCCCAGAACGGAGACGGCGCCCGTTTGGCCCATCTTGCTGCATCGGATGGTGGACAGTTGATTGCGGCGATCGGCCACGAAAAAGCCCGCGCCGGCGGACCGGGCGGGCTTCTTAGGCTCGGCACCGACAAGGGAGGAATCCCGCCAAACCTGACACTGAGAGTGGGTGAAGAGCACGGAAAGACAAGCCCTCCAACGGTAGTGACGCTGGGAGCGAGGACTCGACGCTCGCCCAGGCAAATCGAACCACCCACCTTTGAAAGCGTTCACGCCTCGCAACAACGGAGAGCACGACATGAAGGTGATCTCGGCGACCGTCCTTGGCCTAGCGCTACTCAGCGGAGCCGCTCCGGCCTTCGCGCAGCCATACGGCGGACGCGACTACGGCTACGATCGCGGCGACTACGGACCCCGTGATCGGGGCTACGGAGATCGGGGCTATGGCGATCGAGGCTACGGCGACCGTGACCGCCGCGACTACGATCGTGACTATGACCGAGGCTCGCGGGGCGGGCGTGGCGACTACGCTTTCAACGAGATGGAATATCTGCGCTGCAATCCGGACGTGCGCCGAGCGGTCATCGGCCGAGCGATCAAGTCCGGTCTGGAACACTACCGGAAGGTCGGCATGGCCGAAGGCCGGAAGCTGACCTGCAATTAGAGCGCGTCTGAAGAGCGGAGCACGATGTGAGAAAACCCCGCGCGGCGGTGCCGGCGGGGCTGAAGGTTTGGGTCTCGGGCTGCCACCACAGTAACGGCAGAACTTGAGCCGTACCCCCTCATTTGAGGGTCGAGTGTCGCGAAATATCGCTCCGGCCGGTGCCGGGCGGTTCGAGGTGATCTCGCTGGGGAGTGTCGAGGCCCGGTCTACGCGCAGGATGGCAGCGCGGTTCAGTCGTCGATCCGGCTCACCGGCCCGCCAGCCCGATCTTCGCCAGCACGATCCCCCCGAAGGCCAGTAGCGCCGCCGAGGCCAGGCCCCAGCCGATCTTGCGCAGGTCCCGCACCTGCCCGGCGACCTCGGCCAGCCCCTTGGCGGCCTCCGCCTTCGCGCCGTCGACCGCCTTGTCGATCCGCCGCTCGATCTCATCGCGGACCACGAAGTGCTCGATGTCGCGCCGATAGGCCACGCCCTCCAGCTTCTCGTCCATGCGGTCGAGCTTGCCCCCGAGCGCGTCCATCTGCCGCCCGGTCGCCTCCACGCGCTCGATCAGACGCCCGATCCATTCGGGCAGATGATCCGTCATGGCTCCGGTCCTTCGCTCGCCGCGGCCCGCACACGCTGTCCGCGCCCGGGGTGGGGTCTCGTCCGTCACGACCGCGCGCCCGACGGTCCGGGAATCAACCCTTCGACCCGACCACCTGCGGCACGATCTTGTCGACCGAGCGGGCCAGCATGTAGGCGCCGATGCCCACGGTGAGCAGCGACCACAGCTCGGCCGGCACGCCCTTGAGCGCGGCGACCACCTCCACCTGCAGGCCGACCATGGGCGAGACCACGCCGACCCAGGTGATCATCGCCAGCGCCCAGAGCACGGTGATCGGCCGGGCGTTGCGGGCGAGCGGGCTCTCCGAGCCGGCATCGGCCTTCATCACCTCGGCCATGGCCCGGCCGAGATCGCCCTGCTGCTCGATCAGCGCGCGTTGCAACTCCAGCTGCACCTACAGGCGCTGACCCTCGTCGGGCAGCACCTTCGCGAGGATCGGGCCGAGCGCGCCGAGCAGCGTCGGGAGGAGGGCAAGGAATCCCATGGTCAGGCACCCGTCTGCATGTTGTGGCGGATGGCGTCGCGCAGGCGCAGCCACCAGGACTCCGCCGCCGCGTCGGCCGTGCCGGTCATCGGCACGAGCGGGTCGGGCCGCGCCGGCGCGGCGAGTGCCGGTCGCTCCGGCGCCCGCACCGGCGCGGGATCCCCGCGGCGGGCGTAGACGAGGCCGTAGGTGGGCAGCGCAGCCTGGTCCCGCTCGCCCTGCCGGCGCGCCAGGATCGCGGTCGGCCGGTCCCACAGCAGGAAGGCCTCGACGGCTTGCGGCAGATCGCTGGCGTTGGCCAGGCGCACGAGGCTCGCGTGCGCGAAATTCGCCTGGCCGATGTTGAAGCACAGCGAGCAGCAGGCGTCGAAGAATGGCTGCGGCACCGGCTTGGCCAGCGCAGCGCGCACGGACGCGACGTAGGGCAAGAGATCGGCGGCAAAGAGCGCGTCCGCCTCGGCCTGGGTGAGGGTCATCCCGTCGATCACGGCCGGCGGCCCGGCGGCGCTGGTGTGGCCCCGGCCGATCGTCCAGACGCCGACGCTGTCCCGGTAGGCGCGCAGCCGGCAGCCTTCGCGCGCCGCCAGGGCCGCGCGTCCGAGGGGTGAGAGGTCCATGGGAGACTCCTGTCCGAGCGTCGGATGAGGACCGCTGCCGTACCGACGGCTGGGGGCGATCACGGCAGCTGTCGGGCACCGAAGAAGGAGTCGGCCGCAGCCACGTAGCCGTCGGCGCCAGTGAACCGCACGAAGACCTCGACGGTGTCCTTCGCCGCCAGCCTCAGGACCGACGCGAGGTTGACCGCGCTGACGCCGTCGACGAGCGCGCCGGTCGCCGCGGCGCGCCCGCGCCCGGCCGCCACGCCGTTCCGGTAGAGCTGCACCTCCAGCGCCGTCGGCGCGCTGGACCCGTTCCGCTTGTAGGTCAGCGCGACGTCGAAGCCGTGCAGGCCGGCCTCGATGGCGACGAAACGGTTCTTCGCCGCGTCGAAGGCGCCCTGGTCGTTGCTGTCGGTGGTGTTGAACTGGACTTTCGTCCAGGCATCCGCCGGGACGTAGTTGTCGAAGTTCGTGGACGCGGCGGCTTTGGCAAAGTTGGTGATCCGGCTCCAGGCGGCGCCGTCGTGCCATCGGAGCGCCGTCAGGGTGCTGTCCGCGTAGATCTGGCCCTGTGCGCCGCCCGCAGGCTCCGCGGACAGCGGCTGCAGCTCCAGCGCGCCGTTGCCGCGGACCTTCACCACTGACCGGCGCGCGGCCGTGCCCGGCGCCGTGGTCTGGACATCCAGGCCGGTGCCCTGCGCCGTCGCCGTGAGATCCTCCTCGGCAACGCCGAGCAGCGCGACGGCGTCGGCCGTGTAGGCGCCTCCCGTGTGGTAGCCGGCCCCGAACAGGCCGAGGAGTGTGTCGGTCGCCTTGAGCGGCAGCGGCGCGCCCGGCGCGCCGCGCGCGGCCCGGGCGCGGCAGTTGGCGACGGGCCCGTGATTGCCGGCGGCATCGCCCCCGTAGGCGTCGAGTTGCACGGCGGGCTTCGCGCCGAGACCCTGGACGTGCACCGGCGCGCCCGGATCGGTGACCCCCGACAGGCCGAGATAGCCCGTCGCCGCCGAGACCGACATGGCCGTCCGGAAGGCGGTGCCGTCCGGGCTCGTCTTCACGGTCAGGTCGTCGCTGCCCAGCGTGCCGAACAGGACCCGGCTGGCGTAGCCGGTCTGGAGCACGAGACCGGCGTCGTTGGCCGCGGCCTTCTTGTTGAGGGTCAGCCGCATGTTGCCGGCCCCCGGGGTGACCTCGTCCCACGAGAGCAGCGCGGCCTCGGACTTCACCGCCAGGCGGTTGGTGGTGTCGGCGGCGGTGTTGACGCCCAGGGCCGGCACGCCGCCCTTCAGGTCTCCCGCGGAGACGGCCGGATGGCCGCCGGGCGTGACGCCGTCGTGGACGACGAGGCGCCAGTTCGTGGTGTCGACGACGAACTCGCCCGGTCGGCCAACGAAGGTCGCGAGGAACGACCACGCGTCCCGCAGCCACTGCGTGCGCACGCTCATGATGAGGCGAGCCCCAGGTCGAGGAAGTTGGGATAGGGGTCGGAGGCGAGGCCGAAATCGTCGCTCCGCGTGGCGGCCTGCGAGGCAAGCCCCAGATCCGGGCCGCTGCCGACAGCGAGCGTCTCGGCGACCGGACCGAACCGGCCCGAGCCGACCGGCGTCACCGTGTAGGGCGTGCAGGTCGCGAGGTCCTGGGCCGCGCCGCCGAAGATGTTGAACGCCTGCAGCTTCACGGTGAGCGGCGTGCCGATATAGGCCGCCGGCACGCTGTAGCGGAACACCGCCTCGTCGAGCCGGGTGAAGGATGTCCCGGCCGGGTGCGCGCCGGCCGGCGAGCCGGAGAGCCCGCGCTCCAGATAGGTCAGGGCGTAGACGTGCGGGGCGGTGAGCGTCGCGGTGGCGAAGGACACCAGTTCCTGGCCGACCAGGGCGAGGGTCACGCCGTCCCGCGCGTCGGCCTCGCTGGCCGAGGCCAGCGTGCCGCCGGAGCGGCCGAGATCGACCGCGAGCGTGTTGGCGCGATCGGGATTGGGCCCGGAGGGACTGGCCAGATCCGCGGCGAGAACGCCCTGGCGCGCCGGGCCCGTGATCGTGCCGATCTCGACGAAGCTGGCGCCGTCGCGCGAGACCCAGACGTTCGCCCCGCCCCAGTACGGGTCGGCGTTCGCGCCCGAGGCCGCGATCCAGACCTGCGGCACGCCGCCCGTCAGCGCGGCGGGCGGCTCGAAGATGAGCGGAGCGTTGACCGGCGCGGGCGCCCGGTCGCGGTCGACCGCCGATCCGATCGCGCCGACCGTAGGATAGGCCGCCGCGGTCGCGGTCCCGCGCGGGAACTCCTCGGCCGTGACGGTGAGCAGCCCGTCCTCGTCCTCCTCGATCGCCGTGATGCGCACCGGCGCCCGGGCGAGCCCGAGCCCCGGGTCGGTCAGGGTCACGACGTCCATCGGCTCCAGGAGGCAGAACTCCCAGGACAGGCGGAACGTGTAGGTGTTGCGGATGTACAGGGCGCGCTGCAGGGCGAGCTGCGCCACGAGCCGGCCAATCGAGAGCGCGCAGATCTCGCGGGCGGTGATGGTCCCCCCGACCTTCAGGCCGTAGCGCTCGATCGCGCCCTGGTCGCGCGCCTCGACCGTCGTCGCGGTGTAGCCGTGGCTCCGGTCGGAGCACTCGACGCGCTGGACGTTGGGCAGCCCGTAGGGATCGCTGCGCGCGACCCGCACCGGATCGTCGCCCTCGGCGGCCAGGATGTCGTCGTCGGTGAGATCGTAGACCGGCGCGACGTCGGGCACGTAGGTGACGCTGGCGCCGGTATGCGTCACCCCGGTCACGACCTGGTCGCCGTAGGGGACGATCCTGAGCCGCGCGCCCGACCACACCGCCGCGCTGTTGGTCAGCCGCAGCCACCGCGCCAGGAGCGAATTGGCGGTCTCGGCGTCGGTGAGCGCCGGGCTCAGCCCGAGGCCGAGGGCCGCGCAGTAGGTCTGGTAGGACGCGTCGCCCGAGGCGCCGAACAGGGCCGCGCCGCTGAGGGCGGAAGCCGGCAGGCCGACACCGTACTGCGCGTTGGTCAGGAAGTCCGAGATCAGCGCGGCCGGGTCGGCATCCTGCCCGAGCGGCCCTGCGGTGCCGGCGAGCCGCCCGACCACCTCGAAGGCGATCGACGAGATGGTCGCGCTGGAACCCAGGTCGAAGTAGGGCGAGGCGAGGTAGGCGGTGCCGTTGTAGGGCAGCGCGGCGGCCGGGTAGCGGGCCAGCGCCGGCCCCCAGGGCTGCTGCGGGGTGTCGCCGGGGATGAGGCTGAGGAAGTTGGTCGGGAACGGCGTGACCGACTGGCCGCTGAACACCTCGCCGATGCCCTGGACCGGCCCCTCGGCGAGGCCGAACATGATCCAGGTCGAGTAGGTGTAGCCGGTGACGCCGTGGCGGCCGCCGCCCTTGCCGCCGGCCTTCTTTCCGCGCTGCGCGTGCGTCTGGAAGCCGTCGGACCAGATGACGTTCGGGGCGATGCGGTTGGTCCCGTAGACGATCGGGATCGGCAGCGCGCTCGAGGCGGTCTGAACCTGCAGGCCGGTGTAGTCCGGCCGGACGGTACGCTTCTTCCCGCCGAACAGGCTCATGGCGGTCTCAGACTTGGTCGGCCTCGGCGGCCACGCTTGCGGCCCAGAGGCTGAAGAAGCGCGGGCGCCGGCCCGGCTCGGCGAGGACAGGGTTGCGGGCGATCGGCTCCTCGATCACGGCCTGGGCCGGCGAGAAGGCGTGCACGAGGGTCAGCGGCTCTGTCGCCGTGACGATTCCGCCATGGGCGTAGGCCCGGCCGTAGCGGAACACCACGACATCGCCGGGCTGCGGGCGAGCGACCTCGGCGGCGCGATCGAACACGAAGCCGAGGTAGCGCTCGTCGTCGCGGTGGAGATGCCAGTCCTGCGGGTAGGGGCACGGGTCGAAGGCCGGCACGAGGCCGGCATCGACGAACACGCGCACCAAGAGCATGCCGCAATCAACGCCGACGCCGCGCAGGTCGGCACAGGGGTGGTAGGGCGTTCCGAGCCAGCCCCGGGCCTCGCGCACGAGGATCCTGCGCGCTTCATCTTCAGCGAGCATGCGAAGCCCTCAACGCGCTGAAATTTAGGCCCGTGGCAACACGCTGAACCCTGCCTGGGGCGAGGCAGAACCGCATTGGCGACACGCTTTTACGCCAAGTCCTGGTGCACCAGGTCCGCTCAAGTTGACTTCCGTCGGACCGTTTTCTGCCTACGAATGTCGCAGTCAGACAATCAACTTCTGCAAGAGCCGTTAAAATCACTTGCGGGGTACGGGCAAAGCGTCGCTAAGCCACCTCAAGCTCTCGATCGAGATCGATGAGCGGGCGATAAGAGGCGATCGGCTGCGGCTTGCCGCGCAGATAGCCTTGTATCTCGGCACAACCGTGTTGCCGTAGGAAGGTCAGCTGCCCCTCTGTCTCGACGCCCTCCGCGATGACCAGGATGTTCAAGCTCTCGCCGAGACTGAGGATTGCACGGACGATCGCGCCGCCTTTGCTCGTCACGCCGATCTGCCACACGAACGACCGATCGATTTTGATCTTGTCGAAAGGAAAAGCTTCCAGCGTGGCCAGTGATGAGTATCCGGTTCCGAAATCATCCATCGAGATGCGCACACCGAGTGTCTTCAGGGCGCGCAGCATCTCCTGCGCGCGTGCCGACCCCTTCAGGAACAGGCTTTCGGTCACTTCGATCTCGAGACGCTCGGCCTTCAGTCCGGTCTCCTCAAGCACCGCACCGACGACATCGCACAGGTCAGCTTGCTGGAGCTGCGCGATCGAGAGATTGACAGCGATGCCGAGCGGCGTGGCCCAACTTGCAGCTTCGCGGCAGGCCTCGCGCAGCACCCATTCGCCGAGCGGGAGGATCGCCCCTGTCTCCTCTGCGAGGGGTATGAACTGCGCGGGGGAAATCGTCCCGCGGGTCGGATGTGTCCATCTCAAGAGAGCCTCGAAGCCGGAGACGCGATCCGAGGCGACGATGAACTGGGGCTGGTAGTGCAGCTCGAATTGTCCCGTGCCGATGGCCGCGCGCAGGTCCAGGGTCAATCGCTGCCGCTCGAAGGCCGCCTTGTCCATCTCCGCCTCGAAGAAGCGGTAGGTGCCCTTGCTCTCCTTCTTGGCGCGCACGAGCGCCATGTCGGAGGCGGACAGCAGCGCATCGTAAGTGTCGCCATCGTGCGGGAAGAGGGCGATCCCGACACTGCAACTGATGGAATATTGCAGCGCACCGTCCGCGTAGGGCGTCGAGAGTGCCTCGATGATGGCCTGGGCCCTCGCGGCAGCTTGCCCGGTGGCGGCGAGATCTGTCGCCAAGACCGCGAATTCGTCGCCGCCGAGGCGCGCGACCGCGCCGCTCGCGCCGATCAATCCCGTCAAGCGCGCAGCGACCTCGATCAGCAGGCGGTCTCCGGCCGGATGTCCGAAGAGATCGTTGATCTGCTTGAAGCCGTCGAGATCGAGAGAGAGAAGGGCCACATGTCCGGCCCGCTCGGTGCTTGCTGCCAGTTCGAGTTCGACGACTTCCTCGAAATGCAAGCGATTCGGCAATTGGGTCAGAACGTCGTGCCGCGCGAGGAAGCGCAAACGCGCTTCGCTCCGACGGCGCTCCGTGATGTCCTCATGGGTCGATATCCAGCCTCCGTCCGGAAGGCGCACGCGGAGGACGCTGATGTCCCGATCGTCGGTCATATGCACGACGCTCGCCGTGTCCGACGACACCCCGGGCGATGGCGGCGTCAGCACCCCATCCCAGGGCCCGCCTGCGTCGCGGTGCTGCGCCAGGACAAACCTGCGGAGATCCTCGGCTCTCGTGCCGGGCTGCCGAAGGTGTTCGGGGATCGCGTAGAGACTGGCGAAGCGCTCATTCAAGATGACGAGCCGCTCGTCGGCGTCGAACAGGCATAGCCCCTGAACCATGTTGTCGAGTGCGACGCCGAACCGCTCGTAATGGGCGCGCAAGTCGCGCTCGCTTCGGGCGCGCACTTCGGCGCTCGCGATCCGCCGCTCGGCGCTCGCTCCCCGAAGGAAGAGCCCAAACAGGGCCGCGATGCACACCAGAAGGAGTGCTGTCGCTGAACCGACCGCGAGCGCCTGCCGGCGGAAGGGGGCCAGGCACGCCTTCGTCGTGCGACTGATGCTGAGAATAAGCGGGTACCCGGCGAGCGCCTTGGTCGCGATGATGCGTTCTTGATCATCGACGGGGCTCACGTTGCGCATCACGCCGCCCTGAGGATTTTTCTGGGCGATCAGCGCGGCCCCCGTGGTTGGCAGAATCTTGCCGATCACGTCTTCCCGATAGGGGTGACGGACGAGCAGCATCCCGTCGTGGCGGAAGACCGAGACGACAGCGTCGTCGGTCGGCGCGATCTGCCGGTACAGTCGTTCGAAATAGCCGAGCTCGATCGCGCCGAGCACGAGGCCGAGGAACGTTCCGTCGGGCGCCGTGACCTTCCGCGCTATATAGATCGTCCAGGCCCCGTCGCCGCGGTTCTGAACCGGCCGGCTGATGAACCGCTGCAGCTTCGGGTCCGACGCGAGCGCCTTGAAGTAATCTCGATCTGCGATGTTGACGTTTGGGATCGGCCAGAAGCGGCTGAAATTCAGGAGCCGGCCGGTTTGATCGATGATCGTGACCGCGTTGACCTGCGGCAATGCCGCAACGCGAGCTTTGAGTGCCTCATGTAAGTCGTGCCGGCTCGCCGCCGCAGCGTACTCCGAGGGAGTCGCGACCTTAGCGCCGGCCATGTCCTCGATGATGGCTTCTTGAACGATTTCGAGGGCTTGGAGCGAACGATCGGCCTGATCAGCGAGGATCGTGGAGAGGCCGACGAGGTTGCGTTCTGTATCCTGCAGCGCCTGACCGTACATGTCGACGATCAAGGCAGTCCCGCCTGACGCAATCGCGAGAGCTAGAACGACAAGTGATGTGACGAGAGCGGCGTACGATCGGGCAGGAGACCTGAACATCAATTTAGCCCTGGCACTGATATTCAACCTTCTTCGGCCCAGAAGCTAAAGGTGCAAACATAGACTCTGACAGTCAGCCCATGGCGCGCGCGGATCACAGCGCGCGGCGGACATTCAAGATCCTGCCGTCACGCGTGTCGAGCTTGGCGGATCGATCTGGATCGGGACATGCAGCATGGTGATCGTCCAGGACAGGTGATCGGTGGAGCCTCTCCGCTGACGCCCTGGCGCACCTCTGGGCGAGTCAGTCGCACACAACCGACTAAGACATCGTTGCTAAGGGTGAAACGCACGCTGTCGGGGCCTGCCGACAGCGCAGCGGGCGGCTGCCATGGACTCAAACCAGACGCATCTCACGTCGGGCCTCGCCCGTCAGAATGCAGCCTCTGGCGTCGGCACGAACGGAAAGCCACGGAAGTTGGCCTCGTTGGCGAACTTGGACCGGCACGTCCCGAGGGTGTGGTCGCAGCCCTGGTAGGCCGTGAAGCCGTCGCCCGCTGCCGGCAGCGCCGGCAGCGGGTAGGTGAGCGTCAGACCGGTCGGGTCCGCTAGCTTGATCGTGGCCGAGACCCCGATGTTGCCGCCCGAGGTGAACGTCACCGTGCCCTGCGTCAGTGCCTCGCTCGCGCCGGCCCAGGGGATGAATATCGCGCTCGCCCCGTCGCCGACAGTCCCGGCCGAGGCGTAGGCCTGCCGCACGAGCCGGCAGCCGGTGTCGTAGAGCGTGTGGTTGCAGGTCGGCTGCCAGACGTTGCGCGGCAGGTCGATGTCCAGCAGCGTCAGCTCGCTCGCCACCGTCAGGGTCGCGCCGGTGCGCCCGACCTGATCGACGCTCGCCAGGCGCCCGGTGAACAGCGTGACGCCGCCGATCGGCGGGGCGTCCCAGGCGGTGAGAAAGGCCCGGTCGCGCCGGATCGTGCAGCCGTCGAACACGCCCTCGCGCAGGGCCACGAGGAACGGCACGCCGCCGACCGTGTCGGTCGGGCGGGCCGAGACCGTGATCCGCTGCTGGTCGACGTCCAGGCCGGTGGTGCAGCGGTAGCGCAGCCCGTCCACCAGCACGGAATCGGCGCGGTAGGTGGTGCCGTTCAGCGCGATCGGGACGTCGGCGTTGGTGTAGGCGAGGATCAGGCCGGACAGCAGCGTGAAGGTGAAGCAGTCGGCCATCAGCAGCCGCTTGTCGGCCCGCGCGCGCATCGCGGCGAGGTAGGCCAGGAGGGCGGGCTCGGCGGGCCTCACGTCCGCACGCTCCGGAACTTGATCCCTTCCGCCTTCCACAGCCCGGCCATGACGTTCTCGAAGTCCTGCACGTCGTCGAGGAAGCGGCACAGGTAGGCGAAGCTGAACGCGGCGCCGATCACTGCGCCCGCCGCCGGTGCCGCCGGCAGCACGATCCGGTTCGGCGCGGCGAGGCTCCAGCCCTGGGCGGGCGCGCCGTCGACGGTGACAGCGCGCAGGGCGGTGACCCAGCCGACCGGCTCGGAGAAGCCGCCGAGCGTGCGCAGCGCCGGGAAGGCCGGTGACCGACCGTCGCCGACGCCGATCGCGCCGGTCGCGACCGCGTTGTCGGTCGGATCCGTGTAGAGGAAGGTCCCGAAGCGACCCTGGCAGCGCAGGAACAGGCCGAGCAGCGCCTGCAGCGAGTTCGCGCCGAGCCCGGGGAAGGCCGAGCCCTCGGCGAGCCCGTCGAAGGTCACCTCGAACTCCCACAAGAGCGCCGCGTAGAGGCTCGCGCGCACCTCCCGGCCCGAGACGTGCGGGGCGAGCCGCGTCGCGAAGGTCGGGCGCTTGTGCACGGACCAACCCTGGCCCGGCAGCGCGGGGAAGGCGGGCGGGGTGTCGCTCACCCGCGCACGCTCACGAGCCGGAAGGCTTGGGTGGCGAACAGCAGCGACATGAACTGCTCCAGGTCGAGGTCGTCGTCGGCGAAGCGGCAGAGCAGAGTGGATCCGGCCCCGAGCTCGGGCGGCACGGCGACGTGGAACGGTAGGGCGCGTCCTGCGACTTGGCCGTAGAAGCCCGCGAGGCGCTCGAAGTCGCCCACCAGCCCGCTCATCGCAAAATCGCCGGCCGCCAGCACGTCGTAGGCCAGTTCGATCTCCCAGGGCGGCGCCCGTACGCGCGCCGCCCGCGCCTCCCGGCCCGAGACGTGTGCGGCCGCGCCGGTGCGGAACACGGGCGCGTAGCGCACCGACCACGCTAGGCCGGAGAGCGCCGGGAAGGTCGGGTACGGCCCCGGAACCAGTGACGGGTCGGGCGGCGGCGGCGGCAGCGCCGGCCCCTTGCCGCTGACCCACAGGCCCGCCGGCCAGTTGAGGGTGTCGCCCCAGACGTCGGAGCGCAGCGGGAAGGTCGGGAACGGCCGCGCGTCCCAGTTCCAGACCGCGAAGAAGGCGGTCTGCAGCATCGGCAGCCCGGCGGCCGAGACCTCGTTGTGGCCGTCGCGGTACCAGTATTCGTACACCGCCCGCAGCGCCATCGCGCAGAGCGTGTCGTCCCGCCTCGGCGTGTAGGTCGCCCCGTCGGCGCTGTCCCAGACCGACCAGAACGCGGTGAAGCTCTCCGTGCTCTTCGGGTCGTAGAACACGTTGGGCTGGTTGGTCGCGCGGTCGATCGAGCCGAAGCCGTACTCGACCGTGGTGATCGACTTCGACAGCGGCACCCAGCGCGTGACCAGCCCGCGCGGCACCCAGCCCCGGCCGTCGCCGTCGTCGTAGACGGCGCGGTGCGGGTTCTTCCACCACCAGCGCAGCTGCTTGTTCGCCAGGATCTCCTGGCGCGGATAGTACCGGCTGCGGGTCTGGGTCACGCGGTCGCCGGTCGGCCGCGACACCTGCTGATCCGAGCCGAGCGGGTCGAGGCCGATCCCGAGATTGTCCGAGTCGACGTAGAACCAGTCGTACTTCTCGCCGCCCTCGATGTTCCGCTTCAGGTAGGCCATCGAGTACAGCGTCGGCTCGCCCGAAAGCCCGAGGCCGTTCATCGTGTCGGGCCCGGGCGGCCAGCGGCTCCGGTCGGGCGCGGGCGCCGTCCAGTTCGCCGCGTCGAGCCCGCCCGCCGTGGTCCAGTCCGACAGCGGCAGGTAGTTGTCGAACGCCACGAGGTCGATGCTGTCCCGGGCGTAGAGCTGGTCGAGGTGCGGCCACTGGCCGGCCTCGCCGGGGTGCTGCACGCCCATCCACACCGACCAGTCCGGCGAGTAGGTGATCAGGTTGCGCAAGGCCGCCGCGTCCCGGGTCAGGCCGGCCGCGTCGAAGATCCCGCGCACGTCGTCGGCGAGCTGCCCGAGCCCGTCGACGAAGGGGTAGTCCCAGGTGACGGTGCCGTCGGCGCCGGTCGTGCCCGCCCGGGTCCAGCCCGGGCCGCGGATCGCCTCCAGGCCGCGCAGCTCGGAGCCGAGCAGGAATAGGTCGACGCCCCCGGCCAGCACGCACAGGTTGGCGCAGTGCAGGATCATCCGGCGCAAGCTGTAGTCGTCGGCCGGGTCGGCATAGTCGACCGTGAGCCGGTCGGGGTGGCGGGTGAACTGCGACGGCTGCGCCGGCCCGAGGATCCGGGCCACCGTCGCGGCAGCGGCCGCGGTCCCGTCGGCGTCGAGGCCGATGCGCCCGCGCCACGGGAAGCCGGGGCAGTCCATCAGCAGGAACGGGTAGAACACGACGCGGTAGCCGCGCGCCTTCAGGTCGCGCAGGCAGCGCACCACGCTCTGGTCGGACGGCGTGCCGCCGTAGACCGCCTGGCCGTCAACGGTGGTGATCGGGATCAGGATCGGGGCGCCGCCTGGGCCCCGCGAAAGCTGCGTCAGACCCGAGACCTGCCAGTTCTCCTCCACCGGCTCGGGCCCGTCCATGCGCTGGAACGAGCCGTCGATGTAGATCGTCGACGGGTAGATCCTGCAGACGCGCGCGTCGATCGAGGAGCCGAACCACGCCACGAGCAAATTGACCGTGGTGCAGCCGGGCACCTGCTCGGCCAGGGCGTCGAGGGCGAGGCTGCAGTCGGTGCGCCCCGAGCCCGGCGCCGCGTAGGTGTTGATCGGCTTGAACGGGCGCTCGGTCGCCGAGGGCGGCCAGCGGGAAGCCCGGTAGGGCAGCGGGTCGTAGCCGAACTCCCCGGTCGCGGGCAGCAGGTTGAAGCCGGTGATGTAGTCGATCACGGTTCAGCCAGGCCCGAGCCGCGACAGGCCGAGATGCGCGCCCTGTCGGACCGCCTGGTTGATGGCGCGCATGAGCGGGCGCGAATGGTTCTGGAAGAAATCCGCCACCGAGGCGCCGTCCACGGCCGAGACGTTGATCTGGGTGGTGTGGTTGAGCGCGAGGCTCGGGGCCGGGCTGCCCCCCATCGCGGCGCGCAGGGCGCCGGCGGGACCGGCCGGCACGATCATCTCGCCCTTGTGCACCTGCGCGACCATGTCGTTGGGCAGCGACCACGCGCCGACCGCGAAGGACGGGATCGCCGCGGCGGCGGCCGCCACCGTCGCCTCGCCGGCGGCGGCCGGGCCGACCGCGGCGGGGCCGAGCACCGGCGACAGGAAGCCGAAGATGCCCGCGAAGGTCTCGGAGGCCGAGGCCATGATCGACTTCACCATCGCGCCCGCCTGCGTGGCGAAGGCGGACGCCGCGCCCGTCTCCTCGGCGCCGGTCCGGGCGGCCACGCCCGCGGTGGTGGCCGCCGTCTTGGCGACCTCGCCGGCCTGATGGGCCGAGACCCCGGCGAGCCAGTCGGCGATCAGCTTCACCCGTGCCTGGACGTAGCTCTGGACGATCGACAGCGCCGTGCTGCGCGCGGCCTGGGCGATCGTGGTCTGCCCCTGGATCACGCTGAAGACGTTGCCGCTGAGCGTCGAGCCGATCTGCTCGTAGGTGCGCTTGGTGTCCTGGTACTCGGCCTTCTGCATCTCGCGCTCGGCCTGGGCGCGGCGGGAAGCGGACTCGGACGCGAGCCGGTCGAGCTGCGCCATCGCCTGCCGGTACTGGCTCGTGCCCTGGCCCCAGATCTCGGCGAGCTTGCGCTGGTGCTCGCGCTCCAGGTCCTCGATCTGCCCCAGCACCGCGCCGGTCTCGGCCTGGCGCTCCGCGAAATTGAGGCCGCGCTCCTGCGCCTCCTGGCGGAGGTCGCGCATGCGGTCCTCCAGAACGCGCTTGGCGTTCTGGTAGGCCGTGTCCTCGGCAGTGGCGCGCTCTTGCGCCTCGGCCTGCTCCACCGCCCGGGTGTTGGCGATCTTCTGGGCCTCGAGCTGGTTCCACGCCGCCGTGCCGCGGGCGTGCAGCCCCTGCTCGACGGTCAGGGCGTCGTTGAGGATGCGCAGCCGCTCGCGCGAGCCGGTCTCCATCTCGGCGGTCTGGAGGCTGGCCTCGGATCGGGTGAGCGCGACACGCTTCTCGGCCAGCGCCGCCTCGCCCTGCGCGAGCCGGGTCTGGAGCGCCGTGCGCGCCGAGAGGTCGGTGGTCGCGTCGAGCTGCCGGCGCAGGGCGTCGTTCGCCCGCTCCTGGGCGGCGACCTCGTCGCGCCGTCCCGCCGCGTTGGCCTGGGCGGTGGCCAGCGCCTCGCGGTCGAGCGCGTTGCCGCCGGCCTGCCGGTCCGCGAGCTGCTGGCGCAGGTCGAGCTGCGCGCGCAAAGCCTCGGCGGTCGCGCCGCCCGTGATGTTGTCGGCCTCCTGATTGCGCCGCCCGGCGTTGATCCCGCCGTTGTCGCCCGAGCGCCCGCGGATCGCGGCGGCCAGCGCGCCCTCGTCGCCACCGCGCGCCGCCGCCGCCACGTCCCGCGGCAGCGAGCCGTAATTGTAGGCCACGGAGGTGAGCGAGGCCTTCGCCCGGTCGGACAGGCCCTGCCAGGCCGCGCCCACCTGCGCGGCGGCCTCGGTCTGGAACGCCACGAGGCGGCGGGCGAGATCGCGCTCGGCATCCTCGCGCGTCGTGACGGTATCGGCGGTGACCGGGCTGACGCGACCGTCGGCACCGGTGGTCGTGTCCGAGCCGAAGCCGACCCGGAAGCGACCGTCGTTGTCGCGGTAAGCCGCGCCGCTGAACCCCTCGAACTTCCGGATCAGCGCTGCGGCGTCGCCGGTCGCGCCCTGGAGGCGCTGGCGCAGCAGGTCGATCCGGCCGGACGCCTGATCGATCCCGGCCTGCGCGGTGTTGCCCAAAAGGTTCGCGGTGGCGTCGGTGAGCTGATTGGTGTCGAGCGGCGTCCGCGCCAGGGTGGCGTTGCGGCGCTCGATCACCTCCAACTGCTTCTCCAGCGCCTCGGTGACCCGGTTCGCCTCGTCCACTTGCCCGCGCAGGCGCGAGGCGAACAGGCCGGCCAGCGGGCCCAGGGCCGAATAGCTCTTGAGCTGCTCCTGAAGCGACCGGGTCATCTCGTTGCCGTAGGCGCGGGCGCGCTCGACCAGGGCCGACAGGATGGCCGCCTGCATCTGGTTGGCGTTGCCGTTCTGGCGGGCGAGGTCGAACTGCGCGCGCAGCTCGCGCGAGACGCCGCCGAGCGCGGCGAGATACGGCCCGCCGGCTGCGGCGGGGTCGCGCAGCGCCCCGGTCAGCGCGGAGGCCATCTGCTTCGCCTCGTCCTCGGAGGAGGCCATCATGGCGATCAGCGAGACGATCGAGGCGTTGGCCGAGCCGGTGTAGCTCGGAACCGAGGCGAGCATGGCCTCGATGGAGGCCGCGCTCTGGTCGGTCATGCCCGGGACCTTGGTCAGCTCCAAGGTGAAGGCCTGGAGCATGCGGGTGGCGTTCTCGAAGCCGCGCGCCTGCGCGGCGGCCTGGAGCCGGTCCATGTTGCCGGCGGCGGCGATGGTGCGGCCCTCGACCTCGAGCAGGCCGGAGCCGTAGATCTGCGAGCCGCGCCGCCACTCCTGGAAGGCGCCGCGCTGCCGCTCGATCGCTCCAGTGAGCCCCTGCGTGGACAGGGCCGTGACGTCGAGGGCGCGCGAGGCCGAGAGCGCGTTGAAGGCGTATTCCACGAGCGCGGTGGCGCCGGACCGGGCCGCGGTCGCGGTGGCCGCGATGGCGGTTCCGACCGCCGCGTAGGTCCGTCCGGTCGCACTGGACACGGCCTCGTCGGCCGCGCGCAGGCCTTCGTAGGCGGCGACCAGCGCCGCCACGGCGCGGGCCTGCGTGGCGAGCGCGGAGGTGTTCTCGGCGCTCGCCTGGATCTGCCGCAGCGCCGCGTTGGCCGCGTCGATGGCAGCCTTCAGCTCGTCGTAGCTCTGGCGCGCGGTCGCGTTGTGGCCGCGGGCCGCCGTGGCGAAGCCCTGGATGGTGCCCTTGGCCTGATCGGCGGCGGCGCGGATTCCGCCGGCGTCGCCGCCGAAGCGGACCTGGATGTCGTCGGCCATGGTCGGGCTCAAACGCGATCGGGTTGACCGAGCGGGCGGCTGCTAAGGGTGGATTTCTGCCGGGCCGCTATTAGGGGCGAATACCTTGAAGCGGACGTCGCCTCCGATTTCGCTTCGAGGTACTGATAGTCATTTCAAATGCTTAGATGTTAGACGCTTTAGGCAAAACTCCAAATTAGCAATTCGTTAACTATAGCAAATCGGACGATCAAAAGCGATACAAAAAGCTTGCCGAATGCATTTCGAAGCGGAACCGTCGGCTAAGTCGCCTAGTTGTGCACTTTGCGGATGGAAACGATATCGAATTTGCAAGCAATCATACAAAACTGAGGCACCGAATGCCCTGGAACAGTCGCTGGATGCGCGTGCTGGTCGGCGTGCTTCTTCTGAGCGCTGCCATCCTAGCGGTCCTTCCAAGCTTCACAGGCTACACCAGCCTCGACGGCACCGTGAACGCACGCTTCGCCGTCGTCTCCGCGCCCATCGAGGGCGTCGTCTCCGATACGCCACCTAAAGTCGGGACGGCGCTGCCCGAGGATACCTCGGTTTTCTTCATTAACAACGGCCGCATCGCCCGGACCGCTGAAGCGCAATTGGATGCTGACCTGGCCGCATCCAAGGAAAAATTGCGGGCGCTCGAGCTGCAGGCGAAGGATCTATCCGCGCTGAAAAATGATCTCGTCGGTCGCCTCAAAGAGTACCAGCAGGCGAGCATAGTGAGCATCCAGCAAGAGATCATCATCCGTCAGCAGCGCATCGCGACAGCGCAGGCGAACAAGACGTCTGCCGAGGCGGACCTCGCTCGGAAGCAGACGCTGGGAGCGACGGGCGTGGTGGCCGGCAGCTCGGTCGAGCAAGCCCGCGCCGCCTCCGTCGGGGCCGGCAGCGAGCAGAACATCGCCAAAGCCGAGTTGGAGCGGCTCCAGCGCCAGTTGGATGCGCTCAAGCGCGGCACCTTCGTAGGCGAGGGCCGCAACGACGTGCCCTACTCGCAGCAGCGTACCGACGAGGTCACGATCCAGCTCGCCAATGTCGAGGCGCAGATCCGGATCGAGAAGGCGCGCACCCAGCAATTGAGCCTCCAGCTTTCCTTGGAGCGCTCCCGCAACGACCGGCTCTCCTTTGTCGCAGTGCAAGTTCCGTTTAAGGGGGTCATCTGGCGCAACAACGTCGTGGCGGGCTCGAACGTACTGGTTGGCAACGAGTTGATGCGCCTGCTCGACTGCCGCGACCTGTTCGTAGACATCCTCGTGGACGAGGTGAACTACGATGAAATCAAGCCGGGTGACGGCGCCGATGTGCGGCTGCTCGGAACGTCTCAGGTGATCAGTGGCCGGGTCTTGTCTGTACGCGGGTCGGCCGCCGCTGTCGAAGAAGTGGTACTGGCAGCCATCCCGCCGCAGAGCCGAGGCAAGAACGCGCGCATCCGGGTCGCGCTCGACCCGAGCGATATGCAGACCGACTACGCGAATTTCTGTCAGGTCGGTCGCACGGTTCAGGTTCGGTTCGCACGTGCCGGATCGTCCTTGCAAACCGCGCTCGATCCGGTCGTGAATTGGGTGAAGGGCCTGTGGTTCAGCATCTCGTAAGCCTCGGCCCGACACTCTTCGTTGCGGCCTTCTTCTTTCTCTTCGCCCTGAACTGGCCTCGAGATCGCACCTGGACGCGCGCGGTCACCTGCGCCTTCGTGCTGCTCGTCGCCGTGCGCTATCTCTGGTGGCGCTTCTTCCACACCGTGCTGCCTTACCCGGCGGATGGAAGCTTCGGCTTCTTCTGGACATGGTTCGTATTCCTCGTCGAGATCGGCGCCTTCGCCGACATCCTGCTCTTCCTCGTGGCGATGAGCCGCTACGTGGATCGGCACGCCGAGGCCGACCGTCTCGAGCGTGAGTTCTTCGCCGCCTCCCCTGACAGCCTGCCCACCGTCGATGTGTTCATCCCGACCTACAACGAGCCTCTGGATGTTCTGGAACGCACCATCGTCGGGGCTCTCGCCCTCGAATATCCTCGAGACAAGCTGAAAGTATATGTCCTCGACGACAAACGCCGCGACTGGCTGCGTGCATATTGTGAGTTAAAGGGCGCGATCCACGTCACGCGCCCGGACAACAGCCACGCCAAAGCTGGCAATATGAACAATGGGCTGAAGGTCTCTTCGGGTGCGTTCGTCGCGATCTTCGATGCCGACTTCGTTCCGTACCGCACCTTCCTGCGCCGCACACTGCCGTTCTTCCGGGATCCCACCATCGGCATCGTTCAGACGCCACAGCATTTTTTCAACAAGGATCCGGTCCAGTCGAACCTCAATCTCGAGAAGGTCTGGCCCGATGAGCAGCGGCTGTTCTTCGATGAGATGGCCACGTCGCGCGACGCCTGGGACGTGAGCTTCTGCTGCGGCTCCTGCTCCATCGCGCGACGCACCGCCATCGACGCGATCGGCGGCTTCCCGCACGACTCGATCACCGAGGATCTGCTCACCACGCTCGCAATGCTCAACAAGGGCTACAAGACCCGGTACCTCAATGAGCGGTTGTCGATGGGCTTGGCGGCCGAGAACCTGAAGGGTTACTTCGTGCAGCGCGGGCGCTGGTGCCGGGGCGGCATCCAGACGATCTACCTACATAACGGCCCGCTGCGCGGTCCTGGCCTCAACCTGTTTCAGCGGGTGATGTTCATACCCCTATCCTGGTTGGTTCAGTACACCGTCCGCTTCGTCATCCTGATCGTGCCCGCCGTGTACCTGTGGACCGGCGCGGCTCCGCTCTACTTCACCGGCACCGAGGATATCGTCCGCTACCAGCTTCCTGTGCTGGTCGGCTATTTTCTGCTGATGGGCTGGCTCACGCCGACGCGCTACCTACCCCTGATCTCCTCGGCGGTCGGCACCTTCGCGACCTTCCGCATGTTGCCCGTCGTGCTCTCCAGCCTGATCAAGCCGTTCGGCGTGCCCTTCAAGGTGACGCCCAAGGGCTCAGGCAATGAGGAGTCCGAGTTCGACGCCTACACGTTCTTCTCGATCGCGTTCTGGATCGCGGTCACGTCGCTGGGTCTCATCGTCAATATCGTACCCGAGTGGACGCGCATCGGTGACGGCGAGTTCTCGGTGGTTTCGGCCTACTGGGCGGTCGTCAACATCGTCGTTCTGTTGATCGCTTCGCTGATTTGCTTCGAGAAAACCCGCCCTCTCGTGGAGTCCTTCTCCACGAATGAGCGCGCACTTGTGCTCGGTGTGAGTGAGAAGTACCGAGAGGCACGCATCGTCAGTCTCTCGCTGGATGGAGGCATCGCGGAGTTCGCCAAGCCCCCGGACGTGCGGAGCGGCGAGTACATGTGGGTCGAGATGGACGCGTTCCCGCACTTGCGCTGCAGAGTCGAGAAGGTTTCGGATCCGGAAGCGGGCAAGCCTGTCAGCGTTAAGTTCAGCTACAAGCTCGATAACGCTTGCCGCGACCGCATGATCGTCAAGCTCTACACGGGCCGTTACAGCCAGGACATCCACGATCTCGACAAGTCCGCGATCGCAGGCGGGGTTTGGTCGCGGATGTTCGGCCGGAGCCCGGAGGCCGTTTAGCGCGCCCTCCGGTTTGGCGTCATGGAGGCGCTGCCGAAATCAATCTAGCCGAGGTCCGTGAAAAGCGTGGCTGCGTCCAGGCCCTCGCGCGGGCACTCTGCCAGATTGGCGAGGATGTCGAGCGGCCTGTGGGGTCGCTCGGCGGCGCCGTCTCGAATACGATCTGGCCGCCGGAGCAGCACGTCACCTTGGATGACTCCCGCAGCAAGCCGTGATTGTCGAAGGCGGCCTGAGGAATTAGAACCTTGGCATAGCCCCGCTCTGAGCTCCTGAAAATGCGAGGATCGGTCAGATAAGGCCGAAATTTCGCAGATCAGCAGTCCTGTCGTGTCGCGTTAATGGTAGCATGTGTCGGAAAATTTTTGGATACGACATCGGTGTTCGATCTGTAAATCCGCCGCCAAAATACTGTAATATTTCAGTAATCTATTTATGACGCTTTATTTGGAGAATTTTCGAGCTGAATTGAGGCAAAATTCTTGGGCCTCACTGGTCGATTTGAGCTGTCCGTCTTTAGAGAGCTGCATTGCTCTCTCTCCCGCGTTCCAGGAGGCACGGCCGATTTCGGCCCGGTCAGTGGATGAACAAGCCCCGATCTTCACATCGGCGCCGATGCGCTCCTCCGTAGACTTCAAAAGATCGCTGCCACGACCTGTCGCAGACTTGAAATTTCCCAGACATGTATTCGCTATATGCAACTGAACGTTGCAAGCAGCTATTGCTCCATCTGCCGCGCCTATGAGCGCGCCGAGCACTATGATCCCACCGAACATGTATGTTGATGCCACAGGAGCTCTCCTCTCCGAAATTCCAAGGCAGCGCCTCGGAAAGGGAGGCTCATAATGCATCTCAAATATCTAGAATATTAATTTTGCCACCGCGCTGATTGGCAGCGAAATTAACCGCGTGGAGCGTTAGCAAGTATTTAATCGCGCAATCCAGGACATGAGATGTTTTGATGTCGGTGCTCTTGGCCGCATGATCGATATCCCCAGCACGTCTGCTTTCGGACAGAGTGTGGACACATTTTCCCGACCGAATGGGGTCGCAAGCAGCCGGACCAGGAACACGGGGCTGGTCGACCTTTGGCTCTATTGCGCCTTCACCTGCCCGTTTGGGAAGCGCAGGATCATTGCGCCGATGCCGCTCGGGTCGTCAGCCTCGGCTACAGCCGCTGCAGCGGGGGGCGACAGTTCGGCCTGAGCCTTTAGGCCCATGAACGCCGCCACCAGCTCGTGGACCGGGGGATGGGCCGACCAGTAGCGGTAGAGCCGCCGCACATCCCAGAGCGTCAGTTCGCCGACGGTGTCGAGTGACCATCCGGTGACGGTACAGATCCGTCCGTAGACGGCGTCGAGGTCGAGGCGGCGCCCTGCGCCGCCCGCGCTTCCCCCGGGTCGGCACCCGCGGGGGAACTGGGAAGGTAGCCCGCGAGGATCAGCACGGCGCGCGTCGCCTCGGCGAGATCGGCGCTCGTGGCCTCAAGGTCGCGCAAGGTCGCGATGTCCGGCTCGTGGTCGCGGGCGAGCGCCGCGCTGACCACGGCGAGGCCGTAGGTGAACGGGCTCTCACCCGAGCCGCGCGCCACGAGCGGCTCCAGCGCCTCGACCTGCCGCAGGGTCAGCGGCCGGACGGTCCAGGTCTTCGAGCCGAGGGTGATGGTGGCCGGAAGCGGCCGCGGATCGGCGCTCATCCGACATCCCCGAACGACCAGGTCGCGACGTTGCCGGCCGCGTCCGCGAACACGCTGAAATCGAACTCCGGCATGACGAAGTCCTCGAGCTTGGTGCCGAACCCGAGCTTCGAGGACGTGCAGTTGTTGAAGCGCACGTTGACCGCGTTGCCCTGGAAGGTCGTGTAGAACTGCGCCTGGAAGGTCGGCGTGGTGCCGAGCAGCTGGTTGGTCACGGTGAAGTGCTGGCCCGCGCCGGCCAGCGCGTAGGTGTAGTTGATCAGCAGCATCTTCCCCTGGTCGGCGGCGGCGAAGGTGTAGACGCCGCTGGCCGCGCTGTACTGGCCGGCGGCCGGCGCGCTGGCGACCTTCGTGAAGGGCAGCCCGGTGAGCGCGTTCAGCACGCCCAGATCGTCGGCCGCGGTCGCCGCATTGGCGACCGTCACCGTGTAGGGCGACCCGGCCGGGATCGTCCCGGACTCGCCGAAGGCGGTCATGAGCTGCCCCGGCACCGGCGTGACGCCGTAGAACAGCGAGGCCATGGCCAGCCCGGAGATCCGGGCCACCTTGGCCTTGCCGGTGGTCTTGATCGTGCCGCGGGCGATGGCCAACGGGTGCTGCTGCTGGCCGTAGAGTTCCTTGATCGTGGCGGTCTCGTCCATCGTGACCTCCTGGACGAGGCCGAAGTTCACCGGGGTCGCGTTGGCGATATCGGTGCGGGTGCCGATCAGGACCCCGGAGCCGAAGGAATACATGCGGATCTCCTCTCAGGAGGGTCGGGGCGGCGCGGTCAGGGCGCGGCGTGCTCGAGCTCGGCGACCAGTGCCTTCACGCGCTCCTTGAAGGCGTGGACGAGGTTCCACAGCGCGGTGTGGTGGCCGAGCGCGGTGCCGCCGAGCATGTCGGCGTGCAGGTTGTCGATCCGCGCCGCCAGCGTGTCGCCGCGGATCGGCGGGGCGTCGGCGCGCACGGGCACGGGCGCCGCGTTGGCGCTCGCATCATCGTCGGTCGGCATGGAAGGCTCCTTCAGGGAAGCTCGATCGCGACCGGCACGACCAGGAAGCCGTCGCCGTCGAGGTCACCCGGCACCTTCACAGGCCGGCCGGTGATGCGGGCCATGTACGGGGTGCCGGCGAGCGTCGTGCGGCCCAGCGCCAGGTCGGCGCCGGACGGCGCCAGAGCTGCGTCGAGGGCGTCCATGATGTCGTTGAGCTGCGCCGCGCCGACCACGCGCGGGTCGCGGGCGTCGATGTAGACGAAGATCTTCACCTCGATCGTCCGCCGCGGCACTGCGCCGGACGACCACGCATAGCTCTCGTCGCCGCCCTCGTGCAGGAACACGGCCGGGCGTTGCGTGGCCGGCACGTCGGCGAACAGCTTCAGGCGCCGGGTCGGACCCGACTTCCAGCGATAGGCGCCAGCCACAACGGTCTGGAGCGCGACGACCGCCGCGTTACGGGGCCCGAGCGGGGCGGTCACCTCAAGATCCCCTGGGCCACTGCACCCTTCAGCGCCGCCACGCTCGCCTCCGACCGGTCGGCCAGCGAGGAGCGCATGAACGAGCGCTCCGGCGTGTTGGCGGTGCGGGTGAAGCTGCGCACGTCGACCGCGCGCGGGGCGATGGCGTGTCCGAAGGCCTGCGTGATCGTGCGGACATGGGCCGCGACGGTCTCCTCGCCGGTGAAGCCGAACTCGTGGCGGGCGCCGTATTTGACGTCGCCCGACTGGCTCACCGTGCCGGTCACCGCGTCGTCGCCCTGCTCGACATCCGAGACAATCGAGCGGCGCAAGCGGCCGGTGACCACGTTGAGCACCTCGCCGGAGAGCTTGCGCTTGATCAGCGCCTCCAGCACCAGCCGCTCGACCTGGACCGCCTTCACCATCTCGGCGCGGACGGCGTCGGGCATCCGGTCGAACCGGGCGACCACCCGGGTCTCCGCGACCTGGATCTCGGTAAGCACGGCGGCACCACCGCGCGGTAGGGCTGCAGCGCGGCCGAGACGAAGTCCGGCACGGCCGCGATCCGGTACGAGACGGTCTCCTGGCCGCCGAGCGACTTGGACTGCATGCCGACCCGCTCGGCGTAGGCCATGCGGTCGCGGATCCAGTCCAGGGCGGCGTTGGCGAGATCGGCCGGGACGTAGCCGTAGGTGATCGCCACTGCCTCGCCCACGTCCTCGGCCGAGAACAGGTAGCCGCCCGCGTCAGTGACGGCGTACTGCCCCTGCGCGGGATCCCGATCGACCTGGGTGAGCGCCGCACCGGTGCCGAAGGCCACGCCGAGATCGCAGGCCCAGGCGCCGTAGGGCTGGTCCGGATACACCGTGCACGGCGCGCTGCCCGGGAGCGGCACGGGCCCGGCCGCGATCTGGTAGCCGGCCGTGTACCTCACCGAGACGGCCGCACAGCCGGGACGCCCCGGAAGGGTGAGCACCTGCGGCCGGCCAGGCGGGGCGTCATCGGCGGGCTGAAGCGTGTAGCCGCCACGCGATCCGGCGTCCTCGGCCGCCGGGACTGCCGTCGAACCGACGGTGACCGCCTCGATCCCCGTGACCGGCCAGTTGGCGAGGAGGATGCGACCCGCTCCCCCGGTCCGGACCTCAGTGTATCGCCGCGGCAGGATCGCGGGGCGGTTCAGCGCGGTCAGGATCGTGCGGCTCACCGCCGTGATCAGGCGCTGCACCGAGCGGTCGGGATCCTCGCTCACGCCGAGATCGGCGAGCCGCACGAGGTCGTGGGAACTCGGCCAGATCATGGTTCAGGCGGCGGGCGCCAGGGCGTCCCGGGCCCTGGCGCGCAGCGTGTCGTTGTCGACCGGCGGCACGACGCGGATGCCGCGCTTCCTCAGGAAAGCGAACAGTTCGTGGCGCTTCATCAGGTCGATGTCCGCGGCGGTGACCTTGGCCGGATCGATCCGCTCGGCGTCCTCCTGCTCCAGGCGCCGGCGCTGATCCGCCTCGGCAATCATGCGCGCCACGTCCTCGTCGGGCATCGCCGCGACCGTCTCGGTGAACAGCGCCACCAGCCGGGCCCGATCGGTGTCGAGCGGGCCGAGAGCCATCGAGACCGCAGCCGCGGTCACGGGAGCATCCCAGGCTGAGAAGCCGTGAGCCTCTAGATCGGAACGATGGCGCGGATCGACGTGCACCGCGCCGTCCGCGTCCGGCTCGAGCGCGTGGCCCTGGTGCGAGAAGCCGGTCAGCCCCGCGGGGGCGCGCATCTTGATCATGTCGGGGTTCCTGAAGCGAGAGGCGGGCGTCAAGCCGGGGCGCCGGTCCAGACGTTGCGCCAGACCTTGGCCAGCCCGTCCCAGACGACGGGCAGCGACAGCGTGGTGTCGAAGAAGAGCTGGTCGGCCAGCGGCGCGCTCGGCCGTCCCGCGGTCGGGCCGGATAGCGCGTGCGCGCCGGCGCGAATCCAGCCATTGGCCTCAAGCACCTGCGCGTCGAAGACCGGCACGTCGAGGACGGTGCCGGCCGTGCCCCGGTAGGGGCGGCCGTTGGCGACCGTGACGTGCGGGCGCCCGTCGCCGGGCGGGAACATGCGGGCGAGCGGCGCGGTCATGTCCGCTCAGCCGTTGGCGATGTTGGTGATCACCGCCAGGGACGGCGGGAAGTAGTGCTGCAGCACCTCGTCGGCGTAGACGCCGTACTCGTACTTCCGCGAGCGCAGCGGCCACTCGATCTGGTAGTAGTCCTGCCGCGCCCGCACCTGCATGACGTTGCCGACGTTGTTGATCGGGTACGGCAGGGTGCCGGTGGTGAACAGGATCGTGCCCGCCGGCAGGTTTGGGTGGACCTTGATGTCGAGGGTCGAGCCGCCCGCCATCGAGAAGCGGTTCAGGTAGGTGCGGGCCATGAAGCCGCCGCCGAGCTGGTCCCGGGTGACGGAGATCTCGTACTTGTAGGCCGAGCTCGCATTGCCGGTGAGGATCTTCCGGGAGATGCTGAGAGCCTCCTGGCTGTTCACCCACATCGTGTCGGGCGAGAGCCGGTAGAGGTCCCACATGGACTTCAGCACCGCGTCGACCTCGACGATGCCGCCCGCGCCGTCGGCGGTGAGCGGCGTGCCGACACCGGCGCTGCCCGGCGGCAGGGTGAGGATGGTGGCGCCGGAGCCGGGCCGGAGCGCCTGCGTCAGGAGCCCGTCGAAGGACAGGGCCGAGGTCGAGCGATCGACGGTCCCGAGCGAGGCGGCGGTCTGGCTGCCCGCGGCCGCGGCGGTGATCAGGACCGAGTTGATCGTGGTGATCGCGCCCAGCACCTCGGCGCCGACCGCGCCCCAGAACCACGCGTAGCCGAGCGCGCCGGGCACCGGGTCGACCGAGGCCGCGATCGCCCCGGTGGCACCGGTGGTCGCGACCGTGGCGGCGGCCGATCTGGCCGCCGCGCCGCCGCCGAACACGTCGGTCGAGCCGTCCGCGTTGGTGCGGGCGATGGTCGACTGGATGCCGCCGGCGACGGTCCCGTTGATGACGCCGTCGAGTGCCAGCGCCACGGCGATCACCGACCAGGTCTGAGCGGCGAGCGCGCCGCCGGTGGCCGCGCCGGAGAGGGTCGGGGTCGGCGTGGTGCCCAGCGCGAGCGAGGTGTTGCCGCCGAGCAGCATGGCCTCCTCGCCGAGCATCAGGCTCTGGAGGCCGGTTCGGGCGGCGAGGGCGCGCACGTCGTCGAATCCCTGTGCGGCGTACTGCGCCTCGAACTCGACGTTCGACTCGATGCCGATGCCCTTGTAGCTGGCGGTGTAGTCGGCGGTGGCGACGACCTGCACGCCGCCGCGGTTGCCGCCGGAGACGCCGATGCGCATCCCGGAGACGTTGATGCCGGTGATCGCCCGCCACGCGGCCTGGATGCCGCCCTTGCCGGAGACGCGCGGGATCGCGTTCCGCAGTGGCGTGAGCACGGGGTAGAGCGACTTCGCCCCGAGCTCGAGGTCATAGAAGGTCAGGCCGGAGGTGGGCGAGCTGCCCTGCGCGAAAGTCGACTTCTGCAGGTCGATCCCGAGCTGCGCCAGGATCGGATCGGTGAGCGGCTTGGACTGCGCCTCCTTGAGGAGGGCGAGGACGTCGACGCGCTGGGTCATGGGGCGTGATCCGATTCGGATGCACGGCCGCGCCGGCGCTGACCCGTCCCCGGGGCGCGCGACATCGGACGTAGAGGGGGGATGGGCCGTGGGGCCCTTCGAGTGACGCGCGCGATCCGTCTCCGGACCCGCGGCGCGTCGAGAGTGAGTGTGCGGTGAGCCGGACGGTCTATGTCGGGCTGTCGGTTTCAAGACCGACAGTCTGCCTTGGGTGGATTTCCGCCGGTCCGCTGCCGGGCGACGATAGACGAAAGCGGACCTCATCGGAGTGATCTGGGGCGAAGCGTGATGCCACGCCCCCGCTTTATCGCGGATGTTCGCGATCGCGCGACATTCGCCGTGAGAGCCCCCGCCGCGCTGAAGACCGCGCTGTTGTGCACGGCCCTGCGCGCCTATGCTGGCAGGCGGGCGAAGCGAGCCGGCGCGTTGCGCGGTCGCTCCGCCGAACCCGGTCCCGATCAGGCGGTCTGAAGCGCATTCAATTCCTGAAGGCCGCCGCCATCCGCATAAGCGAGGCGGAAGCTCGGGCGCGCCTTCCAGCGCTGCCAGAACCGGTCGAGCTGCTCGTAGCGCTCATCCAGTGGGGTCGCGACCGGACCGAACTTCGAGAACGCGATCGCCGTGCACAGCGTAATGTCGGCGAAGGTCGGGTGCGCGCCACCGAGCATCCAATCCCGCCCATCCGACAGATGCCGGTCGACGAGCCCGGCATGGGAGAGCGCCTCCTTACGGCAATGCTCGCCCCATTGCGGGTTGTTAGTCAGTTCCAGCTTCGGCCCAAGGCCCTGGTGGAGCACGTGGAACAGCGTTGTGAGCCGGTACAGGATCTGCACCCAGATCCGGTCGTTCCACATCACGTCCTGTGCCTGCTCCAATGCGCCTTCGCCCATGATCTTGCGGCCCGGAAAGCTCTCGTCGAGGTAGCGCGCGATCGCGACGCTTTCGGCCAGATAACCGCCACCCGGGAGCTCAAGGGTCGGGGTCTCGCCCCACGGATTGCGCTTGAGATGTCGCCAGCCGCGCTGCTCACCGCCCGGTGCCATGTCGAGCACACGCTCCTCGACATGCTGCGCAATACCCTTCTCGTACATGAGCAGGCGCACCCGCTGCGGATTCGGGAAGGCTGACGGCGAGGTGTAGAGGGTAAGCTTGTCCATAATTCCTCAGCAGAGCGCGCTTTCGACGTCACCACAGGTGGGGTTGGTTCTGAGCAGCAACAGAGGGACGTAGACGTTGGCTTCGTGCCTGCTCTCCACCCTGCCGAACGTGCCGTAGTTCCGGCAAACGACCGCTTTGGAGAAACGCAAACGACGTTCCCACCGTCTGTGATGGGTCGCAAGCGGTCGTGAGTGACCATATGCGTGCAGCGGATTCGAGCGGATCAGCGTGCGAGCGCGAGTTGCTGCGGGTTCTGGTGCGAGACCTTGATCAGCAGATCCGCGCGCGCCTCCGGGCTCATCTTGGCGAGATGGTCGCAGATCGCCTCGGCTGATGGGGCGTCTGAGCCGACCGAGCTGCCCTCGGTACCCTTCGTGATCGCGCGGCCCACGAGATGGCGCGGCACGGGCTGATCCCCCACCATCTTCGCGAGCGCCGCGATCTGCGGCAGTACCTCGTCGGTCAGCGTCTTCTGGAGCGCGTCGCGCTGGCCTGTCATCTTGGCGAGTTCGGCGCGCACCGCCTCGATCGCCGCGCCGCCCTTGTCGAGGCTGCCGCCGGCCGCCTTCTCCGCCGCGCCGCAGGTCGCCCCGAGGCCACAAGCATCGTCGTGCATGCGCTGGATCCGCTCCTGGTCCGCCTGGCTGTTGCGCGCTCCGATCTTGGCGAGCGCCCGACCGGCGGGGCTATCGGACGCGACTGCCTTCACCAGCGCGTCGTAGGTGGCGTCCGACAGTGGGCCGGCGGCCAACGCGATCGCCTCGTCGGTCGGCGCATCGTCCATCAGGTCCGCCATCTCGGCCGCGACCATGGCCTGCAGGAGCGCCACGCCCTGCGTGGCCCAGGCCTTCATCTGCCGGGGCAGCGCCGCATCGCCGTCGGCGTAGACCACGTCGAACACCGCCGAGCCGACCATGCTCTTAATCTCGCTCAGCAGCACCGCCAATCGCGACACGCCGTAGAGATCCTTGGCGAGGTCCGGACCGTCAGCCGCTTTGCCGACTTCGTCGTGGGCGCGCCTGCGCGGTCGCTCCGGAGGCTGTTCCGCGCTGCCGGAGGCGGCCGCTTCGCCGTTCCCGGCCCCGAGCCGCTTGCCCAGGTCGGACAGCGCGTCGAGCACCGGGCCGGCCGCGGCTCTCGCGGACGCCTCGGCCTCGGTGCGGGCGTTGTGCGCCAGCGCGTCCGCCTTCTTGGCGAAGGTGCTGCCGTCCTTGGCCTTCCAGACTTGCTCGACCTCGCCCTCGCTCGCGGGCGCGGATCCAGGCGGCGGCTCGGGGGCGGGTTGCGCCTGGGCCAGCGTCGCCACCTCGGCCGCCTTCATGAGGGCCTTGAGCGCCGGTGCCACGAAGTCGCCTACCTCGCCCGGCCGACCGGCCGCCGCGGCCAACTCGCCCGCCTTGGCGAAGACGTCCGCGTTGGTCGGCTCGGGCGGCGCGGCGATCCGCACCGACTCCGCGAACGCCCGCGTCTCGGCCGCACCATCGGCCTTCAGCACCTGGAACGTCGCCGAGGGCAGGCAGGGCAGATCGACGAGGCTGACCTCGCTCGGATCGGCGGTGTAGCGCAGCAGGCCGTCCTCGCCCCGCCAGCGCTTGGCGTAGGCGCCGCCCTGCGAGAAGCCGGTGTAGACGCCCTCCTCGACCTTCCGCCACTCCTCGTCGTCGACCACCTTCGCGCAGATCTCGATCTGCTTGGCGTCGTCGTTGAAGGCGATCTGCGTGACCTTGCCGGCCGCGACCTTGCCGTGCATCGCCCGCAGGTTGCCGAGCGATCGGCCGTCGGTCGCCTTGGCGATGCTGCCCGACCATTTCTCGTAGAGCGGCTTCGTCGAGGCGTAGTCGCAGACCTCGCCGGCCCGGTCCGGGGTCTCGGCGGTGGCCAGGCCGTAGACGAGCCGGTTGGCCGCATCGACCTTCGTCAGCGGCAGGAACAGGGACAGCTCGGGCATGCGAGGCTCCGGCGGAAACGTGGTGGTGCCGCGGCTCAAGACCTGGCCGAGGCGCGCGGCGGTCGTGGAAGCGGTGTCGACTTGGGGCCGGGAAGGCTTGCCCCGCGGGAGCTTCAGCGGGCTGCGCCCCTAGTCGACGGCCGCGTCTTCCGCGACGACCGGCACCACGACGCAGCGGCAGGACGGATGCGCGGGTGTCGCGTGGTCCCCGCTCGGAAACGCCTCGTCGAGGGCGAGCGCGCCGGCATCCGCGTTGGCCTGGCAGACCGCGCAGCAGCCCTCCTCGGCCCACCAGGCCTTGCGGACCGCGATGCCGTCCGCGACCGCCCCCCGGTAGCTCTCCAGCGACGCCGCACCGTTGGCGCTGGCCACCTCGTACTCGGCGATGCGCGCCGCCCGTTCTTCCGAGAAAGCGTAGTCGGTCTCGATCGCCTCCGCGATGGCGTCGAGGCCGAGGTTGCGCTCCAGGCCCGACGCGATGGTCTCGCGCAGCCGGTCGCGGGTCGCCTCTGTGATCACCATCCGCGCGTCGGCCGACGGCACGAGTCGCCCGTCGGCGTCGAAGCGCATCCCGACCATCTCGGCCGCCCGGGTCCTGGCCGCAGCGACCGCCCGCGCGTTGACGCGGTCGACCAGCTCTTCACGGCTTGCGGCACCGACCTGCGCCAGCGCGCGGCGGCCCGCATCGGCGGCGACGGCCTCCAGCTCCTCGGCCACCTCCGGCGCGACCGCGCGTAGATCCGTGAAGTCGAACTCGTCGAGAAAGGCGTTCAGCGCCTGGCGCAGCGCGTCGGCATCGTCGGGATCCGGGCCGGCCTTGGCGAGCTTGCCGAGCCCGCGCAGCCCGGCGACCACGTCAGAGCGGGTAGCCGCCAGGGCTGTCTCCAGCCGCCCCGCAATCGCACGCATGGCCCGGCGGGTCGCCGACCGATCGAAAGGGACGGGGTCTGCCGGCCTCCACACCCGGCGCTTGGTGAGTTCCGCACCGGCGGTCTCGTGGCGCGGCGCCGGCAGATGCGCGATGCGCGTCGCGAGGCGACCGCGCAGATCCTCCAGGGCGGCCACGACGGCGCTGCGACGGTCGGCGTCGAGGCCGGAGTCGCGGACGGTGCCGATCATCGCGTCGAGCACGGCGTCCACCACCTCGGCGAGCCGGTCCCGGATCCGTTCGCCCGCGGCGGCGTTCCCAGACGCCTTGCCGAACCCGACCACGCCGGCGAGGTGGTCGAGCATGCGCGCGACCTCTTCGTCGTCATAGCCGAGATGCGCGCCGATGTGACGGCCAGCCGTGACCAGCGCGTCGCCGAGCAGGTAGTTCTCGGCAATCCAGACCGCCGCTTCGACCGCGGCCGGCACGGTGCCGCCGGACGCGGCCGTGACGATCGCGCCTCCGGCGATCACCGCCCCACCGATCGCGGTGCGCAGGACGGTGCGCTTGAACGCGGCGCGCTCCGCGGCCTCATCCGCATCGCCGCCTGCACTTCGATCGGTCCAGCGGCCGCGCGCGTCCCGCGGCTGAGCCTCGTCGAACTCACTGAGCAACTTGGCGATCGAGTCCGACGGTCCGTCGTCCTCTTCCTCGGCCGCCTGCCCGGAGCTACCGGATCCGTTCGCCCCGGGCGGCGGCCCGAACGCGTCGAGCGCCGCCTTCTTGCCCGCCAGCGTGTTCGCGTCGATCGGCACGAGGCCCGCGCCGGTCATCACCATCAGGACGTCGGCGGCCGGGCTCGGATCGGGATCGAGGCCCAGGATCTTCCGGCCCTCGTTGAGGCGCATCAGCCCGCCCGCGGTCAGCCCGCGCAGGCGCTCGGCCTGCGCGGCCTCGTCGATCTGCTCGTCCTCCTGCCACGCGAACTCCAGCTCGGGCGCGCCGAGGTCGTCGGCGATCACCTCGTCGAGGACGCCCTTGATCCAGTCGAGCAGCGGGGCGAGGCCTTCCTCCTCGGCGAGTTCCTTCTGCGTGTCGGCCGAGGCGCGGTTCATCTGCTTGATCAGCGCCTGGGGCGAGATCGAGAAGGCGAAGCACACCACCCGCGACAGCCACTCGTCGAACTCGCCCTTGAGCTGGGGCTCGCCGGTCTGGTGGAGCGCCACCTTGCCGGGCACGAAGCGGGCGCGCCGGCGCGCGGCCAAGTTGTCGGTGAAGAGCGAGTCCCAGTAGGTCTGGTAGGTCGCGATCTGGTCCGGGCCCCAGGTCTCAGGGACGCCGATCAGGGCGTCCGGCACGGTGCCGCTGGTGAAGTACTCCAGGGTCATGACCTGCCGGCGCAGGGCGATGTTGACGGTGGTCATCACCTGTTCGACCGGCGAGAAGCCGTAGACGCGGTCGGTGCGCAGGTTGCGCGGGCGGTAGAGCAACTCGCGAGCGGTGTAGTTCACCGCCGGCAGGCCCTTGAGGATCTGCTGATAGGCCTCCGGCCAGACGGTCGTGCCACCCTTCACCCACGGCATCGGCACGCGGCCGTCCTCGCCGAGGATCGGCTTGATGGTGGCGCCGTCGATCGGCTCCAAGGCCAGGAGGTCGCCGGCACGAGAGCGCTGCTTGAAGGTCGTCCAGGCGTCGAGGACCAACACGTCCTCCAGGCCCATGCGCAGCCAGTCGGTCCAGGGGTGGACGCCGTCGGGCTTGGCGAGGAACGCGGTGATCGCCGCGGTCTTCGCGGCGGCCGGCTTTCCGCTGTCGCGCGGCTTGATCGCCCACTTCATCCGGGCGGCCTGGTCCTTCCGCGTCTCGATTACGAGCCGTAGCAGGTCGTAGCCGTCGGCGAGGCGGCGCAGCTGCGCGAACGAGACCGGCTCGTGGGCACGCGCGGTGGTGTTGAGGTTGTAGCCGGTCGAGTAGTCGAAGCGGCGGCCGGCGACTTCTGCTGGCGCGGACGGGCGCATCGGCGCGGACGGACCGAACCAACCCGAGCCCTGGCCGATCGTCGAGCCTGAGCCCGCGCTTCCATAGGTGAGGGTGTAGGCGAGCGGCCCGAGCGAGAGGCCCGCCACGCCGCCGCGCGAGAGTGAGGCCAAATGCGGTAGCCCTTTGGCGGAGCCCGAAGAGGCGCTTGGCAAGTGCTGAGCCTACGATCCAAGACGGATGATCAGGGTCGTCTGATTGCGACCCACATCAGTCGGTAAGGCGTCCGTTTCACATCGCCGAAAGCAGACGCGGACGGCGCATCCAGAAGTAGTCTTTGATTCGATGCCAACACTCAGTGGATGTCAAAACCTCTCGATAGATCAGTTTCGATGCTTGGCAGATACAATGTTTAAGTAGAAATTTACCCCTTATGCGCTGTCTCAAAAATGGGCATTTGCCTATTTATTGGGGGCCGAGATGCAACTTTTCCGGGACGGGAAAATAATAATTAAGATATCGTTACCGCTCGTTCTGACGTTAATGATCAGCGCAGGACTGATCGTCTATGCTCGATCTGTGATGCAAGGGCTTGCAGAACAGACGGCTAAGATCGTCGACTTCCAGGCCAGCCGACTGGATGCGCTCCTCCATATGCGCGGCGGCATCACAGAAGCCACCGCTATGGACCGGAATATGCTTCTGGAAACCGATCCAACGAAGAAAGCACGCTTCCGGATACTTCAACAAACCGCAATGACCGAGGCCCGTGAGGCATCGGATCGGCTCGTGACTTTGGCGGACACACCTGAGCGACGGAGTGGCAACGCCGCCGTGCGCGAGTCCGTCGAGGGCTTCTTCAAGACGCTCGACACTGTGTATGACCTGAGCATGCGTCAGCAGGGGGATGACGCATTCCGATTAGCCCGTGACGTGGGCATTCCCGCTCGGCTCAAGATCAATGAATGGATGCAGGCGCGATCCCAGCTCCTGGCTGAGGAACTCGCCGCCGCGAAGGCTCAGGCGGCTCAGAATGCCGACCACGGGACCTACATGCTGGTTGGATCTGCTGCTCTCGGTCTGCTCGGCGCCATCACTTTGGCCGGGCTGATCGTGATCTTCGGGATCACCCGCCCACTGGGCAGCCTCGTCGGGGTCCTGCAGCGCATGGCCCGTGGCGAGGTCGACGCCGAGATCCGCGAGGCCACCCGCGGCGACGAGATCGGCGCCGTCGGCCAGGCGGTCGAGGGGATCAAGGCCATGGTCGCCCGCAAGGCCGCCGAGGAGGCCGAGGTGAAGCGCCGCGCCGACGAGGCCGCCGCCGCCGAGCGCCGCCGCACCATGATCGAGCTCGCCGACGGCTTCGAGCGCGCCGTCGGCGGCATCGTCGGCCTGGTCTCGTCCTCGGCCACCGAGCTCCAGGCCACCGCCCAGCAGATGACCGCCACCGCCCAGGAGACCGCCGCGCAGTCCACCGGCGTGGCCGCAGCCGCGGAAGAGGCGTCGACCAACGTCAACACGGTCGCGGCCGCGGCCGAGGAACTCGGCTCGTCCGTGCAGGAGATCGGCCGGCAGGTGCAGGGCTCCGCCCATCTCGCCCAGGCCGCGGTCGGCGAAGCAGCCCAGACGGCTCATCTTGTTCAGGCCCTGAAGACAACCTCCAGCAAGATCGGCGAGATGGTCGGCTTGATCTCCGGTATTGCCGGCCAGACCAACCTGCTGGCGCTCAACGCCACGATAGAAGCAGCCCGAGCCGGTGCGGCCGGCAAGGGCTTCGCGGTTGTGGCAACGGAGGTGAAAGCTCTGGCCGAGCAGACGGCCCGCGCCACCCAGGAGATCGCGAGCCAGATCGGCGAGATCCAGGGGGTGACGGATCAGGCGGTGACGGCGATCGGCGGGATCACCGGCCGGATTCGCGAGATCGACAGCGTGGCCACCTCGATCGCGTCGGCGGTGGAGCAGCAGGGCGCAGCCACGCAGGAGATCGTCCGCAACGTGGCGCAGGCCTCGGCAGGGACGAACGAGGTGACGGGCAACATCGCGGGCGTGGCGCAGGCCTCGGAGGAGACGGGGGCGGCCGCCGCGCAGGTTCTGTCGGCGGCCTCTGAGCTGTCGCGGCAATCCGAGCATCTCGGTGCCGAGGTCGGCCGCTTCCTCGAAACCGTCCGGGCAGCCTGACACGAGCCTATCGCCGCTCGCGTGCATAGATTGATCGAACAATCGGACGTCCGCTTCCGCCTCATCTACGAGTGGAAGCGGACGGGCAGAAAACCACCCAAAAGGGGACCTTCAGGTCGCCTCGGCTGCATAGCTGAAGCCAAAGGCCAGCAGCGGCCCGGCGTCCGTGGTCACGACCGCGATACGCCCATGAGTGTCAGGCGTATAGCGTGCCCCCGACAAGCCGATCACTGACCCTGTGCCGCCCGGTGCCACCAGCTCGATTGTCGAGCCCTCGGCCGCGCCGCTCGGCATCGACCACCCGTGGCGAGGGCTCTCCGAAACTGAGCTTGCCGCGGTCTGCCGACGGTAGAACTCGATCAGCCCCTCGCCCGGCAGGACGCCGGCCAGCTCGTTGAACGCGTCGGCGGCCGCGTCCACCTGATCGTCGTGGCTGCCGGCCGGGAACATCCCCAGCTCCTCGAGGAACGCCTCGTTCCACGGTCCGCGCAGGAGCAGCACGTTGCCGACCTCGACTTGGCTGGCCAGCGGCTTGGCGCGCACCTCTTTCGACCCGGTCGGCGCCACGGCGCTGACGATGAAGCCCGCGAGTGCCGTGACGTAGTCCTCAGCCTGCGCGATGCCGGCCTGCCCCGCATCCTTCGGGATCCGGATGCCGACCGCGGCCCCGTCCTGGCCGGCGGTGTTGATCAGCCGCTGGCGGACCTTGCCGGGCGTCTCGCGCACCCGAACCACGTCGGCGATGTAGAACCGCTTGTCCGCCCCGCGGCCCATCTTCACGCCGACGGTCCAGTCCGGATCGGCGCCCGGCCGCTTCCTCGTGCCGGCGAAGTCCCAGGCGCGCACCCACTTCTCGATCGGCGGCAGCGCGTCGACGATCCCGAACCCCGCCCGGTCGAACAACCCGCCCTCGCGCGGCGCCGGCCGCTGCTGGAACTGCCCGGCCACCGCGTAGGCGCCGAGCGGGACCTTGTCGCGCTCGACCACGGCCCGCGGGAAGCGCTCGGGGAACAGCAGCTCGCCGTCCAGCGTGCGCGGGTCGGCGAAGATCGGCGTCCGGCAGGCGCGGTCCGGCTCGAACTCCATCGGCAGCATCAGGTGGACGTAGCCCAGGCCGAGCCGCAGGATCTCGCCCGAGACGTCGCGCTCGTGCAGGCGCTGCATGATCACCACGATCGCCGAGCGCGCGGGATCGTTGAGGCGCGTCGTCACCGATTCGCGGAAGATGCGCAGCGTCCGCTCGCGCTCCGTCTCGCTCTCGGCCGTCTCGGTGGAGTGCGGATCGTCGATGATGACCCGGTCGCCGCGGCCCGCGGTCAGCGAGGCGAACGGCATACCCTCGCGCGAGCCGGTCGCCGTGTTGGCGAAGGAGATCTCGCCCGAGCGGGACAGCGCGACGTGCGGCCAGAGTGCCCGGTACCACGCGCTCGACACGAGGTCGCGCATGCGGCGCGCGTCGCGCTTGACGAAGTCCTCCTTGTACGAGGTCGTGAGGTAGCGCAGGCCGGCAAGGCCGCACGGCCCCCATTCCCAGGCCGGCCAGAACACCGAGACGATGAGCGACTTCATCGTGCCCGGCGGGACGTTTATCAGCAGGCGGTTCTCCAGCCCGAGGGCGAGGAAGCGCCCGTGGGTGATCGCCTCGAGATGCGCGCAGATCGCCTCGATGTGCCAACCGTGCACGTAGGGCTGATTGGGCTCCAGGACGTGCCAGGCCTCCTGGACGAAGCCAGCGAGCGACGCGCTGCGGGTCCGGATCCGCTCGCGCTCGGCCCTCTCGCTACGCCGCGCCTGTTCCGCCCGGATCGCCGCCAGCAGCTGCGCCGGCGGCGGCAAGCGGACCGAAGAGAGCGCCGAGCGCGGCCAGTTGCTCATCGGTTGCGCCCGTCAGGTCGACCGCGATCGGACCACCGCCGAGGCCGCCGTGCTCGTGCGCCTGGGTCGGCTTGCCGTAGCCGCGGTCGAGGATCTCCCGGATCGCCGCGACCGCCGCGCCCTCCGGCGTCTTCGCGCTGCTGGCGATGGCCACGAGGCGCTCGACCATCTTCGGGCCGTGCTCCTGGCAGAGCGTCTTGATCTCCGCCGTGGCCTTGTTGCGCGCGCCCTTCGGCCTTCCACGGGGCATCGAATTTCCGAGGCTATTTAATTCGGGATCGCGGCGGCGAGATTCGGGGCACTATGGCTCTGCGGAGCAGCGGTGCTCGATCGAGCGCACAATCCAGGCTGTGCATGTCGCGCGTGGGCAGATCATCCCGACGCTGACACGTGATCCGGTAGTTCCGGCAGGCGCACCCTCCACCGAGCGCAGCTCACGATCCGGCCGTCCACATCGGGATAGACTCAGATCCAGGTTTCCAAGTCAAGCCGCCACCGGATCGCCAAGTTGGTCGGGTGTGAATTCGACCGGCGTGGCGCGGCCGAAGATGCCGACCTCTGCGCGCACGATCCCGTTGCTGAGAACATCCTGGACCTCTGCGAAGAACGACATGAACGGCCCGTTCAAGATCCGGCGCAGCTCGCCGACCTGGAGCAACGCGGCCTCCCGGCGCCGCTTCGCCCGGTCCGTCTCGTCGACGCCCGCGATCCGATCGGACAGGGCCTGCAGGACCGAACCCGGGATCTCCAGCGGCGCGCGCCGGCCGAGCACGTCGATGACGTGGCGGCTGTCGAACAGCGGCTCGGTCCAGCGCCGCGCATGGCGCTGCCTGTCGAGCCCGACGAACAGGTACGAGGCGAAGAAGATCGCCTGCGTGTCAATCTTGCGCCCGCGCCGGACCACGGTGACGCGGTAGCGTGGCAGCCACCAGTCCATGGCCAGCGTCCCGAACTCCTCGGCGGCCGAGGCCTCGTGCAGCGGCAGGGTGTGGACCACGAACCACGTCAGGCTCTGGTCGATCACCGCGTGCTCGGCCCTGATCCGGGATCCGTTCGTTCCGCGCTTCCGACCCATGTCACGCTCCTCGATCGCACGCGATGACCTCGGCCGCAGGGCGCGAGCCGGCTCTGCGCGGCGCCGTCACGCGGCCTCTCCGATCAGCAGCCGCGGCGGAATCCGGCATCCGGGCTGGCCCGGGGGCGGGCCGAACAGCGATTCCGACCACGTCGCCGGGTTCTCGCGGAATCGGGCGATCCAGGTCCGCAGGTCGGCCTCGGGCCAGCGCAGGCCGCCGGGCAGGTCGATCATCTCGTCGGGCGGTACCGGCGCCGGCGGCACGGCGGGCAGGCCCTGCGCGGCGCGGCTCCGGCGCTGGGCGGCCACGTACTCGGCGACCGCGTTGGCCAGCAGCGCCCAGGTCCTGATCGGCACGCGGCGACTGACCGCGAGGTCGAGGATCGCCGGGACGATCTCCCGCTCGAGGTCGAGGCCGTCCGCCTCCAGCCGCGCCATCGGACCGACGACGGGGTCCAGGCACCAGCCCGGGGGCAGGGCGGTCCGGCACCGATGCTCGACGCGGTCGAAGTTCGCCCGGTTGTTCCAGGGCGGCGCGCGTTCCGCGCGGGGTACAGGATCACAGGCGGCCGCCGGTATATCTTTCTTCTTCCCTTCTTCTTCCCCTTCCCTTGGTGAACGTAACGGTCCGCGCGTGGCGACCGTGACGGTATCGTCACGTCGATCGTCGCGTGGGTCGTGACGTTGATCGTGACGACCATCGTTACGATCGGCCGTTTCGTTGAGAAGATTGGGTTTTTCGCCGCCGGCCGGGGTCGTCTCGGGATCCCCCTTGCGCTGACGGGCACGCGTGGCTGCGGCGGTCCGCTCGCGCCGCGCGTCCTTCGCCTCGGCGGCGCGCAGCACGTCCTCGCACAGGACCCGGTGATAGTAGCGGCCGTCCGCGCACAGGACGAAGCCGCGCAGGGCCATCGTCCGCACCTTTTTCCAGCGTGAGCCCGCCCCGGAGAAAGCGGCGAGCAGCCGGTCGTCGTCGGGCAGCGAGCCCGCCGGGCGCTGGCGCCAGGCGTGGCACCACAGGGCGACCGCGGCCTTGAACTCGTCGCCGGTCGAGAGCGCCCACAGCTCCGAATGGAACAGCCGATCGGTGTGCAGCAGGAAGCCGTGGATCCCGTCCACGTCGATGTCTGCCGGCACGAGCGGATCGGGCAAGGGCGTGGACGCGGCGGAATGCTGGCTCATAGCGGGCCTCGTGCGGTCTGGGCGATGGCGGAGGCGGCCACGTCGCACCACAGGTCGAGGGTGGGGCAGGGGCCGGAGCGGTTCTTGGCGAGGATGAGCTCGAGGGCGTTCTGCCGCTCGATCAGGCGCGCGCCGATCTCGGGATCGCCGCCGGAGGCCTTCAGCTTGCGCTCCAGGTAGTAGGCCTCGCGGTACAGCATCAGCACCGCGTCGGCGTCCTGCTCGATCTCTCCGGAATCGCGCAGGTCCGCGACGTTCGGGCGGCGGTCGGTCCTGTCCTTGGCCTCGACGGCGCGGTTGAGCTGCGTCAGCAGCACCACGCAGATGTCCTCGGCCTTGGCGAGCTGCTTCAGCCCGCCGGTGATCTCGCCGATCTCCAGCACCCGGTTGCCCTGGTACCGGTCCGAGACCTTGATGAACTTCAGATAGTCGATGAACACGACGCCGAGCGGGATGCCCAGCCGCGCGAGGCGCCGCTTCTCCACCTTCAACGCCGCGGCGATCTGCGCGAGGCTGACCGTAGGCTCGCAGGTCAGGGTGAGGTGGAGGCGCTCGAACCGCCGCATCGCCTCGTCGAGCCGCCACATCTCCTCCTCGTCGAGGTCGACGGCGGCCATGATTCGGCCGAAGGGCAGCGGCCGGTTGTGCCGGTAGGACAGGTCGGCGAGGTAGCGGGCCATCTGCTGGTCCCGGGTCACCTCGCATTGGAATGCGAGCACGCCGGACGCGCGAGCGGCGAGGCGGCTGAGCGTCGTCATCGCCACGGTCTTGCCCATCCCGGGGCGCCCGGCGAGGATCCAGAGCTGGCCGCGCTGGAACCCGCCGTTGGTGGCGCGGTCGAGGTCGGACAGGCCGGTCGGGATCGCGGTGGAACGGATGAGTCCTGAGCGCAGGCCGTCGATCCGCTCGCGCATCCAGGCGGCGGACTGCGCCGCGCTCTGCGCCGTCGAAGCCAAGCCCGGCTCGGTATCGATCAGGTCGAGCAGGTGGGCCTCGGTGGCCTCGATCAGGTCGCGGGGCGCATGCTCCACCGGCGCCTCGTAGGCACCGCTCACCAGTTCCTCGCCGACGGTGATCAGACGGCGGCGCATCGCGAGGTCATGGATCGTGCGGGCGTAGGCGCCCGCGTTGCAGACGGTGGTCGCATCGGCAGCGAGCCTCGCGAGGTACTGCATCACCGTCTGGCCGCCGAAATCGGCGTCGCCCAGATAGGTCTTCAGGGTGATCGGCGTGGCGACCGAGCCAGCCCGGATCAGTGCACCCGCCACCGTGAAAATCTTGCGGTGCGCCTCCTCCATAAAGTGCTCGGGCAGGAGGAAGGCGGCCACCCGGTGGTAGGCGTCGTTGTTCACCAGGATCGCGCCCAGCAGCGCCTGCTCTGCGTCGATATTGTGCGGGAGCACGCGGTATTCCGGTCGGACCGCCTCCAGGCGTGCCGTGAGTGCGCTCGGGAGATTCATGCCGCGCGCCTCCGGGCTCGCGCCGGCAGCATGGCCTCCGGCAGGATCAGGGCGCCCTGGACGAGCCGCGGCGGCAGTTCCGTGCCGTCGGGATGGTAGCCCCGGCCGGGCTCGGGCGAACGTCCCGAGGTCGCGTGCCAGACGAGACCGTGGTGCTCGGCGAGCGTCAGCACGGTCTCGCGGCTGCCCCGGCCGAGAACCGCGCCGGCGCGGATGAGGATCCAGCGCATCGGGCTATTCCGCGACTGCGAGCGCGGCCAGGGACACGAGCGGACGCGCGTCGCCCCTTGGCCGGGGGCTGTCCGGGTTCTCGGCCATCGCGGGCCTCCAGGTTGCGCGGGGCACGCCGCGCAGGGGCGGAAATCCTCAGCCCGGGGCGCGGGGCAATTCGGCCAGCGTCCCCGGCATCACGCACGCAGGCGCGACCGCAGGTCCCGAATCGCGGCCAGACCGAAGCGGCCCAGCGACCGCAGCAGCTTCACGAACCGCACGTCGCGCCTCCTCCCGGGCCGCTGTCGCGGCCTCCAGCCGCGCGCTCGCCGCGTCGAGCCTCGCGCAGAGCGTGTTGATGTTGAGCCAGTCATGGAGACCGACCGAGACGTCGGCCGCGCGCCCGATCACCTTGCGCACCCACGACGGCGAGCGGCCGAGGCATCCCCCGACATCATCGTAGGCTGCCATCAGCGAGCCCGTGCGATCCTTCCGATCCAGCACGAGCCGCAGAAGCGGATCCCGGGCGACCTCGTTGGCCTGCTCCACCGTCACCATGCGACGCCACCGCGATTTTGACCGCATTCGATCAGCCCTCCATGCGAGATCCTCGGCGGGGCCGAAGCACGGCGTGCGGACGGGAGGCGACGGAAGCGGCGGAGAAGAACGGCGACACCCCGGCTGCAATGCGGCCAGCGAGGCAGCCGGGGCGTGAGGACGAAGCCGGCATGAGGTCCGGCGAGCGGCAAGCTCCGGGCAGGGCCGGCGCGGTGTCTGCGGGTGCGGTGCGCGGCCCGCGCGCGCAGGGATTCGCGGGTGCCGGCGGCCGTGCCGCGGGAGAGGGAAGCGGGATGGAGACTGGACCGGAGATCCACGCGCTGAACGGCTTCCTGGTGGCGCCGTTGCCTGGGCCGGGCGGCCCCTACGTGCTGATGACCACCGGCGGCCGCGTTCAGGATCCGCGCGCTCGTGCGGGGCCCGTACTGCACACGGTCGGGATGCGCGTCGGTCAGGCTCGCGACCTCGCAGCAGCCCTGCTCGAGGCCGCCAATGCGGCCGAGGCCTCGGGCGACCGGTAGCCAATTGCGCGGGCGCGGACCGGGCGGCATCAGACAGCCTCCTCCCGTGCGGCATCGACCGGATCATCCGCGTCGCGGCGCGGGATGAAATCGGCGGCCGTCACCGGGCGCGGGAGGTCGCGGGAGGCGGCGATGATCTGGGGCGCTCGGCGGATCGGGATGAGGCCGCGCTCCATCCAGCCCTGGATGGTCGAGGGCGGCGTGTCGCGGAGCTTCGACGCCATGGGTCGAATGCCACCGAATCGCCGGATGATGCGCTCTGCGGGCGTCATGCATCGATACGTACGCAATGAACGTACGTACGTCAACGTGGAAAGCGTACGACTCTGTGCGTCATAGCTGCGCAATGGTCACAACCAGCGCCCGGCCCGTCGCGGAACGTCTCGCCCACCTGCGCGAGCGTGCCGGCATGTCCCTCGAGCAGGTAGCCCGGGAGGCCGGTTACCGGGGCCGATCTAGCATCCAGCGCTACTTCGAGGATCAGACGATAGAGTCGCTGCAGCCGAAGGTGGCGGCCAAGCTCGCCCGCGCTCTTGTTGGCAAGGGGACGCCGCCGATTCAGCCGGCCGAACTGATCGTGCTCGTTCACGGCGACGCGGATCACGGCGCGTGGATGGCGCAGCTCGAGATCATGCCTCTCGCGGCGTCCACAATTTTGAAGCTGCCGCCCCATGAGCCCCGGGACGCAGCATCTAGCGTCCTCCTGATTCGTTCCGGCATGTTGCCCGTCATGGGACCAGCACATGCGAGCAATTGGATGGAGCGAAGCCCGTCTTTGGACGAGCCGGAGGACTGGATCTCCGTCCCGAATGAGCATTACGTCAATAAAGTTGGGCAGTACGTCCTTCGAATTGTTGGGCCTTCACTCAATAAAGTCGCACCGGACGGGCATTATGCCATCTGCCAGCGCTACGGTGAGGGCCGGCATACTCCGCCGAACGGAAAATACGTTCATGTCGAGCGGTGGCGCGGCGACTTCATCGAGTGGACCATCAGGAAGGTCCGGTCCGACGGAGACCAGGTCCTCCTGTGCCCGGACAGCACGCATCCAGATCACCAGCAAGTGCTCGATCTCGGCGCCAGCGAGGACCAGGTCCGCATCCTCGGGATCGTCACGGGCTGGTATCGACCGGCATAGGTCCGGCGCCACGATCCGGAGAGGACGCGCAGGGCAGCCTCCGCGATACCCTCGACGTTGCTGGCTCCCCCGCGACGCTCTCCGCCACCGCCTGCGCGCCGCTCGGCGGAGCAGAGGCTTCAGAGCGTGGCCGAATCCCATGGGCCGCCGCTCTCTCTGACGGGTGGTCAGCCCGTTCCGGCCGATCGCAGGCCTATGCGCGGACCTCAACAAGGGATTGACGTACCGGCAGGCCAAACGGACCGACCATTCGTACGTTTTGCCCATTCGTACGCGTTATGCGTTGACAAAACGTACGCTGTATGCGTACAACGCTGCATCGCCCGCCGCGATGGAGCTTCTCGTGTCCGAAGCCGCCCAGTCTCACGTCAACCTCACCTTCGAGGCCTCCGCTTCGGGCGGAAGCGTCCACCTCCCATTCAAGTCCGACGACCGCTGGGTCGTCATTCTGGATCGCACCTACGCGGTCCGCAGTCCTCGCGGGCTCGAAGCCGAAGGCTTCGACTGCATCGCGGCAGCGCGCCACTGGATCGAGGAGCGCGAAGCCGAGGAGGCCGAAGAGCTGGCGGCAATCGCGGATTGTGAAGCCGACCAGATCCGCGAGGCCGCCTGACCATGGCCGGCCATGCCTTCGATCATATGACCCTCGAGGAACGCCGTGATCGACTGGACGCGCAGGCGGCCGTCATCGCCAACCAGCAGGCGGCCCGCCGCTTCGCCCTCCAGATCGCGCCAGCCGATCGGGCGGCCGCTGAATGCCTACCGCGCGAGGAGCGCCTCCGCTCCACAGCAGGCCTCCGCGGGAGCCCCATCATGCCCCTGTCCGCTTGGCGCGGCCGCTCCGGCCGCCGCTACGTCGTGCGGGTCCTGCCCGTCCCGGCCGGCGATGCCGAGGAGCTGTGCGACGCCGTCGTGATGCTGGTGGGCCGGGACGACTCCGGCCTCGCCGAGATCCGCGGCGTCTCGATCGTCCGCGGCCTCGCTTCCGCGCAGGCCCTGATCGATGGCCTGCCGCCAGCCGTGACCGAACTGCACGCGCACCGGCTGGCCCAGACCGACGCCGACCGCGCCGCCATCCTCGCCGATCTCGGCACCGTCACGACCGGGCGGCGCCGGTGACCGCCAGCAGCAAGAGAGAGAGGAGAGGAGCCGGTGAGCCAGCCGCAGATGCAGATCGTCGCCACCGATGCGGCGTCCCAGGCCGTGACAGCGGCCTCGCCGAGCGAGGGTGCCACGGTCCTCTCGATCATCGAGCGGATGGCGCGCGATCCGAACGTCGATCCCGACCGGGTCGAACGGTTCCTGGTCATGGCGAGGGAGGATCGGGCTGAGCGCGCCCGGGTGGCCTTCATCGCCGCCATGGCGGCCTGTCAGGCCGAGCTGCCGCGCGTCCTGCGCGATGCCCGGAACACGCATTCCGGCGCACCCTACGCGCGCCTGGAGACGATCGCGCGGGCCACGCAGCCGGTCATCGCGCGGCGCGGCTTCTCGCTCTCGTTCGACACCGAGGCGTCGCCGATCCAGGGGCATCTGCGGGTGAAATGCACCTGCGCCCACGAGGCCGGACACGAGCGCGCCTACCATCTGGATCTGCCGCCCGACACGGCGGGCGCACAGGGGAAGGCCAACAAGACGCCCATCCAGGGCATCGGGTCGACGATCACCTACGCGCGTCGCTACCTCGTCCTGCAGGTCTTCAACATCGCCCTGACCAACGATCCGGACGACACCGACGGGGCGTCCGGGGCGGACGCGTCCGCGGACGTGATCTCGGACGCGCAGGCCGAGACGCTGCGCAATCTCCTCACCAAGCACGGGATCGCCCCGGCCAAGTTCCTGCGCGTCTTCGCCGTCGAGAGCGTGCCCGACCTTCCAGCCAGCCTCTACGGCGAGGCCCTGGACGCCATCGAGCGCGCCGTCGCCCGGCGTGCCCGGCCGGAGGGCCGCTGACATGGCGGAAATGATCCAGGGCAGCGCCGCGTGGTTGGACGCCCGCTGCGGCAAGGTCACGGCTTCGCGCGTGGCCGACGTGCTGGCGGTCAAGCGCGACGGCAAGCCGACTGCGGAGCGCGAGCGCTATCTGATGGAGCTCGTGGGCGAGCGCCTGACCGGCCTCGCGACGCAGCACCATCTCACGGCCGCGATGATCGAGGGCTCGGAACGGGAGCCCCAGGCCTGCGACGCCTACGAGTTCCTGTACGGCGTCGACACCGTGAAAGTCGGGTTCGTCGACCATCCGACGATCGAAATGGCCGGGGCCAGCCCGGACCGACTCGTCGGTACGGACGGCCTGGTCGAGTTCAAGTGCCCGACGCTGCGCACCCATCTGGAGACGCTGCTCGCGGAGGAGATCCCGGAGGCGCACCGGCCGCAGATGCGCTGGCAGATGGCCTGCACGGGCCGAATGTGGTGCGACTTCGCCTCGTGGCACCCGAGCGTACCATCGGCCCTGCGGCTGTGGGTCAAGCGGCTGCACCGCGACGACAGGCAGATCGCCAGGGACGAAGTTGCCGTGAACGCTTTCCTTGGCGAAGTCGAGGCGCGGATGGCGGCCCTCCTGGCCATCGGAACGGTCGAGGCCGCTTGATGCCCGGCCGCTGCACTATCGACAGCCGCGCCGGCTCCTCGAGCATCACACCGAGATTGCCTGCCGAGCGCCAGACCGTACGCGCTGATGCCCTCCTCGATCTTCGGGATCACCAACACGAACCTGCGATGAAGCGCCTAGGAGGGCAAAGTGCGACATAGCGGTCGCCCGCCCGGGCGGACCACAATTCCGTTCGCGCCCAAAGGCCTCTCTCGCCAAGAGGTAGCCCGCTACGTCGGGGTGTCTACGACGACCTTCGACGAGATGGTGCGCGAACGGCTGATGCCGCGGCCCAAGCTCGTAGGCACACGCGTGCTCTGGGACCGTACCCAGGTCGACCTCTTCTTCGAGGCGCTGCCGGAACGCGAGCCAATTCAGGAGAGCGACGAGGATATCTTGGCGAGGCTCGGGTGACCCGCATCCGAGTGAAAGGGTTCAAGATTTTCGCGGACCGGCACGGCGTTATGCGATGCTACCACCGGAAGACTGGCGAAAAGATCGACCTGAAGAAGGCGCCGCTCGGATCCGCTGCGTTCTTCGCGGAGGTGGCCCGGATCGGGAAGAGCGCCGAGTCGGCCGCCGCGCCCAAGGCCGGCACGCTCTGCAGCCTGATCGTCGCCTACCGCGCGCACGCGGCTTTCACCGACTTAGCTCCGCAGACACGCGCAGACTACCAGAAGGTCCTCGACTACCTGAAAGACATCGACGGCACAGATCTTTCTCGGTTCACGCGCCCGTTCGTGGTGAAGGTCAGAGACCGCGCAGCTGAGCGGAAGGGCCGTCGGTTCGGCAACTACGTGAAGGCGGTGCTGTCGCTGCTCTTCGCCTGGGGGTCGGAGCGCGGTCACCTGCCGGCGAACACTGCCGCCGGCATCAAGGATCTGCGCAAGAAAAAGGGCGAACCCGACGCCAATCGGCCTTGGTCGGACGCCGAGCGCGAAGCTGTGCTGGCCGCTGCCCCGCCGCACATCCTCACTCCGGTCGCCTTGATGATGTTTACCGGTCTCGGACCAAAAGAGGCGCTCGGCCTGCCGCGGGAGGCCTTCCGCGATGGCGAGTTGTCGACGAGCCGCGCCAAAACGGGCGAGCCTGTGTTCTGGCCCGCTCCGTTACCGCTCACGATGATCCTGGCTGCCGCGCCGGAGCACACAGCACCGACTCTGTGCGCAAACTCCGAGGGCAAACCCTGGACACTCAGCGGATTCCGCGCGTCCTGGCGACCGATACGGCTGAAGCTGGAGAAGGCTGAAAAAGTCCAGCCGGGTCTCACCCTGTACGGGCTACGGCACACCCTGGCCGTCGTACTGCGCGAGATCGGGCACGATGAACGTGCGATCGCCGACGCCCTCGGCCAGCGCACGATCGAGATGGCGCGCCACTACGCGAAGGGGGCCGATCTGGCTCCGAAGATGCGGGCGCTGGTGGCCTCCTTGGACGCCGAATTCGCGCGTCGCAGGGCGAATGGGCGTCAAACCTTGGCGCCAAAAACGTCAAACCCGCCGAAGGGCGGGTTCGGTCTAGCAAGAAAAAACAAGGAGTTAGATGGTAGCGAGGGAGGGATTTGAACCCCCGACACAAGGATTATGATTCCTCTGCTCTAACCAGCTGAGCTACCCCGCCACGAGCCGCCACCGTCCATCGAGACGATGCGTGCAGTGGCGGCGGTATAGGAAGAGCGGGCGTGCCGTGTCAACGTCTTCCCGTGAGCAAATCGCGCCTCCGGAGGTCGGGCAGGCCGCGTGCCGTCGCGCGCGGGAGGGAAACGCTTGGCTGTCACCGAGAATCGCTCGGCGACAGCCCGTCCGCCATGTCCGACCCGTCCCGGCCCGCTAGGTTTGGCACGGGCCGCTCGACGGCCCGTCAGATCGCGGAGCGTTCGATGACAGCGCGCAAGAGCCATCGCTGGACCACCAGCCTCGCCGCCCTTCTCGTCCTCGGGGTGCCGCTCGCCACGGGTCCGGCATTCGCCGCGGGCAAGGACGTCACCTACCGCGCGGCGCTCACCGGCGGTAGCGAGGTGCCGGCAACCGCGTCCTCCGGCAAGGGCGAGATCACCGCGACCTTCGATCCCGCCACCAAGCGCCTGAGCTGGTCGGGCCAGTACAGCGGCCTCACCGGGCCGGTCACGGCCGCCCATTTCCACGGGCCAGCCAAGGCGGGCGAGAATGCCGGCGTGCTCGTGCCGGTGACGGCGGCGAGCAGCCCCTTCACCGGCGAGGCGACCCTCGACGACGCCAAGGCCGCCGATCTCGAGGCGGGGAAGGTCTACTTCAACCTCCACACCGCCGCGAACCCGAAGGGCGAGATCCGTGGCCAGATGGAGCGCGCACCCTGATCCGGAACGCCGGGAGCCTCGACGTTCCCGGCCGCGCCCGGTAGGCGGATCCCCGTCCACCTGCCGGAGCCTTCGATGAAGCACACCGACGCCATCATCGCCTGGACGCCCGTCCGCTGGGCGGAACTGAAGCCGGAAACCGCCGGGCAGGTCGTCGTCCTGCCCGCGCCAGACGCGGCCGGAGAGGCCAAGCGCTACATGATGCGCGCCGGCGCGAGCTCGTCCGCCCTTACCACCCTGTCGGAGGAGGCCCGAGTCGCGCGCCTGTTCATCGACTTCCAGACCCTGGTCGTCCGCGACGGGATCGATCCGCAGGTCGCCCACCGGGCGTTCCTGGCGATCGACGAGTACCGGTTCCGCATCGCCCCCGATACCGACGGCGCGGAATTCGAGGACCCGCCCGAGGAAGATTAGACCGAGCCTCGAAGGTGCAGCGCGCATCCCTCGCGGAAGCGGAGAATTAAGAATACACAGAGCGCGGACGCGCCCTATCTCCCGGCGGGTCCTGAATCCGTCGGAGGCCGGCCATGCCCGTATCCCGTCGCGCCGTCATCGCCGCAGCCGCTATCGCCCCGCTCGCCGGCCGCCTCGCCGCGGCGGCCGAGCCGCTGATCCGCCGCCCGATACCCTCCACCGGCGAGACGCTCCCGGCCATCGGGATCGGCACGTCGCGGCGCTACGAGGTCGAGCCGACGCCCGAGGCGGTGGCGCCCCTGAAGGAGGCGGTTAAGACCTTCGTCGCACTCGGCGGATCGGTGATCGACACGGCCCCGAGCTACGGCACCGCCGAGGACGTCCTCGGCCTGATCCTGGCGGAGCCCGGCCTGCGCCAGAAGATCTTCCTCGCCAGCAAGGTCGACACGACCGGCCGCGACGCGACGCTCGCGGAGTTCGACCGATCGCTGAAGCGCATGAAAGTGGACACCCTCGACCTGGTGGCGGTCCACAACCTGATCGACGTGACCGGGAATCTGGCGGTCCTGCGCGATCTGAAGGCGCAGAAGCGCGTCCGGTACGTCGGCGTCACGGTCTGGCGCGACAACCAGCTCGACGCCCTGGAGGCCGTCATGAGGCGCGAGAGCCTCGACTTCATTCAGGTGAACTACGCCATCGACAACCGTGCCGCCGCGGAGCGCGTGCTCCCGCTGGCCGCGGATCGCGGCGTGGCGGTGATGACCAACGTGCCGTTCGGCCGCGATCGCCTGTTCAAGGCGGTCCAGGGCAAGGAGTTGCCGGCGGTCGCCAAGGATCTCGGCTGCGCGAGCTGGCCGCAGTTCTTCCTGAAATACGTGCTCGGCAACCCGGCCGTGACCTGCCCGATCCCCGGCATGGCGAAGGCCGCCTATGTCGAGGACAACCTCGGGGCCGCGCGGGGCAAGCTGCCCGACGCGGCGCAGCGCAAGCAGATGGAGACGTTCATCGATGCGGTTTGATCTCATCTCGCGCCGCGCGGCGCTCGCCCTCGCGGCCGGCCTCGCCGTGGCCGCCGCTCTTCCCGCGGCCGTGCCCGCCGCAGCCCAGGACGGCGCGAAGAAGATCCGGATCGGCGTGATCGGCGCCGGGAACATCGGCGGCACGATCGGGACGCTCTGGGTCAAGGACGGCCACGAGGTCATGTTCGCCTCCCGCCACCCGGAGCAGCTCGCCGCGATGGTCTCGGAGCTCGGACCCAAGGCCAGGGCCGGCACGCCCGAGGAGGCGATCAAGTTCGGCGACGCCATGTTCATCGCCGTCCCCTACAAGGCCTATCCGGACCTCGCGAAGGAGATCGGCCCGTCCCTCAAGGGGAAGGTCGTCCTCGATGCCGGCAACGCCACGCAGAAGCGCGACGGCGCGCTCTACGACGAGGTCCAGGCCAGCGGGATCGGCGCGACCTCGGCCAAGTACTTCCCCGGCGCCAAGATCGTGCGCGCCTTCAACGCGGCCAATTACAAGATCTTCGCCAAGGAGGGCGCGGACGGCGGCAAGGGTCGTGCGGGCGGGCGGATGGCGATCCCGATCGCCGGGGACGACCCCGAGGCGCTGAAGGTCGCCGAGGGCCTCGTCCGCGATGCCGGGTTCGACCCGGTGGTGGTCGGCCCGCTGAAGGATGCCGACAAGTTCGCCATGGGCAGCCCGGGCTTCGGTCACGACGTCACCGCGCCGGAGATGCGCGAGAAACTCGGACTGGCGAAGTAGGCGCGTCGCCCGGCCCCTCGCCGGGCCCCGCAACGGCGAGGGGTCCGACCGAGCCTTCCCCGAGGGAGGCCCGTCCGGGGAAGAAGCCCATTCCGGTGAGATCGGCCCATGCCTGAACCCGCCCGCGGCACGCTCGCGCGCCTGATCGATGTTAAGCCCGGCGAGGGCCGGGCGCTGGCTTGGTCATGGGCCTACATCTTCTCGATCTTGGCCGCCTACTACGTGCTGCGCCCGATCCGGGACCAGATGGGCGTCGCCGGCGGCATCGAGAACCTGCCCTGGCTGTTCACCGCCACCCTCGTGGGGATGCTCGCCCTCAACCTGCCCTTCGCCTACCTGGTGAAACGGATGCCGCGGGCGCGGTTCGTGCCGATCACCTATCGGTTCTTCGCGGCCAACATCCTGGCCTTCGCGCTGACGCTCTACCTCGCGCCCGCCGAGTGGGGCGTGTGGATCGGCCGGGTGTTCTTCGTCTGGCTGTCGATCTTCAACCTGTTCGTGGTCTCGATCTTCTGGGCGACGATCGTCGACGTGTTCTCGAACGCCCAGGGCAAGCGGCTGTTCGGCTTCATCGCGGCCGGCGCGACTCTCGGCGCCATCGCGGGCTCGGCGACCACCGCGATCCTGGCCAAGAACGTCCCGACCTGGGGCCTGATGCTCTGCGCGGTGGCGCTCCTCGAGGTCGCGGTGTTCTGCATGCGCGGGCTCGCCGCGCTGTCGACGCAGCTGCACGAGGTGCCGGGCCGCGACGGGGGCGCCGAGGACGGGCAGGACCGGACGATCGGCGGAAGCGTGCTCGCCGGCGTCACCCGGACTCTCGCGTCGCCCTACCTGCTCAACATCTCGCTGTTCCTGCTGCTGTTCTCGGTGACCTCGACGTTCCTGTACTTCGAGCAGGCGGGCATCGCGAAGCGGAGCTTCCCGGACCGCGGCGCGCAGACGGCGTTCTTCGCCAGCGTCGACTTCGCGGTGAACGTCCTCACGCTGGGCATCCAGCTGTTCCTCACAGGCCGGATCGTGAACCGAATCGGCGTCGCCCTGACGCTGGCGATCCTCCCGGCCTTCAGCATCCTCGGCTTCGCGGCGCTCGCGCTCTGGCCGACGATCGGCGTCATCGTGGCGTTCCAGGTGCTCCGCCGGGCCGGGAACTTCGCGATCGCCCGGCCGGTGCGCGAGGTGCTGTTCACCGTCGTCCCCCGGGAGGACCGCTATAAGGCGAAGAGCTTCATCGACACGGTGGTCTACCGGTTGGGCGATCAGGTCGGCGCGTGGTCGTTCACCGGCATCCAGGGCATGGGGCTCGGCAGCGCCAGCGTGGCCGGCGCCGCGATCCCGCTGTCGATGGCGTGGCTCGTGAACAGCGTCTGGCTCGGGCGCGCGCAGGAGCGGCGGCGGGCCGAGCAGGCGGCGGAGCCGGGCATCGAGCCTCAACGGACCGCGCCGGTCGGCCGCGCGGCCGCTTCGCCCGGCGGGTGAGCGCCGTTTCGCCCCGCCTATCGATGCCGCATGAAGTCCCAGACCAGATAGGCCGGGAACGGCAGCATGATCGCGAAGAAGATCCAGTCGAACATCTGAGGCATCAAGCCGTCTCCCGCTCGGTCCCCCCTGGTTCTACCGGCTTCCCGAGGTGAAGTTCCGCGCGGCCGCGGCGGCCGTTAAGAGGCGGTTTACCCTGACGGGTGAGGTATCGCGCTCGTTCCGGGCGGGAGAGTGACATGGCGGGACCTGCATGGTCGGCGCCGCGGCGCCGGTGGCGTGCCGCCGATCCCGCGATGGCGCTGCTCGGGCTCCTCGCCCTCACACCGGCACCCGTCGCCGCGCAGGAGCCGCTCTTCATCCGCATCCGCCCGCTGCCGGACGCTGAGGCGGCGCGCCTCGCCCGGGAGATGCTCTGGGCCCGTCGGCAGGCCCATGCCCGCGCGGTGATCGAATCGGTCTGCACCGGCTGCCTGGGCGCCTGGAAGCCCGAACCAGTCCCGCCACCGACGCCCGGACCCGCGCAGGACAGGATTGCGAACCTCACCGTTCCGATAGGGGTTGAACTCGACCCCGGCTCCGGGGCATCCGAGCCCGGTCCCGATCCATCGACCTCCGAGAGGCATCCATGACGCAAGCGCATCCGACCAGCGGCGCCGAGCCCGAAGTCGATTGCCCGGTGACCCTCGAGGTTCTGGGCTCCGTGTACCGGGCCGACGACTTCGACCTGCCGCTGATCCTGGAGCAGATCCCGCCGCTGAAGCGCGCGCAGCTCGCCGCCTACCTCTACGGCAAGAGCCACATGCACAAGCTCGGGCTGAAGGTCGCTCGTTCCTGCGAGCGCGACGACCTGATCCGCGTGGCGGGGGAGATCGGCTCGGTGATCCACGGCCAGGCGCACTTGAAGCCGTCGCGACCGACTCCCGAGCCCGCCCCGCAGCTGCGCGCCAAGACCCCGCCCGGCCAGAAGAAGGTGAGCCTCGCCGGCGCCGCCGCGAAGCCCGCGATCAGCCTCGGTGGCTCGGCCAAGGTCCGCAACTTCGATTGAGAGCTGGCGCGCGTCGGGCCAGCCGAGACCGCCGCGCGCGGCTGGCCGCGCCGGCACCGACGGGGCGACGGCGACGCGCGGGACCTGACGGCCGGGTCCGGCATTCCGTCGGTGACGGCACGTCGGAAGGCCGGACAATCCGGACTTGTGCGTTGCACGCGCCGCGGGCTTCGGATAATCGCCCGCGATGAACACCGACCACGACAAGATCCTGATCGTCGATTTCGGCTCTCAGGTGACGCAGCTCATCGCCCGCCGCGTGCGGGAGGAGGGCGTCTACTGCGAGATCGTGCCCTTCACGAAGGCCGAGGCCGCGTTCCGCGAGCAGAAGCCCAAGGGCGTGATCCTCTCCGGCGGCCCCGAATCGGTTACCGTCGAGGCCTCGCCCCGCGCGCCCCAGCTCGTGTTCGATTCGGGCGTCCCGGTCTTCGGCATCTGCTACGGCCAGCAGACCATGGCGGCCCAGCTCGGCGGCGCCGTCGAGGGCGGCCACCACGCGGAGTTCGGCCGCGCCGAGGTCGAGATCCTGGCCGACTGCCCGCTGTTCAAGGGCGTCTGGCACAAGGGCGAGAAGTACACGGTCTGGATGAGCCACGGTGATCGCGTCACCAAGCTGCCGGACGGCTTCACCACCGTGGCGATCTCCAGGAACGCGCCCTTCGCGGCGGTTGCCGACGAGGCCCGCAACTACTACGCGGTCCAGTTCCACCCGGAGGTGGCGCACACGCCCCACGGCGCCCTGCTGATCCGCAACTTCGTGCGCGACGTCGCGGGCTGCTCGGGCGACTGGACCATGGGCGCCTACCGCGAAGAGGCAATCGCCAAGATCCGCGAGCAGGTCGGCTCCGAGAAGGTGATCTGCGGCCTTTCGGGCGGCGTCGATTCGGCCGTGGCGGCGGTGCTGATCCACGAGGCGATCGGCGATCAGCTGACCTGCGTGTTCGTCGACCACGGTCTCCTGCGCCTCGGCGAGGCCGAGCAGGTCGTGGCACTGTTCCGCGACCACTACAACATCCCGCTGGTCCACGTGGAGGCGTCGGGGATGTTCCTCGCGGCTCTGGAGGGCGTCAGCGACCCGGAAATCAAGCGCAAGACGATCGGCCGCCTGTTCATCGACGTTTTCGAGGCCGAATCGAAGAAGATCGGCGGGGCGAAGTTCCTCGCTCAGGGCACGCTCTACCCCGACGTGATCGAGAGCGTGTCGTTCACCGGCGGCCCGTCCGTGACCATCAAGAGCCACCACAACGTCGGCGGCCTGCCCGAGCGCATGAACATGAAGCTCGTGGAGCCGCTGCGCGAGCTTTTCAAGGACGAGGTCCGGGTGCTCGGCAAGGAGCTCGGCCTGCCCGAGGGCTTCGTCGGCCGCCACCCGTTCCCGGGCCCGGGCCTGGCGATCCGCTGCCCCGGCACGATCACCGGCGAGAAGCTGGAGGCCCTGCGCAAGGCCGACGCGATCTACCTCGACGAGATCCGGCAGGCCGGCCTCTACGACACGATCTGGCAGGCCTTCGCGGTGATCCTGCCGGTCAAGACCGTCGGCGTGATGGGCGACGGGCGCACCTACGACCACGTCTGCGCGCTGCGCGCCGTCACCTCGGTCGACGGCATGACCGCCGACTTCTACCCGTTCGACATGGCCTTCCTGGGCCGGGTCGCGACCCGGATCATCAACGAGGTGAAGGGCATCAACCGGGTGACCTACGACATCACCTCGAAGCCGCCCGGCACGATCGAGTGGGAGTGAGCCGGCGGACGGCCCGATTCCCGCGCCGTCATCGCGAGCGGAGCGAAGCGACCCAGGGCAACGTGACGCTTCGATCCGTGTCGCGCTCCTGGATTGCTTCGCTCCGCTCGCGATGACGCGGCGCCGATCCTCACGGGGTGCAGAGCGCCGGCTCGACCGCCTTCAGCGCCGGCCGGAACGCCGCGAGGTGCAGCCCGTCGCGCAGGGCGCCGGGCTTGGCGTAACCCGTATCGCCGTCGCGCAGGGCGGCGAACGGATCCGTGAAGACGCAGCCGAGCCGCCCGCAGAGGTTCTGCAACCGGCGCGAGTAATCCGCGACCGCGCCGGCATCGACCAGCTTGCCGATCTCGCGACCCACCGGGGGGAGGGCGGTCACCACGATGCGCGAGCTGAGGGTCTGCAGCCGCTTGACGATCGTCTCGGCGGCGGCCTCGAACTGCTCCGTCGGCTTGTGCAGCTGCGGGTTGTTCTTCACCAGGATGTCGTTGGTCCCGATGGTCAGGACCGCGAGCCGCGGCTGCACCTTGAAGGTCAGGCGCGCGAGATAGTCCGCGTAGCTGCCCGCGGTCGCGCCGCTGATCCCGCCGTTGAGGAAATCGAGCCCGCAGGGGCGCTGGCTACCGGGCTGCAGCTCCACCTGGGAATCGCCGGCCCAGAACACGTAGTCCGGCGGCGCCTCGTCGAGGCTGACCTGCACGGCGATCAGGCGCATCTCGGCGTAGGCCCGCGCGTCGGCCCCCGGCCGGTGCAGGCGCCACCCGGCGAAGCCGCCGATCGCCAGGAGGGCGAGCCCGCCGAGAACGAGTGAAACGACGCGCTTCACGGCTCGGCCCCGACCCGGTCGACCCGGGCGTCGGGCCGCGCGTCCGTCGAGGCGTAGTAGGGCTTGATGTCGAGGAGCGGCGTGCCGTCGAGGCAATCAAGCCCGTGCACGCGGAGCGTGTCACCGTCGCGGCCGAGCAGTTCCACGACCGACAGGGCGATCGGGTTGGGACGGGCGGGCGAGCGCAGAGAGAACGTGCCCCTGGGGCCGTCGGCGTGGCGCGGCCGCTGGATCACGAGGCCGCGGGTCGCTCGGTCCATCCAGTAGAGGAGGATCAGGTGCGTGCAGCCCGTGACGTTGCGCAGGCCGGGGGCGTAGGCCGGATCGACCTCGACGGTGCAGATTCCGTCGGCCTGCAGGCCGTTCTTCGGACAGTCGGACCGCGCCTGCCAGGGCGTGCGCAGCCGGCCGATGAAGTGGAGGCCCGCGTCGAAGGTCGCGGGCAGGGCGGCCCTCTCTTCACCGGGACGGGTCCCGAACTCATCCGCGTCCAGCCCCGTGTCCATGCCCGCGTCCTCGCCGCCGCGCTCCGCGCCGGTCGGCTTGTCGGCCATGTGTCCGCGGCTCGCAACCCCGCATCTCGCCCCCGGATGGCGCGGGGTGTAGATCCGGCAGCAGGAACGGAGGCGACATGATCGAGCGGGAATTGCGGCCGATGCAGGCGGTGGCGGATGCCGCGACCGCCATCGACCGGCTGGTCGAACTCTACGACGACGCGGCCGGCGCCCTGCGGACCGCGCTGGAGCGCTACCTCGCCGGCGGGCCGCCGCCGGACGCCACGGAGCGTCTCGCCTTCCGCTACCCGGAACTACGGATCAGCTACCGCCCGGACGGGCCGCTGCCCCGGGTCCGGCGCGCCACCGCCAAGCTCCAGGCCGCCGGCACCTACGCCACCACAATCACGCATCCGGGATTCTTCCGGACGTACCTGACCCGCCAGCTGGAGCCGCTGATCGCCGACTACGGCATCGCCCTCGAGGTCGGTCTCAGCGCGCAGGAGATTCCCTATCCCTACGTGCTGGAGGCCGGGCTGGACGCGCGCGGGCGGAGCGTCGATGGCGCGGACCTCGCCACCTATTTCCCGGTGCCGCTCCTGTCGCTCGTGGGCGACGAGATCGCGGACGGGCTGTTCGACCAGATCCCTGGCGAGCCGCTGCCCCTGGCGCTGTTCGACGCGGTTCGGGTCGATTACTCGCTCCGGCGGCTCGTCCATTACACCGGCTGCGACTGGCGCGACGTCCAGCCCTGGATCCTGCTCACCAACTATCACCGCTACGTCGACCAGTTCGTCCGCCACGGCTTGGAGCGGCTCGCTTCGGGCGCGGAGGGGTTCGAGCGGCTGGTCCTGCCGGGCGGCGTGTCCGTGACCCGTGCCGAGGCGGCCGATGCAGACCCGGCCGCTGTGATCGCCGCCTCGCCCTGGCACCGCCATCAGATGCCGGCCTACCACTTGGTGGCGCGCGATTCCGACGGGACCCAGCAGGGCACGACGCTGGTCAATATCGGCGTCGGCCCCTCGAACGCGAAGACGATCACCGACCACCTCGCGGTGCTGCGCCCAGACTGCTGGCTGATGGTCGGCCATTGCGGCGGCCTGCGGCAGTCGCAGACCATCGGCGACTACGTGCTGGCGCACGCCTACCTCCGCCGCGACCGGATCCTCGACGAGCTCGTGCCGCCGGACGTGCCGGTGCCGGCCCTCGCCGAGGTGCAGGTCGCCCTTCAGGACGCCGCCGCCGCGGTGACGGGCGAGCAGGCTGACGCGCTCAAGCGGCGCCTGCGCACCGGCACGGTGGTGACCTACGACGATCGCAACTGGGAACTGCGCTTCAGCCAGGAGCGGCGTCGGATCAACCAGTCCCGCGCCGTGGCGGTGGACATGGAGAGCGGCACGGTCGCCGCCCAGGGCTTCCGCCTGCGCGTTCCCTACGGCGCGCTGCTCTGCGTCTCAGACAAGCCGCTCCACGGCGAGATCAAGCTGCCGGGTGCCGCCAACGCCTTCTACGATCGGGCCGTCTCGGAGCACCTCCGGGTCGGGCTGGCGGCCCTCGACGTTCTTCGGGCCGATCGGCAAGGTCTCCACTCGCGCAAGCTGCGCAGTTTCGATGAACCGCCCTTCCGGTGAGACTTCATGAAGTCCAGGGTGACGTTCGAGCCCGACGTACATATCGCCAACTCAGCGACCGACTGCCACGCCATCGGTCATACTCAAGCTTGGATACAGCCGCCTTAGAGCCGGGTTGAGTGGTTAAAGCACCACACATCAGGCTGAGCTTTCCCATGACTCGTATCGCACTCGTCTCCACCGCCCTCCTGGCGACCGTCGCGTTCGCGCCGACCGTCGCCGATGCCCGCGGCTTCGGCGGCGGTGGCTTCCGCGGCGGCGGATTCGGCGGGGGCAGTTTCCACGGTGGCGGTTTCGGCGGCGGCTCACGCGGCGGCAGTGTCGGCGGCGGAGCGTTCCGGAACGGCGGCTTCGGCGGCGGCGCCTTCCAGAACGGCGTCGGCGGGGCGCGGGTCGGCGGACTGGGCGGCGGCTTCCGCGGGGCCGGGCTCGGCGTGGCCGGCGTCGGCGGCGTCCGGACCGGCGGCCTGCGGGCCGGCGGATATAACCAGGCCGGCCGGTTCGGCGGGGTCGGGAACCGCGGGATCGCCGGTCGCGGCTTCGTCAACCGCGGCTATTACGGCCACCGCTACGGACGCGGCGTCGGCTACGGACTCGCCGGCCTCGGGCTCGGCCTCGGCGTCGGTTACGGCCTGGGCGGTCTCGACTACGGTTACGACAATTGCGCCTACACTTACGGCTACGGCGCCTACGACCCGGCTGCCTGCAACGGCTCCTACGGCTACGGCTACTGAGTCAGGCGGCGCGGGTCTCGTCCCCGCGGCGCATCCTCGAAACCGCGCGACGCCCGGCCGGCCTTCGGTCGGGCAATGTCGTGAGGCCCCCTGGGCCAGATCGGCCCACCGGATCCACAGCCTTCGCCGCAGGCGAAGGCTCGCTCAACAAGTCCCGAATTGCGAACCGTTCCAATCCGATGAGGATGCCGCTTCCGGCGTAGCGTGGTGCGGGGACGATCGCGGTGAGCGGCGAGGGACTGGTTGCGGCGACGGCGGGGCTGCTCGTGCTGTGCATGGGCCTGTGGGCGACCGCGCTGCTGCCCGAGATCGTCACGGCACTCGCCTTCTTCGGACTGGCGATGCTGCTGCGTCTCGGCTCGGCCGCGACGGTGTTCTCGGGCTTCTCGTCCTCCGCGTTCTGGCTGGTCCTGTCCGGCATGGTAGTGGGGCAGGGCATGACCCGGACCGGCTTGGGCGCCCGGATGGCGCGCACCCTCGCCCTGCGGCTCTCCGGCTCCTACGGCCGCTTCATCGCTGGGCTGGTGACGCTGAGCTTCCTCATCGCCTTCGTCATGCCGTCGAATCTGGGCCGCATTGCCCTGATGATCCCCGTCACCCTCGCACTCTGCGACGCCTTCGGCCTCGCGGCCGGGCGCCCGGGGCGGACGGGTGCGGTCCTGGCCGTCGGCCTCGCCACCCCGATCCTCTCTGCGGCGATCCTGCCCGCCAACGTCCCGAACCTCGTGATGGCCGGCTCGGCCGAGCACCTGCTCGGCCTGCACCTGTCGTACCTCTCTTACTTCCTCCTGCATGCCCCGGTCCTGGCGCTGGTGAAGGGCGTCCTGCTCGTCGGCCTCATCGTCCGGCTGTTCCCGGACAACCTCGGCTCCGCCGCTCCGGCCCTGCCGGACCTTCCCCCGCTGTCCGCGCCCGAGCGGCGCCTCGCGGTGATCCTCGCCTGCACGCTGATCCTCTGGATGACCGACAGCCTCCACGGCCTTGCCCCCGCCTGGGTCGGCCTCGCCGCCGCGGTCGTCTGCCTGCTGCCGCGGATCGGGGTCCTGCCGCCGGAGGCGTTCCAACAGGTGAACCTGCGGACCTGCTTCTACATCGCGGCGCTGCTCGGCCTCGTCGCCCTCGTCAACGAGACCGGGCTCGGCGAGCGCCTCGGCCATCTGCTGCTGACCGTCGCCCCCCTGGCGCACGACGCGCCGACGCAGAACTTCGCGGTGCTCACCGGCATCGCCACGGTGCTGACCCTCCTCGTCACCGCCAACGGCGCCCCGGCCCTGTACACGGCGCTCGCGGGCGAGATGTCGGAGGCGAGCGACCTGTCACCCTTCGCGGTCGTCTCGCTGCAGGTGATCGGCTACTCGACCCTGTTCTTCCCCTATCAGGCGCCCCCGATCGTGTTCGCCAGCGAGCTCGGGCGGGTCCGTCTCCGGGACGCGACCCGGCTCACCCTGAGCTTCGGTTTCCTGTCGCTCCTCGTGGCGGCGCCGCTCGACTACGCGTGGTGGCGCCTCCTGGGACAGCTGAAGTGACAGAATCGGCAAAGTGTCGCCCCAGAGGGCACATTGCGCCGCACCATGACGGATTGCGGGTTGCCCGCTCAGGCTCTAGCGCTACCAGATTAGAGACGGTCCAGTTCGCAGCTGCGAGGCTTCAACACGATGGCACCCACCGCCCGCCCGACAGTGGCTCAGCCCATGTCGCCGCATCTCCAGATCTATCGCTGGACCTGGACGATGGCGATGTCGGTGTTCCACCGCATCACCGGCACCGCGCTCTACGGCGGGACTGCTCTCGTCGCGATCTGGCTCGTGGCTCTGGCCTCGGGACCGGCCGGCTACTCTTACGTGGCCGGGTTCTTCGGCTCGATCTTCGGGCGCCTGATCCTGTTCGTCTACACGTGGATCCTGATGCACCACATGCTCGGCGGCATCCGGCACCTGATCTGGGACACCGGCGTCGGCTTCGACCGGGAGAAGCGCCTCTCGATGGCCCGGCTGACGCTGATCGGCTCGGTGGCCCTCACCCTCGTCATCTGGGCGGTCGCCCTTTTGGTCCGCTGAGGAGGACGACATGGCTAAGGAAGAGGTCCGGCAGGACACGCGCGTCTCGATCCGCACGCCGCGCGCCCGCGTACGCGGCCTCGGCGTCTCCCATCACGGCGCCGGGCACTGGTGGCTGCAGCGGCTGACCGCCGTCGCCAACGTCGTGCTGATGCTGAGCTTCGTGGTGATCATCGCCAAGATGGCGGGCCGCGGCTACCCGGAGGCGCGGCTCCTCGTCGCGACCCCTCTCGTGTCGATCCTCCTGATCCTGGCGCTACTGTCGGTCACGGTCCACATGCGCCTCGGCATGCAGGTGATCATCGAGGACTACGTGCACGCGCCGGCGACGAAGATCGCGGCGGTGTTCGCCAACAATGCCTACGCGGTCGTCGTGGCCGTCGCCTGCCTCTACGCGGTCCTGCGCATCGGCTTCGGACAGCCGGCCTGACACCGCCAACATCGATCTCGAGGAGCCGAACATGGCCGCCAACGGCACCAACGGCAGCGGGCCTGCCTACACCATCCACGATCACGCCTTCGACGTCGTGATCGTCGGCGCGGGCGGCGCGGGACTGCGCGCCACGGTGGGCTGCTCGGAAGCGGGCCTGCGCACCGCCTGCATCACCAAGGTGTTCCCGACGCGCTCGCACACGGTGGCGGCGCAGGGCGGCATCTCGGCCTCGCTGGGCAACATGGGCCCGGACGACTGGCGCTGGCACATGTACGACACCGTGAAGGGATCGGACTGGCTCGGCGACCAGGACGCCATCGAGTACCTCGTGCGCAACGCGCCCGCCGCCGTCTACGAGCTGGAGCACTGGGGCGTACCGTTCTCCCGCACGGAGGAGGGCAAGATCTACCAGCGCCCGTTCGGCGGCATGACGACCGATTACGGCAAGGGCACCGCCCAGCGCACCTGCGCGGCGGCCGACCGGACCGGCCACGCGATGCTGCACACCCTCTACGGGCAGGCGGTGAAGAACCAGACCGATTTCTTCATCGAGTACTTCGCCCTCGACCTGATCATGGACGACGAGGGCCGCTGCCGCGGCGTCATCGCCCTCGATCAGGCCACTGGCGAGATCCACCGCTTCCGCGCCCAGATGACCATCCTGGCGACCGGCGGCTACGGCCGCGCCTACTTCTCGGCGACCTCCGCCCATACCTGCACGGGCGACGGCAACGCCATGGTGCTGCGCGCCGGCCTGCCGCTGCAGGACATGGAGTTCGTGCAGTTTCACCCAACCGGCATCTACGGCGCGGGCTGCCTGATCACCGAAGGCTCCCGCGGCGAGGGCGGCTACCTCACCAATTCCGAGGGCGAGCGCTTCATGGAGCGCTACGCGCCGTCGGCGAAGGACCTCGCCTCGCGCGACGTGGTCTCGCGCTCCATGACCATGGAGATCCGCGACGGCCGCGGCGTCGGCAAGAACAAGGACCACATCTACCTGCACCTCGACCACCTGGACCCGAAGATCCTGCACGAGCGCCTGCCGGGCATCTCGGAATCCGCGCGGATCTTCGCGGGCGTCGACGTGACCAAGGAGCCGATCCCGGTCATCCCGACCGTCCACTACAACATGGGCGGCATCCCCACGAACTATCACGGCGAGGTGCTGACGCTGCGCGACGGCAACCCCGACACGGTGGTCCCGGGGCTGATGGCGATCGGCGAGGCGGCCTGCGTCTCCGTCCACGGCGCCAATCGCCTCGGCTCGAACTCGCTGATCGACCTCGTGGTCTTCGGCCGCGCCGCCGGCAAGCGCTGCGCCGAGATCGTCGAGCCGAACGGCCGGGCCATGGAGCTGCCCAAGGGCGCGACCGACAAGGCCCTCGAGCGCCTCGACCGGTTCCGCTACGCCAACGGCTCGACGCCGACCGCCGAACTCCGTGCCGAGATGCAGAAGACGATGCAGAACAACTGCGCCGTGTTCCGCACCGGCGAGGTGCTGGAGGAGGGCAAGGGCCTGATCCACAAGGTCTGGAACGCCGCCGCCGACGTGAAGATCACCGACCGGTCGCTGGTCTGGAACACCGACCTCCTGGAGACCCTGGAGTTCGACAACCTGATCGGCCAGGCGGTGGTGACGATGGAATCGGCCGCCAACCGCACGGAATCCCGCGGTGCCCACGCGCGCGAGGACTTCCCGGACCGGGACGACAAGGACTGGATGAAGCACACACTGTCCTGGCTCGACGAGGGCCAGCACCAAGTGGTCATCGATTACCGCCCGGTCCACACCTACACGATGTCCAACGAGATCCAGTACATCGAGCCCAAGGCGCGCGTGTACTGATCTGCAACTCTGCACAACGACTGCGGCGGCGGGGCCTTACCCCTCCGGCCGCCGCGTCCTGCTCCAGCGGAAGCCGTCGAGAACCATGGCTCAGTTCAACCTTCCGAAGAATTCCCAGATCAGCCAGGGCAAGTCCTGGCCGGCCCCACCCGGCGCCAGGAACCTGCAGACCTTCAAGATCTACCGCTGGAACCCGGATGACGGGGCCAACCCGCGGATCGACACCTATCAGGTCGACCGCGAGGATTGCGGCCCGATGGTCCTCGACGCGCTGCTTTGGATCAAGAACAAGGTCGACTCGACGCTGGTCTTCCGCCGCTCCTGCCGCGAGGGCATCTGCGGCTCCTGCGCGATGAACATCGAGGGGCAGAACGCGCTCGCCTGCACGATGGGCATCGACGAGTGCAAGAGCCCCGACAACGCCCTGCCGGTGATGACCCGCAAGGACAAGGACGGTGCGATCCGGATCTACCCGCTGCCGCACATGCCGGTCCTCAAGGATCTCGTGCCGGACCTGACGAATTTCTACGCCCAGCACGCCGCCATCGAGCCCTGGCTCCAGACCGAGACGCCCGCGCCCGAGAAGGAGTGGCGCCAGACGCCGGAGGACCGCTCCCGCCTCGACGGCCTCTACGAGTGCATCTTGTGCGCGTGCTGCACCACGTCGTGCCCGAGCTACTGGTGGAACGGCGACAAGTTCCTCGGCCCGGCGGCCCTGCTGCAGGCCTATCGCTGGCTGATCGACTCGCGCGACGAGAACACGGGCCACCGCCTCGACGGCCTGCACGACCCGTTCCGCCTGTACCGCTGCCACACGATCATGAACTGCGCCAACACGTGCCCGAAGAGCCTGAACCCGGCGAAGGCCATCGCCGAGATCAAGAAGATGATGGTCGAGCGCACGCTCTGATCGCGCAGTCGAGTCGGGTGTTGAGGCCTGAGGGCCACACCCGGCCGAAAAGGCCGGCTCTCCGCAGCAGAGTCGGTCCGGGCTGAGAGGGCTGCCTTGCGGACAGCGCAATTGCCACGGACTCAGGATCGAAGCGCCTCCGCGCCGTGAATCCTGACCCGAAGTGGACCGATGCTGCGCCCGAGCCTGTCGACGTTCGCCGTTCTCTGTCTGGCCGCCAGCCTCGGCGCCTGCGCCTCCAGCCGCCTCGACGGGCCGCGCACCCGGGGACCGTCGCCCCAGGCGTCCCTGGACACGGTGCCGGCCATGCCGTCGGGCACGGTGACGGCGGCCCCGCTGGCGCCGCCGCCCGGCGTCGCGGCGAGCCCCGACGCGCCGCCCCCGCCCGGTGCCCAGGCGGCCGCGCCGCCCGCCGGCGGCCCCACCGTGATCGCCGAGCCGGTCGCCCCGCCGGCGCCGCCGCCGCCGGTCGCCACGGGCGGCCGCTCGTCGGTGGTCGGAAGCTGGGATGCGCGGGACGCGACCGGTGCGAACTGCAAGGTCACGCTCTCGAGCACCCCGGCCCTCGACCTCTACCGGGCGACGGCCGCGGGCTGCGCCAACAAGGATCTCGCGCGGGTCTCGGCCTGGGACTTCCGCGACGGCGAGGTCTACCTCTACCAGCCGGGCGGCTCGGTGGCGGCGCGGCTGCGCCAGGGCGGCGGCGGCCTGGAAGGCGCCCTCACCAAGTCCGGCGCGGCCCTCGCCCTGAACCGCTGAGGCTGGGCGGCGCGACCACGCCGCGCGGTTGGCGCGCGGCGGGAGGCGCTTACATGAGGGGCTCCCGCCGCGTCACGCCCCCGTCAACATGTTCCTCGATTGGCTTGAACGCCGCGTCGACCCCTTCGCGCCCTTCGACGAGGCGCGGATGCCGCCGCGGTCGGTGCTCGGCTTCGCCTGGTTCTACCTGCGCCCGATCCGCGCCGCCCTGGCGGCGCTGTTCGTCATCGCGGTGATCGCCGGCACGGTCGAGGCCTCCCTCTACCTCGTGATGCGCTGGTTCATCGACCTGCTCGGCTCGGCCGACCGGGCGACGGTGCTGTCGGACCACGCGGTCGAGCTCGGGCTGGTGGTCCTGCTGATCGCCGTGGTGCGACCGCTGTCGATCTGGGCCCACGAGGTGCTGTCCAACCAGCTCGTCGTGCCGCAATCGACCAGCCAGATCCGCTGGCGGGCGCATCTCTACACCCTCGGGCACGCGCTCTCGTATTTCCAGGGCGACTTCTCGGGACGGCTCGCCAACCGCGTCGTCCAGGTGGGCCCGGCGGTGCGGGAACTCGCCGTCGTCTTCATCGACACGCTCCTGTACGTGGCGATCTACGCGATCACCGCGGTCGGGCTGTTCAGCGCGATCTCGCCGTGGCTCGCCGTCCCGGTGCTGCTCTGGATCGCCGCCTACGCGGCCCTGACCGCGTGGTTCGTGCCCCGGGCCCGCGCACGCTCGCACAAGACCGCCGACACCCGCTCGACGCTGATCGGCCGCATCGTCGACAGCTACACCAACATTCTGACGGTGAAGCTCTTCGCCCGCGACCGCGAGGAGCGGGCCGCGGTGCAGGACGCCGTGGAAGTCCACACCGCCGCCTATCTCCACCAGTTCCGGCTGGTCACCCTGACGACGAGCCTCCTCGGCCTGCTCAACAGCGGGCTCCTGATCGCCACCGGCGCGGCCTGCCTCGTGCTGTGGCGTGACGGCGGCATGACGACCGGCGAGGCGTCGGCGGGGCTCGCCCTGGTGCTGCGGCTCATCGCCATGTCGGGCTGGGTCATGCAGACCGTGCGCGGCGTCTTCGAGAATGTCGGCGTGGTCCAGGAGAGCATGCAGACGATGGCCCGGCCGCACGCCCTCGTCGACGCGCCGGACGCGCGGACGCTCGCCGTCACCGGCGGCGAGATCCGGTTCGAGGAGGTCGGCTTCCACTACGGGCGCGGCGACGCCACCGTAATCGAGGATTTCTCCCTGACGATCCGTCCGGGCGAGAAGGTCGGGCTGGTCGGCGTCAGCGGCGCCGGCAAGTCGACCCTGGCGGGCCTGCTCCTGCGGCTCTACGACGTGGAGAGCGGGCGGATCCTGGTGGACGGCCAGAACATTGCGACGGTGACCCAGCAATCCCTGCGCGAGGCCATCGCGATGGTCAGCCAGGACACCTCCCTGCTGCACCGATCCATCCGCGACAACATCGCCTACGGCCGCCCCGGCGCCACCCAGGCGGAGATCGAGCGGGCCGCGCGGCTTGCCCACGCGGACACGTTCATCGCCGATCTCGTCGACCACAAGGGCCGGCGCGGCTACGATGCCCAGGTCGGCGAGCGCGGCGTCAAGCTGTCCGGCGGCCAGCGCCAGCGCATCGCCATCGCCCGCGTCATTTTGAAGGACGCGCCGATCCTGATTCTCGACGAGGCGACCTCGGCGCTCGACAGCCAGGTCGAGGCGGCGATCCAGGAATCCCTCGACACGCTGATGGCCGGCAAGACCGTGTTGGCCATCGCGCACCGCCTGTCGACGATCGCGGCGCTCGACCGGCTGGTCGTGATCGACCGCGGCCGGATCATCGAGGAGGGGACTCACGCCGAACTGGTCGCCGCCGCCGGCGTCTATGCCGGGCTGTGGTCGCGGCAGTCGGGCGGTTTTCTCGACGACGGGACGGCCGGATACGACAGCGCCGTCGCCTGAGCGTCGGAGGAGCGAGATTGCCGGCAACATACCGCTACGATCGAGGGGCGACCTTATCGCCGCGCCGCACACTGCGGCTTGACTCGGGGGCGGCAGACGGTCTCATTGCTCAGATTAGAACCATAATGCTTTGTTCCCGGGACGAGCCGGGACGAGGGCACCTGCGGCCCTGACGCCGACGCATGGAGTTCCGAACCTTGGCGAACACATCAGCCGCCGCTGCCGCGGTCTCTGGTCATGAGGGCAGCCGCCGTGACTTCCTGTTCCTGGCGACCGGCGCCGGCTTGGCGGTCGGGGCGGGGGCCGTCGTCTGGCCGCTGATCTCCTCCATGGCGCCCGACGCCGACACGATCGCCGCCGGCGCGCCGATCGAGGTCGATCTGACACCGATCCAGGACGGTCAGATCATCAACGTCTTCTGGCGCGGCAAGCTGATCTTCGTGCGCAAGCTGACCGCCAAGGAAGTGACCGACATGAAGGCGGTCCCGCTCTCGGCCATGATCGACCCGGCCGCCTTCCCGACGCGGGTCAAGAGCGGCCACGACCAGTGGCTGGTGGTCTACGGCAACTGCACGCATCTCGGCTGCGTGCCGATCGGCCACCAGGGCAATTTCGAGGGCTGGGCCTGCCCGTGCCACGGCTCGCAATTCGACGCGGTGGGTCGCGTGCGCCACGGACCGGCGCCCATCAACCTGCCGATCCCGCCCTACGCCTTCCAGACCGATACCAAGATCCGGATCGGCGAAGGCGGCAAGGAAGCGGCCTGAGGAGGACGGAAGCATGAGCGGAACAGCCAGCACCTACGTCCCGAAGAGCCGCGTGGCCAAATGGTTCGAGGCGCGCCTGCCCATCGCCGGGCTGGTGCACTCGTCCTTCATCGCCTACCCGGTTCCGCGGAACCTCAACTACTTCTGGACCTTCGGGGCGATCCTCGCCGCCTTCCTGGGAATCCAGATCGTCACCGGCATCTGGCTGGCGATGCACTACGAGCCCTCGGCGACAGGTGCCTTCACCTCCGTCGAGAAGATCATGCGCGACGTGAACTACGGCTGGCTGCTGCGCTACGCGCACGCCAACGGTGCCTCGATGTTCTTCGTGGCCGTCTACGTGCACATGTTCCGCGCCCTCTATTACGGGTCGTACAAGGCGCCGCGCGAGGTGCTCTACATCCTCGGCGTCGTCATCTACCTCCTGATGATGGCGACCGCCTTCCTCGGCTACACGCTGCCGTGGGGCCAGATGAGCTTCTGGGGCGCGACCGTCATCACCAACATCCTGGCGGCGATCCCGGTGGTCGGCGACACGATCCAGACCCTGCTGTGGGGGGGCTACTCGGTGGGCAACCCGACCGTGAACCGCTTCTTCTCGCTGCACTACCTGCTGCCGTGGATGATCGCCGGCGTTGTCGTGCTGCACGTCTGGGCCCTGCACGTCACCGGGCAGAACAACCCGGCCGGCATCCCGATCAAATCGGGCAAGGACGCGGTGCCGTTCACGCCCTACGCGACGGTCAAGGACGTGTTCGCGACCTGCGTGTTCATGATCCTGTTCGCGTGGTTCCTGTTCTACCAGCCGAACTATCTCGGCCACGCCGACAACTACATCCAGGCGAACCCGGCGGTGACGCCCGCGCACATCGTGCCGGAATGGTACTTCCTGCCGTTCTACGCGATCCTGCGCGCGGTCCCGAGCAAGCTCGGCGGCGTTATCCTGATGTTCTCGGCGGTGATCATCCTGGCGTTCGCGCCGTGGCTCGACACGTCGCGGATCCGGTCGTGCAACTACCGGCCGATCTACCGCCAGTTCTTCTGGGTGTTCATCGGCGCGACCCTCCTCCTCGGCTGGCTCGGCTCGCAGCCCCCGGAGGGCGGCTACGTGCTCGCCGCCCAGGTCTGCACCGCCTACTACTTCGCGCACTTCCTGATCGTCATGCCGCTCTGCGGCCTGTTCGAGACGCCGAAGAAGTTGCCGGGCTCGATCCTCGAGAGCGTGACCGGACCGGGCAAGCAGGTGACCGGATCCGGCATGCCGGCGGGCGCCGCCGCCGCTCCGACCACCAAAGGCTGACGGGCTGACGACAGGACCATGATGATGACCCGCGTCCTCCCGACGACCGCCGCGGCCGCCCTGGCGGCCCTGCTGATCGGCGCCGTGCCGGTCTCCGCCCAGGAAGGGCATGGCGGGCCGATCCCGGCCCGCGTGAACTGGAGCTTCGCCGGCGTGTTCGGCCGCTTCGACACCGCGCAGCTGCAGCGCGGATTCCAGGTCTACAAGGAGGTCTGCTCCGCCTGCCACTCGATGAAGCTGGTCTCCTTCCGCAACCTCGCGCAGGAGGGCGGGCCGCACTTCTCGGCCGGGCAGGTCAAGGCGCTGGCCGCGACCTACCAGGTGAAGGACGGGCCGAACGACGCCGGCGACATGTTCGAGCGGCCGGGCCGCCCGGCCGACACCTTCCCGCCGCCCTTCCCGAACGATCAGGCTGCGGCCGCGGCCAACGGCGGCAAGGCTCCGCCGGACTTCTCGGTCATCGCCAAGGCGCGGACCTTCTCCCGCGGCTCGCTCTACTTCCTGACCGACTGGTTGCCGCTCGTCGGCTACTCGGAACAAGGGCCGGACTACATCCACGCCCTGATCAACGGCTACCAGGATCCGCCGAAGGACTTCGCGCTGCCGGAGGGCGGCCACTACAACAAGTACTATCCGGGCCACATCATCGCGATGCCGCCGCCGATCACCGACGGGCAGGTCTCCTACCCGAAGAACGATCAGGGCCAGCCGGTCGTGCCCGAGACACTGGACCAGTACGGCAAGGACGTCTCGGCCTTCCTGATGTGGGCGGCCGAGCCGCACATGATGGATCGCAAGGCCCTGGGCTTCCGGGTGATCCTGTTCCTGATTATCCTGTCGGGCCTGCTCTACTACGTGAAGAAGAAGATCTGGGCGGATGTCGGCGGCGAGGTCCACGGCCTCCAGCCGGAGCTGCACAAGACCTACTGAGGCGGGCCGGATCGGTTCGCAGTTCGGATGGGCCTCCCTCGCGGAGGCCCATCTTTTTTTCGGCCGGCGCTCCATGCTACCGCTCGCCCGCCGCGACGGTCCGCCTCCCGAGACTGGCCGCCCCCTGCACCACCTCATCCTGAGGTGACCGCGTCGGCGGGCCTCGCAGGAGGGCTTCAGGGATCAGAGCGGCGTCCGGAGGTCTCCGTCGAGGCCTGCGCATGGCTCCGGCACCCGAGGACGAGGTGCCGGTTGGGATAGGCCGCGCTGCCGAGGCGTCGCGCGTTGAGGGAGTCCGGCATGAGCGCCGCGGTACTGGGTGTCATGGGTGGGTCCGGCGTCTACGACCTGCCGGGTCTCGAGGACGTCCGCGAGGAGCGCGTGGCGTCGCCCTGGGGCGAGCCCTCGGACGCCCTGCGGATCGGGCGCATCGGCGACACCAAGGTCGTGTTCCTGGCGCGCCACGGGCGGGGGCACCGGCTGTCGCCTTCGGGCATCAACTACCGCGCCAATATCGACGCCCTGAAACGGGCCGGGGTCACCGACCTCGTCGCCCTCTCGGCCTGCGGCTCCTTCCGCGAGGACCTGCCCCCGGGCCTCTTCGTGCTCGTCGACCAGTTCGTCGACCGCACCCACGGCCGCGCCTCGTCGTTCTTCGGCGACGGCTGCGTCGCCCACGTCTCCCTCGCCCATCCGGTGGGCCCCGGCCTGCAGGCGCGGATCGCTCAGGCCGCGAAGGCCGAGGACATCGCGGTCCATCGCGGCGGCACGTACGTGTGCATGGAGGGGCCGCAATTCTCGTCGCTGGCCGAATCCCGCGCCTACAAGGCCCAGGGCTTCGACGTGATCGGCATGACCAACATGCCCGAGGCCAAGCTCGCCCGCGAGGCGGAGATCACCTACGCGACCATCGCGATGGTGACCGACTACGATTGCTGGCACCCGGGCCACGATGCCGTCGACGTCGCCGCGGTGATCGCCGTCGCCCGGGCCAACGCCGACAAGGCGGCGCGGCTCGTCGCCCGTCTCGCCCGCGATTTCCCGGGCGAGCGGGAGCCGTGCCCGGCGGGCTCGCACCGGGCCCTGGACGGCGCGATCATGACGGCGCCCGCCGTCCGGGATCCGGCGCTCCTCGCCAAGCTCGACGCCGTGGCGGGGCGTGTTCTCAACGGCTAGCCGGCCGGCCTTTCCATTCGGCGACGAGTCCCTCTAGAAGGCGCGGGCGGCCCGGGCCGCCCCCGACGCGAAGTCCAGACCGAAATGCGCAGCGCCTCCATCAGCCGGAAGACCGCGGAGACCGATATCGCGGTCACCGTCAATCTCGACGGGACCGGGCGGTCGAAGATCGCCACCGGCATCGGCTTCCTCGACCATATGCTGGATCTGCTGGCGCGGCACGCCCTGTTCGACCTGGACGTGAAGGTCGACGGCGACCTGCACATCGACCAGCACCACTCGGCCGAGGATTGCGGCATCGCCCTGGGGCAGGCCTTCGCCAAGGCGCTCGGCGACAAGCGCGGGGTCACGCGCTACGCCGACATCCACCTGCCGATGGACGAGGCGCTGACCCGGGTCTGCGTCGACATCTCCGGCCGGCCCTTCCTGGTGTTCCGCACGACGTTCCGCGTGGAGAAGATCGGACAGTTCGACACCGAGCTGGTGCGCGAGTGGTTCCAGGCCTTCGCGATGAATGCCGGCCTGACGCTCCACGTGGAGACCATCTACGGCGACAACGCCCACCACATCGCGGAGAGCTGCTACAAGGGGCTGGCCCGCGCCTTGCGGAAGGCCGTGGCGATCGATCCGCGGGAGGAGGGGCGCGTTCCCTCAACCAAGGGCTCCCTGTAGACCCGTTGTCTGCGGGCGCCCGGATCGGCCACACGGCCGTCGCGGCGCGCGCTGTCGGAGTTTCGCGATGCGGATGCGCAGCTACACGCTCCACCTGCCGGCCGATGCGCGGCCCGGCGAGACGGTCGGGCTCGACCGGGCTCTCCTGGTACGTGACGGCTTCTCCTGGCCGGCCTTCGCCTTCACGGTGCTGTGGTTCCTGTTCCACCGCCTCTGGCTCGCCGCCCTGCTCGTCCTCGTCGGCCTCGTGGCGCTGGCCGCTGCCGGCATTGCCCTCGGGCTCCCGGCCGGTGCCGGCCTGATCGTCACCCTGCTGGCCGCTTGGCTGATCGGCCTCGAGGCCTCCAGCCTGCGCCGCTGGACCCTGGCGCGGCGCGGCTGGCCGGCGCGCGACGCGGTGGTCGCCGCGACGCCCGAGGAGGCCGAGGCCCGGGCGCTGAACCGCTGGATCGAGGCGGTCCCGGGCACCCCCCGGGCCCCGTTCCCGAGCGGCCCCAGCCGGCGGGCCGAGCCGGTGATCGGGCTGTTCCCCGTCCAGGAAGGCGCCCGGTGAGTTCCCGGGCGAGACGCGCATGACCACCGAGACCGTCGCGATCATCGATTACGGGTCGGGCAACCTCCACTCCGCCGCCAAGGCCTTCGAGCGCGCCGCCCGCGAGAGCGGGCGCGACGCGCGGATCTGCCTGACCTCGGACCCGGAGGTGGTGGCCGCGGCCGACCGCGTCGTGCTGCCCGGCGTCGGCGCCTTCGCGGATTGCCGCCGCGGGCTCGATGCCGTCCCCGGCATGGTCGAGGCGATGACGCGGGTCGCCCACGGGGCGGGCCGCCCGTTCCTCGGCATCTGCGTGGGGATGCAGCTCCTGGCGAGCCGCGGGCTCGAGTACACGACCACGCCGGGGCTCGGCTGGATTCCCGGCGACGTCGGTCCGATCCGGCCGTCGGATCCGGCCCTCAAGGTTCCCCACATGGGCTGGAACACCCTGCGGACCGAGCGCGACCACCCGCTGCTCGGCGGCATTCCCACCGGCGAGGACGGGCTGCACGCCTACTTCGTGCACAGCTACGCGCTGCAGGCGGAGCGTCCGGACGACGTCGTCGCGCGCGCCGAGTACGGCGGCCCGGTCACCGCCCTCGTCGCCCGCGGCAACGTCGCCGGCACGCAGTTCCACCCCGAGAAGAGCCAGCGGCTGGGCCTCGCGCTCATCGCCAACTTCCTGAACTGGCGCCCGTGAGCGCCGTTCGGCCCAGGCAAGAAGGACGGAAGCGCCCGTGATCCTGTACCCGGCGATCGACCTGAAAGAGGGGCGTTGCGTTCGCCTCATCCAGGGGGACATGGCGCAGGCCAAGGTCTTCGGCGACGATCCGGCCGCGCAGGCCGCGATCTTCGAGGCGCAGGGCTTCTCCTGGCTCCACGTCGTCGATCTCGACGGCGCCTTCGCGGGCGCCCCGCGGAACGCCGAGGCCGTCGACGCGATCCTCGCGCGGGTCACGATCCCGGTCCAGCTCGGCGGCGGGATCCGCGAGATGAAGACGCTGGAGGGATGGCTGAGCAAGGGCGTCGCCCGCGCGATCATCGGCACCGCGGCGGTGCGCGATCCCGGCTTCGTCCGGGAAGCGGCCCGCAAGTATCCCGGGAAGATCGCGGTCGGAATCGACGCCAAGGACGGCCGCGTCGCCGTCGAGGGCTGGGCCCAGACCTCCAGCATGACCGCGGAGGAGCTAGGGCGCCGATTCGAGGACGCGGGCGTCGCGGCGATCATCTACACCGACATCGCCCGCGACGGGATCCTGAAGGGCCTCAACGTCGAGATGACCCTGGCGCTCGCCCAGGCCGTGCGCATCCCGGTCATCGCCTCGGGCGGCCTCGCGTCGATCGACGACGTCCACCGGCTGCTGCAGCCCGACTGCGCCCTGATCGCGGGCGCGATCACCGGCCGGGCGCTCTACGACGGCCGCATCGATCCGGAGGCGGCCCTGGCGGCGATCGCTGCGGCGCGCGGCCCGACGGCGTGATATCCAGAGGCTCGCGACATGAGACGCCGCCCGTGCTGAAGACCCGCATCATCCCCTGCCTCGACGTGAAGGACGGGCGCGTCGTGAAGGGCGTGCGCTTCGAGGGCCTGCGCGACGCCGGCGACCCCGTCGAGGCCGCCAAGGTCTACGACGCGGCCGGGGCAGACGAGCTGTGCTTCCTCGACATCACCGCGAGCCGCGAGGCCCGAGGCACCCTGCTCGACATCGTCAGCCGGACCGCCGAGGCCTGCTTCATGCCGCTGACCGTCGGCGGCGGCGTGCGCACCGTCGAGGACGTGCGCGCGCTGCTGCTCGCCGGCGCCGACAAGGTCGCGATCAACACCGCCGCGGTGAAGGATCCCGACCTCGTGGCCCGGGCCGCCGAGAAGTTCGGCGCGCAGTGCATCGTGGTGGCGATCGACGCCAAGCGCGTCTCGCCCCCCGGCACGCCGGCCGCCTGGGAGATCTTCACCCATGGCGGCCGCGACCCGACCGGGATCGACGCCGTGGCCTTCGCGCGGCTGGTGGCCGAAAAGGGCGCCGGCGAGCTGCTCGTCACCTCCATGGACAAGGACGGGACGCGCTCCGGCTACGATCTCGCTTTGACGCGAGCGATCAGCGATGCCGTCACCGTGCCGGTGATCGCCTCGGGCGGCGTCGGCGGCCTCGACGACCTCGTGGCCGGCGTGGCCGAGGGCGGCGCCAGCGCCGTCCTGGCGGCCTCCATCTTCCATTTCGGGCAGGCGAGCGTCGCCGAGGCGAAGGCGCACATGGCGGCGGCCGGCCTCGCCATGCGCCTCGACGACCCGGCCTCTTCCGCGAGGGCGCCCCAGTGAGCAGCTACCTTCTGGCGAACGCCGACCTCCTCGATCCCGTGACCGGTCGCCAGACCGCCGGCGCGGTGCTGGTGAGGGACGGCCGCATCGCCGATATCGCCGCCGGCGCGGCGCCGGGCGCCCCGGCCGACGCGAAGCGCGTCGACTGCGCCGGCCGCGTGCTGACCCCCGGGCTGATCGACATGCGCGCCTTCGTGGGCGAGCCGGGGGCGGAGCACCGCGAGACCCTGGCCTCGGCGAGCGCCGCGGCGGCCGCGGGCGGCGTCACGACGCTCGTCTGCATGCCCGACACCAATCCGGTGATCGACGAGCCGGCCATCGTCGACTTCGTGCTCCGCCGCGCCCGCGACACGGCGAGCGTCAACGTCCTGCCGGCGGCCGCCATCACCAAGGGCTTGGCCGGCCGGGAGATGACCGAGTTCGGCCTGCTCAAGGAGGCCGGCGCGGTCGCGTTCACCGACGGGCTCAGGGCCGTGGCGAATGCCCAGGTTCTGCGCCGCGCCCTGACCTACGCCCGGGATTTCGACGCGCTGATCGTGCAGCACGTGGAGGAATCCGCCCTCGTCGCCGAGGGCGTCATGAACGAGGGCGAGCTCGCCTCGCGCCTCGGGCTCATGGGCATCCCCCGCGAGGCCGAGACCGTGATGCTGGAGCGCGACATCCGCCTCGTGCGGCTGACCGGCGCCCGCTACCACGCGGCGATGATCTCCTGCGCCGATTCGGTGGAGATCGTCCGCCGCGCCAAGCAGGACGGCCTGCCGGTGACCTGCGGCGTCTCGGTGAACAACCTCGTCCTCAATGAGAACGACATCGGCCATTACCGCACCTTCTGCCGGCTCTCGCCGCCCCTGCGCCACGAGACCGACCGTCAGGCTGTGGTGCACGCCCTCGACGAGGGCGTGATCGACGTGATCGTGTCCGACCACAACCCGCAGGACGTGGAGACCAAGCGCCTGCCCTTCGCCGAGGCGGCGGACGGGGCGCTGGGCATCGAGACGCTGTTCGGCGCCGCCATGCGCCTCGTCCACACCGGCGACCTCGCGCTGCCCAAGCTCGTCGCCGCGCTCACCGTGAATCCGGCGCGCATCCTCGGCCGCGAGGCCGGCCGGCTGGCGGTCGGCGCCCCCGCCGACCTCGTGCTGATCGATCCCGATCTCCCCTACGTCCTCGACAAGCGCCGGCTGAAGTCGCGCTCCAAGAACTCCCCCTTCGACGAGGCGCGCCTCCAGGGCGCGGCGGTGCTGACGCTGGTCGGTGGCCGGATCGTCCACGCGGCCGACGACCTCGCGGCCGCCGCATGATGTTCCCCGATCTCGCGACCCCGGCCGCCCTCGGCGGCCTCGCCCTCGGCTACGCCCTGGGCTCGATCCCGTTCGGGCTGATCCTCACGAAGTTCGCCGGCCTCGGCGACGTGCGGGCGATCGGCTCCGGCAATATCGGCGCCACCAACGTGCTCCGCACCGGCCGCAAGGGCCTCGCCGCGGCGACGCTCCTGGGCGACGCCCTCAAGGGCACGGCGGCCGTCCTCATCGCCCGGCAGTTGGGCGAGGGCCCGGCGCTCGCGGCCGGGCTCGGCGCCTTCCTCGGCCACCTCTTCCCGGTCTGGCTGGGCTTCAAGGGCGGCAAGGGCGTCGCGACCTTCATCGGGGTGCTCCTCGCCTTCAGCCCGCCCGCCCTCGCGGCGTTCGCGGCGATCTGGCTCGGTCTCGCCTTCGCGCTCAAGTACTCGTCGCTGGCGGCGCTCGCCGCCTCCGCGGCCACACCCCTCGTCCTCTGGGCGCTGGGTGCCCCGACGCAGGCGTTGCTGTTCCTGCTCCTCGGCCTGCTGCTATGGTGGAAGCACGCGCCCAACATCCGCCGACTCGCGTCCGGCACCGAGGGGCGCATCGGCCAGAAGGGCTGAGTGCCGGCGCGCCGCGCCGACCTTCGGGCAGGTGTGGGGGTGGTGGATGCAGCTCACCGAGGCCCAGCGGCTCGACTGGCTGCGGCTGATCCGGACCGAGGGCGTCGGCCCCCGCACCTTCCGGAGGCTCGTGAACCGTTTCGGCGGCGCGGCCGCCGCCATCGACGCCCTGCCGGAGCTCTCCGGCCGCCAGGGGCGGCGGATCGTGCCACCAACCCGCGCTGAGGCCGAGGCCGAGCTGGCGGCCCTGACTTGCCTCGGCGGCCGGCTGATCGCCACCGGCGAGGCGGAATACCCGCGGCTCCTAACACAGGTCGACGCGGCGCCTCCGCTTCTGGCCTTGCGCGGCGCACCGATCCTCAACCGGCCGGCCGCCGCCCTCGTCGGCTCGCGGAACGCATCGTCGGCGGGGCTCGCCTTCACGGAGCGGCTCGCCCGCGGGCTCGGCGAGGCAGGCCTCACGGTGGTCTCGGGCCTCGCCCGCGGGATCGACGCGCGCGCCCACAGGGCGAGCCTCCGGACCGGCACGATCGCCGTCATGGCCGGCGGCCAGGACCGGATCTACCCGGCGAGCCATGCGACCCTGGTCGAGGCCATCCTGGCGGAGGGCGGCGCGGTCCTCGCGGAGATGCCCATGGGCTGGGAGCCCCGGGGGCGGGACTTCCCGAGGCGCAACCGGATCATCTCCGGGCTGTCCTACGGGACGGTGGTGGTGGAGGCCGCCCGCCGCTCCGGCTCGCTGATCACGGCGCGCTACGCCCTGGAGCAGAACCGGGAGGTCTTCGCGGTTCCCGGCTCGCCGCTCGACCCGCGCGCCGAGGGCACCAACGACCTGATCCGCCAGGGCGCCACCCTGGTCTCCGAGGTGGACCACGTGCTGGAGGTGCTGGGACCGATCATCGAGCGCGGCCCGGACGCCGAGGCGGCCCCGGCGCGCGGGCGGCCGGACCTGGCCGAGCAGCCGGATTTCTGGGACGAGATCGCGCTCGACGCGGCTCTCGACCCGGGACCGGAGCGAGCCGACGGCGCGTCCGCCGACAATCCCGCGCGCGACGAGCCGCCCGAGGCCGAGGACGACCGGGCGCGGATCGTGGCCCTGCTCGGCCCGAGCCCGGTCGGCACCGATGAGCTGGCGCGGAGCGCCGGGGTCGGTGCCCGGACCGTGCAGAGCGTGCTGCTGGAACTGGAGCTCGACGGACGGATCGAGCGCCACGGCAGCGGCACCGTCTCGCTGGTCAGCCGCTGAGGGAGTCCTCTTCGGGATCGTCGTCCGCATCGGCGTCCGCGAGGTTGCGCATGACGTCGAGGCAGCCCTGGAGGATGTAGGCGGCGGCGAGCTTGTCCACGAGTTCGCCGCGCCGCGCCCGCGAGGCGTCGGCCTCGATCAGCGCGCGGGTGACCACGGCGGTCGAGAGGCGTTCGTCGAAGAAGACGTGGGGCAGGGGGAGGATCGGCGCGAGGTTGCGCATGAAGGCGCGGGTCGACTGCACCCGCGGCCCTTCGCTCCCGTCCATGTTGAGCGGCAGCCCGACGACGAGGCCGCCGACCGCGTGCTGCCGGCACAGGGCGGCGAGCCGCTGCGCGTCGGGGGTGAACTTCACCCGGCGGATCGTCTCCAGCGGCGTCGCGATCTGGCGGCCGAGATCCGACAGGGCGAGGCCGATCGTCTTGGTGCCGAGATCGATGCCGATCAGGCGGGCGCCGCCGCGAGACTCGGCCGCGAAGGCGCGGATCGCGTCGAAATTCATGGTTCCGCCCGCGCGACGCGCGCCAGAATGGCCTCGGTGACGCCCTCGAACCGGGCGGGGAGGGGCTCCGAGCCCGGTCCCAGGACCAGGACCGCGGACGGCGCCGTGACCCGGGTGAAGAAGTCGTCGAGGCTATCGCCGCCGAACCGCACCGTCTCCAGGTCAGGCGCCAGCAGCCAGACGTCGTACTCGCCGTCGGTCCCGGTGACGTCCCAGAACAGGAAGCTGCCGTCCTCGCCCGCGCCGAAGAAGCAGGCGCGCTCGACGACGCCGGCGTCGCCGCCCTCGACGTCGAAGCGGTGCGGCTCCGCCCCGTCCTCCAGCATGGCGACCGCGGCGCCGACGCTGTGGGCGATGAGGGCCGCCTGGCTCACCAGATCGCAGGCCTCGAACGGTGCCGGCACGGCGACGCGAAACTGCCCGCCCGCGAGGCCGACGCCGCAGGTCCGGCAAAAGTCGCGGTAGGAGGCCGGAAGGGCGAAGCCCAGCGCCTCCGCTGCACGGTCGAGGGCCGCCTCGTCCGGCACGAAGCCCGGCGCGAGCTCCTCGAAGACCGTCTCCCACATCGCTACCGCTCCACCGTCCACAGACTTCGGTTCCTCCGCAGATCGCCCCCGGTGCGCGCGGAGCCGTTCGCGTCTAGGTAGGTTAATGTTCCGTTAAACCACGCTGCAGGGGTCCGCCTTGTCGACGAACGGCCAGCTCTCCTCTTCCGCTCCGTCCGGCCGCCGGCGGGCGATGCCGCGCAAGCACCGCTGGATGCTGCTCCTCGCCTTCGAGGTGCTGGTCGCGGGCTTCACCCAAGCCATGATCCAGCCGGTCCGGCAACCGGGAATCACGATCGAGATGTCGGTGACGCCCCACCACGTCGTGACCTGATCCGCCCGTCGCCCGCCCGCGCCGAGCGCGCGGTCAGCCGGGTCCAGCACGGCCGGCCGCCCTGCGGGCGGCGCGGCATAGCCCACCCGCGTTGCGGCGCGTCGAGCGCCGATGCTATAGCGCGACCGACTTCGGGAGAGCGCTCCCGGGCAGGGACGAACGGGACGGCATGTCGGTCGACGAGAAGACGGTTCGGCGCATCGCGCATCTGGCGCGGATCGCGGTCACCGACGACGAAGTCGGGCCCCTGCAGGGCGAGCTGAACGCCATCCTGTCCTTCGTCGAGCAGCTCAGCACGGTCGACGTCGCGGGCGTCGAGCCGATGACCTCGGTGACGCCGATGGCGATGAAGAAGCGCGAGGACGTCGTCACGGAGGGCGGCCGCGCCGCCGACGTCGTCGCCAACGCACCCGAGACCGAGGACAATTACTTCCTGGTCCCGAAGGTGGTCGAGTAGGCCGAGGACGGCCCAAACCTTGCGGACCGGATTTCTGGCGGGCAGGCGCGCGGCGGCGCGCGCGGGGACGTGAACAGCGTGGATCCGAACGAACTTACCCTGGCCGAAGCGCGCGACGCCCTGAAGGCGAAGCGGATCTCGGCCCGCGAGCTGACCCAGGCCCATCTGGACGCCATGGCCAAGGCCCGCGTCCTGAACGCGTATATCCGGGAGACCCCGGACCGCGCCCTGGCGATGGCCGAGGCCTCGGACCAGAAGATCGCGTCCGGCGAGGCGCGGCCGCTCGAGGGCATTCCCCTCGGCATCAAGGACCTGTTCTGCACGCACGGCGTGACGACTACGGCGGGCTCCAAGATCCTCGAGACCTTCGAGCCGCACTACGAATCGGCCGTGTCGGCCAATCTGTGGCGCGACGGCGCCGTGATGCTCGGCAAGCTGAACCTCGACGAGTTCGCCATGGGCTCGTCGAACGAGACCAGCGCCTACGGCAACGTGGTCTCGCCCTGGCGGCGCGCCGGATCGGACGCGCCGATCGTGCCCGGTGGCTCGTCGGGCGGCTCCGCCGCGGCGGTCGCCGCGCGCCTCTGCCTCGGCGCCACCGCGACCGATACCGGCGGCTCCATCCGGCAGCCCGCCGCCTTCACCGGCACGGTCGGGATCAAGCCGACCTACGGGCGCTGCTCGCGCTGGGGCACGGTGGCCTTCGCCTCCTCCCTCGATCAGGCCGGCCCGATCGCCCGGACGGTGCGCGACTGCGCCATCCTGCTCGGCTCCATGGCGGGCGCCGACGCCCGGGACACGACCTGCGCCGACCTCGCGGTGCCCGATTTCGAGGCCGCCGTGTCGCGCGGCGTGAAGGGCCTGACCATCGGCATCCCGAAGGAGTACCGGGTCGATGGGATGCCCGCGGAAATCCAGAAGCTCTGGGACGAGGGCGCGGCGTGGCTCAAGGCCGCCGGCGCGACGATCCGGGAGATCTCGCTGCCGCACACCGCCTACGCGCTGCCGGCCTACTACATCGTGGCCCCGGCCGAGGCCTCCTCGAACCTCGCCCGCTACGACGGCGTCCGCTACGGCCTGCGCGTGCCCGGCAAGGACATCGCCGGGATGTACGAGAACACCCGCGCTGCCGGCTTCGGCCGCGAGGTGAAGCGCCGGATCATGATCGGCACCTACGTGCTCTCGGCCGGATACTACGACGCCTACTACGTCCGCGCGCAGAAGATCCGCACGCTGATCAAGCGCGACTTCGAGGCCGCCTACGCGGCCGGGGTCGACGCGATCCTGACGCCGGCGACGCCGTCGGCCGCCTTCGGCATCGGCGAGAAGGCCTCGGCCGACCCGGTGGAGATGTACCTCAACGACGTGTTCACCGTTACGGTGAACATGGCCGGGCTGCCGGGCATCGCCGTGCCGGCGGGGCTCGACGGCCAGGGCCTCCCGCTGGGCCTCCAGCTCATCGGCCGGCCCTTCGACGAGGAGACGCTGTTCGCGGTCGCGCAGGTGATCGAGGACGCGGCCGGTCGCACCGTCCTGCCCGAGCCGTGGTGGTCATGACCGTCCCGTACTATCCCTGGACGGTCTGGATCTGGGCCGCGTTCGATCCGGCGCTGATCGTGGTGGCGGTCTATCTCGGTTGGACCGCCAGCCAGTTCGGCAAGGTCTTCATCGCGGCGATCGCGGCGCTCGGCTTCTCGGTGCTGTTCTCCTACGCGGTCAGCGCGGCCGGCATCCCGTGGCCGGCGCCGATCACCCGCGACGGCCCGACCTTCTTCCCGGTCCGCGCCGTCGCGGCCCTGCTCTGGGCCGTCGTGGGCTACGGCGCCCGGCAGGCGGTCGGACGCCGCGCTTGACCCTGCGGGCAGGGGCCTCCTAGAAAATCTCTCGCTCGACGCATGCGGCGCCTCCGCCGTCTCTGCGAGCGCAGCGAAGCGATCCGGCGGTGCAACGCCTGGAAGCCTCGCGCTTCCCTGGATCGCTTCGCTGCGCTCGCGAAGACGGCGACGCCTCGAACGCCAGCCGCCTTTCGGACCGACCATGAACGCACCCGTCGACCCCAAGAAGCTGATCAAGGGCGGCCTCCACGATTGGGAGGTGATCGTCGGCATGGAGATCCACGCCCAGGTGTCCAGCCGGGCGAAGCTGTTCTCCGGCGCCTCGACGGAGTTCGGGGCCGAGCCGAACGACCACGTCTCGCTGGTCGACGCCGCGATGCCCGGGATGCTGCCGGTGATCAACGCCGAGTGCGTCGCCCAGGCGGTGCGCACCGGCCTCGGCCTGAAGGCCAAGATCAACCTGCGCTCCGTGTTTGACCGGAAGAACTACTTCTATCCGGACCTGCCGCAGGGCTACCAGATCTCGCAGTACAAGGACCCGATCGTCGGCGAGGGCGAGGTTCTGGTGGATCTGGCCGACGGCGCCTCGATCACCGTGGGCATCGAGCGCCTGCACCTCGAGCAGGATGCGGGCAAGTCGCTGCACGACCAGGATCCGACCCGGAGCTTCGTCGACCTCAACCGGTCGGGCGTGGCGCTGATGGAGATCGTCTCCCGGCCCGACCTGCGCTCCTCCGAGGAGGCGAAGGCCTACGTGACCAAGCTGCGCACGATCCTGCGCTATCTCGGCACCTGCGACGGCGACATGGAGAAGGGCTCGCTCCGCGCCGACGTGAACGTCTCGGTGCGCCGCCCCGGCGAGCCGCTGGGCACGCGCTGCGAGATCAAGAACGTCAACTCGATCCGCTTCATCGGGCAGGCGATCGAGACGGAGGCGCGGCGCCAGATCGCCATCCTCGAGGACGGCGGCAAGATCGACCAGGAGACGCGCCTGTTCGACCCGACCAAGGGCGAGACGCGCTCGATGCGCTCGAAGGAAGAGGCGCACGATTACCGCTACTTCCCCGATCCGGACCTGCTGCCGCTGGAATTCGACCAGGCCTACGTCGACGCCCTGGCCGAGGTGCTGCCAGAGCTGCCGGACGCCAAGAAGGCGCGGTTCGTCTCGGCGTTCGGCCTCTCGCCCTACGATGCCGGCGTGCTGGTCGCCGAGCGCGCCTCCGCGGACTACTACGAGGCGGTGGCGAAGGGCCGGGACGGCAAGGCCGCGGCCAACTGGGTGATCAACGAGCTGTTCGGGCGCCTCAACAAGGAGGGTCTGTCCATCGACGCGACCCCGGTCTCGGCGGACCAGCTCGGCGCGATCATCGACCTGATCGGCGAGGGCGTCATCTCCGGCAAGATCGCCAAGGACCTGTTCGAGATCGTCTGGACCGAGGGCGGCGACCCGCGCGCCGTCGTCGAGAGCCGCGGCATGAAGCAGGTGACCGACACGGGCGCCATCGAGGCGGCGGTGGACCAGATCATCGCGGCGAATCCCGACAAGGTTGCCCAGGCCAAAGAGAAGCCGACCCTGCTCGGCTGGTTCGTCGGCCAGACCATGAAGGCCACCGGCGGCAAGGCGAACCCCGCGGCGGTGAACGCGCTGCTCAAGGCGAAGCTCGGGATCGAGTGAGCCTTCCGCGGCGAGCGGCCAGTCCGCGCCCGGCCTCAGGATGAGTGCCGGGATCGGCTGGCCGTCGCTTCGACGTCGCCGGCCAGTCCCATGCTCGCCAAAGCCACGACGAGATCCCGCCGCGGCGATGCCGGGCAGGTGGGCCACGAACAGATCCTCGAAGAGAAACCGCGGCGGAACGGCTCGAAGTGGGGCCTTTCGCGCATTCGAAGGCGTGCCATGCGTGGCCGCTTCTGCGCCCCTGGAGCCGCGTCCGTCCGGCTGTTCGTGTTGTGCCGCTAGGTCTCGGGCCGAACCTGTCCCTGAACCGTCTAGGCGGCATTCCGCTGCGGTGGAGTCATCCCTGTCTCCTCCAGCTTCCGACGACCGACACCGCTGCGAAACCTGATCGCGTCAAGATTTCGTGCCGGTCCGTGCCCGCTCTCGCTAAGCACAGATGGAGACTGCGCCCGTCCTCCAAGTCGGTCAATAGCTATTTTCTCGGCAAAAGGCTTTTTCGATCCACTTGCCCCCGCCGCCGCACCGCAGCGCGTGCGAGCTCAATCACTTGGATCGATCCCGTGGCGCTGCGAAATATTGATTGGCCCGCAAGCTACTTGCCGGCGCCCATATTGTTCTCGACCAGGAAGCGGATGCCGCGGTCGAAGGACTCATCCGTGTCGCCGCGCAGGTCCACGCTGTAGGCCTTCTCGGGCGCGTCGCCGGTGAGGGACTTCACGTAGACGGTGAGGTTGAGGATCAGGTTCGAGACCTTCTGCACCTCGCCGGTGATCGCGACATCCGCGCCGAGCTTGCGGGCGAAGTCATCCGCGCAGCCATTGCAGCGGCGCAGGTCGGCACTTCTGGTGACCTCGTCCCGCACCGGCTCGGTCGAGACCACGACGAACAGGCCCTTCTTCTGGAGGAGGTCGCGCAGTTCGGCGCTGACCCGCTTCAGCCGCGCGGTGTCGGCGGCGTCACCCGGCACCGGCGATAGGTTCGAGAACTGGAAATCGAATACCGCGGCCCGCGGGGGCGCGGCCGCGGCCGGTCCCGCGGTCAGCAGGACGGTGGCGAGTGCGAGCAGTCGGTTCATCGTGATCTCCGGCGCGGATGCGTGTCCGGGAAACCGCGCCCCCGCCAACCGGATCGCGTCCGCGCGGCGATTCAGCGCCGGTCGGCCTCCCGGGTGGGGCTGGCCGCAGGCTTTGCCAGGCCGGAGACGCGGTCGCGCAGGTCCATGAACCAGCTCGGTGCCGGGCCGCGGCCGCCGTTGACGAACACCGTCGCGGTCATGCCGGCGATGAGCGGGACGCCCGCCGGGACGTGGTCGATGCGGATGCGGACCGGCACCCGCTGGGCGAGGCGCACCCAGGTGTAGACGGGGTTGACGTCCGGCAGCCCCTGCGTGCTGGCGGCGGCGTTCGCCGTGGAGATGCCGAGCGTGATGCTGTGGACCGTGCCGGTCAGGTGCGGATCGAAGCCCATCAGCTTCACGTCGGCGGGGTCACCGACGCGGATGTTGGACATCTTGGTCTCCTCGAAATAGCCGTCGATCCAGAAGGAGTCGGTGTCGACCACGTTGATGTTCGAGGTGCCGGTCCGGGCGTAGTCGCCGACCCGCATCAGCAGGTTAGTCACCCGTCCGTTGACGGTCGACCTCACCTGGGTGCGCTCCAGATTCACCTTGGCCTGCCGCAGCTGCGCCTGCGCGCTATCCAGCGACGCCTCGGCGATCTTCGCGGCGCCTGCGAATCGCTGCTTCTCCTCGATCGAGGTCGACACGGTCGAGAGCGCTTGGCGCCGGGCCGACTCGGCGTTCTTCACCTGCAGATCGGCTTCGCAATTCTTGACCTCGGCATCCGCCGAGGTGACGGCGACCTCGAAATCGACCGGGTCGATGACGTAGAGGACGTCGCCCTTGCGGACGTTCTGGTTGTCCTGGACCCGGACCTCGACGATCTGACCCGCGACCTGCGGGGCGATGTTGGCGACCTGGACCCGGACCGTGCCGTCGCGCGTCCAGGGCGCCGCTACGTAGAATTCCCACACGAAGGCTCCCGCCAGGATCGCCGCGAGCAGGATCACGCCGGTGGCCGCGAGGCGGAACACCTTGGCGGCCCGGCCCCGGCGCGGCACTGCGGGCAGGGGGTCGCTCCGCCCGGGCGCGCCGTCGCGGGCGGCGGACTTCGGATCGTCCTCGTCGGCGGTCGTGTCGGGCATCAGATGAACGCGATCAGGAGGGCGAGGACACAGACGTAGAGGCCGGCTTCGGCGAGCGGGGCGTTGGCGACGTAGCGGCTGAAGCGGATGCGGGCGAAGACGAGGCGAAGGACGACCAGGATCACGAACGCGGCGAGCGCGTAAGCGACGAAGGCCGTGACCAGCACCCCGCCGACATGGATGTCCTCGTGCATGGTTACCCCGGAAGAAGCGGCAATCAGAATAGCGCGATGTCGAGGCGTTGGAGGAATCGCCTGTGGCGGGCGATGGTTCGCGACGCGGTGACGAGGTCGCTGGCGGCACGGGCCGTCGTGAGCCGCACCGCCCGGTCCTGGCTGGAGGCGGCGCGGATCAGGTCGCGCGCCGCCATCTCGAGCCCGCGATCGTCGCCTGCCGCGAGGGCGTCCCGCGCCCGCGGGATCGCGCCGCGCAGGGCTCCGACCGACCAGAGGCGGCGCAGTTCCGCGTGGGCCCGGGCGGCGGCGGCCTCCAGGCGGGCGAGGGCGAAGGCGTGGTGCAGGTTCGCTTGCCGCACCGCCGCGCTCCCCGAGCTGTAGGCGGCGAACTGGAACAGCCGGTCGGCATTCAGGCTCGTGCGGGTGGTGGCGTCGCCGCCCTGGCCGACGAGGGCGTCGGCGAGCGCCCGCCGCGCCGAACCGAGGGCGAAGACCCGCTGCTGGGCCGGCGAGATCGGCAGGATGAGGCGGACGATGATCGACAGGATCACGGCCGCCACGACGACGAGGAACGCGTTCAGCAGGAAGCTCAGGGCGTCGTAGGTCTGCGGGTTCGACGGCCCCAGCAGGACGGGGAAGAACACGATCAGGATGAAGCCGACTCCGAAGGTCTTCGGGTTCAGCGAGAGGAAGCAGCCCAGGAAGATCACCGGCGCCATCACGAGCGCCAGCATCGGGAAGCCCTGGACGCCGTTGAGGAGCGCGAACCGTGCGATGCCCGCCAGGGCGGCGGCCAGCGTCATGCCGACGACGACGCCGTTCGCGAACTTCTTCGGGTCCGGCGTCATCGACGACAGTGCCGCGGTGGCGGCCACCTGGACCAGTGCGAACGAGGCCTGGGGCAGGCCGAGCGCCGCGAAGGTGGCGGCGGTGACCGCGAAACTCAGGGCCACCCGCAGGGCGCCGCGGAGGGCGACGGGGAAGTCGCGATGGGTCGGCAGTTCGGCGTCGCGCAGGGGCCTGTGGCCGTCGGCCACGGCGCGGATGCCGTCCTGCGCGAAAGTCGCGGCGCAGACGAAGTCGAGGGCGCGCTGGAGCACAACGACCTCGTCGAGGGGACGGGTCCCGTCGCGGATGGCCGCGTCGACCAAGTCGCGCAGGCGCTCGTCGTCGCGGTCCAGGGCATCGGGATCGGGCGCGTCGGCCACCCGCCGGCAGATCGCCGTCGCCTCCGCGACGGCCGGGCTCGGATCGCGCAGGGACGCGGCCGCGGCCCCGAGGCCGCGGATCGACGCCGCCATCACGTAGAGCGCGGCGATGCAGCTGCGCGCGCCGGCCGCGCGGTACCGGCCGTCGTCCAGCTCGCCCGCGATGGCGCTGGCATCGGCCCGCATCGGCGCGATGGCGCGGATCAGCGCGGCGGTGCGCGGGGCGCCGAGATCCCCCGACGCCAGAGTCTCGCGGGCGTAGCCGCGCGTCTGGTCCCAGGCAGCGCGCAGCTGCGGCAGCAGCGCCCGCCACGTGCTCGGCGAGGCGAGGGCGTCGTTGATGAAGGTGATCACGACGATGCCGAGCACGATCGCGGCGACGCGGGACACGGCGGCGTCGAAGGTCCCCTGCGGATCGTCGATCTGGCCGAGCGCGATGATCGCCACGGTGTAGCCGGACAGCATCGCGCCGTAGGCCCGCGTGTCCTGCAGAAACTGGGCGACGAAGACGCAGAGGCCGAGCCAGACGGTGAAGCTGAGGAGCAGCAGCACCCGGTCCTGGCCGAAGAGCGCCATGAAGACGAGCGCCACCGCCGCGCCGACGAGCGTGCCGAGCAGGCGGTAAACCGCCTTCGAGATCGCCTGCCCCCGCTTGGGCTGGGCGAGGATCGCCACGCAGGTGGCGGCGGACGAGGCGCTGTCGAGCTGGAGCCAGAATGCGGCGGCCAGCGCCAGCATCATGGCGATCCAGATCCGCAGCGCGAAGGCCCAGGCGGCCGGCTTCGGCACCCAGGCATCGAGGAACGCCAGGACGCGGTCGCCGAGCGGTTCGGGGCGGCGATCCGCGACGGAGCCGGCGGGGGCCTTAGCCATGCCGGACCCCGCGCGGCGCGCTGTCCACCGCCCGACCGGACGGAGAAGGGTCCGTCATCGCCTCGTGCCTCCTGCCAACCCGCCGCGGATGTTCGAACGAACGGAACGCCCCGCGGTTCTAGCCGATCAGGCCTTGTCGCCACCTTTCAGGCGCTTGTTGCACTTGCTCCAGTACTGCGGCCACTTCGGTCCCTGCGCCGCCTTCTGCGCGTCGGTCAGGGCGCGCCACTCGGTGCCGCAGGTCTTCTGGCGATCGCGGGCGGCGGACTGGCCCGCGCTCGGCGCCCTGGCGGCCGGCGCCTCGGCGGCGGGCGGCGCCTTCGTGGGTGCCTCCTTGGCGGGTGGCTCCTTGGCGAGAGCCGGGCAGGCGGCGAGCAGCGGCGCGGACAGGACCGCGATCCTGACGAGACGATCGATCATCGGATGTTCCCCCTCGGGCGCCGTTCCGGCGCCCGAGCCGCAATCTCGCCGCTCTCCCGCGGCGCCGGCAAGTCCGGCCGCGCCGCCGCCGCCAGCCCCGGCGCAGCTTCGCCGTGCGACCGCGTCTACGGGCGCGGTGCCCTTGAGCGCGGCCGGGAAATCGTCTTCACTGCCGGGGCAATTCGGAAACGGCGGAGGACCACCGCGCCGCCGACGATCGGGTCCAGGAGCAGGCAGAGCATGGCAGCGGTGTCCGGGCGGCCGATCGACGTCCACACATGGAGTACGCCGAACGGCTGGAAGATCCCGATCATGCTGGAGGAGTGCGGGCTCCCCTATCGGATCGTTCCGGTGGACATCGCGAAGAACGAGCAGTTCGCGCCCGACTTCCTTGCGATTTCGCCCAACAACAAGATCCCGGCCATCGTCGATCCGGACGGTCCGGGCGGACAGCCGATCTCGGTCTTCGAATCAGGCGCGATCCTGCAGTATCTCGGCCGGAAGACCGGGCAGTTCTACCCGACCGACGAGCGCGCCCGCGTGGCGGTCGACGAGTGGCTGTTCTGGCAGGTGGCGGGCTTCGGGCCGATGCTCGGGCAGACACACCACTTCAAGATCTACGCGCCCGAGAAGCTGCCTTACGCGATCGACCGGTTCACCGCCGAGGCCAAGCGCCTCTACGGCGTGCTGGAGCGGCGCCTCGAGGGGCGCGCCTTCCTGGCCGAGGACTACTCCGTCGCCGACATCGCGACGTTCACTTGGGCGAAGCTCAACTTCAAGCAGGGTGTCGACATCGACACCCTCCCGAACGTCGCCCGGTGGCTCGAGAGCATCCTGGCGAGGCCGGCAGTGCAGCGCGGCCTCGCGGCGATCTGACGAAGCTCAGTTCTTGTTGGCGGCCTGCTGGTTCACGTCCGGCACGCGGGTCCAGGTCTGCGACCCGCACAGGATCTTGAGCATGCAGCCCGACACGTTGAGCTCGGCCTCGCTCTCCCGCTCGAGGCTGACCGTGTAGATCTTGCCTTCCTCGATATTGTAGAGTTCGCCGGTGAACTTCGCGTCGTCCGGCTTCAGACCTTCGATCAGCTGGAGACCGATTACCGGACGGGCGCGCTTCTTCGGGTCGGGATTCTTGAGGTCGGTGCGCGGGGCGCCGTTGTCGAAGGTCGGCGTCTTGAGCCAGACGACCTTGCCGCAGACCAGCTTCTGGCCAGGGCCGCAGCGGTCGATCCGGATCTTGGCGCGGCCGTCGCCGGTGAGCCAGGTGCCGGACGGGTCCTTGCCCGTGTCGGCGGAGGCGGCGGTGAGGCCGGCGAGAAGCAGGCTGGCGCTGAGAGCGAGTCGCATGGTTCGTCTCCGGGATTGGGGCGCCGCGGGCGCCCGAGGGGTGGACGAAGTCGGTTGGTGCGCGACTGAGCCGCCGCAATCGGGCGATTTTTCGGCGGTGTTGCGGCAGAGCCACGGCCGCGCTTGCCCCGCCAGGGCGCGCCGGGCCGCTTGAGGCACCGGGGGGCGCCCGCTATAAGCCCGGCGCCGAAGCGAAATTCTCGCTGCCGCGGCGTGTCCGGATCGCCGGTGCGCCGCAGATCTTTTCCACAGACAGACCGGACGCACCATGGCCACCGAGCGCACCTTCTCGATCCTGAAGCCCGACGCGACGCGGCGGAACCTGACCGGCGCGGTCAACGCCGTCATCGAGGAGGCCGGCCTGCGCATCGTCGGCCAGCGCCGCATCCGCATGACCAAGGAGCAGGCCGAGAAGTTCTACGAGGTGCACAAGGAGCGCCCGTTCTTCGGCGAGCTCGTGACGTTCATGACCTCGGGCCCGGTGGTGGTTCAGGTCCTCGAGGGCGAGAACGCCGTCGCCAAGTACCGTGAGGTGATGGGTGCCACGAACCCGGCCCAGGCCGCCGAGGGCACGATCCGCAAGAAGTTCGCCGAGTCCGTCGGCGAGAACACCGTCCACGGCTCCGACAGCGCCGAGAACGCCAAGCTCGAGATCGCGCAGTTCTTCAAGGATTCCGACATCGCCGCCTGAGGCGAGGCGACGCGCGGTGGCGGGTTGGGCACACTGACCCGCCATTCGCGCGCCCCGTACCCGGCGGCGCCGGGAATGCCGCCCTGTGTGACCGGGTCGTCCTTGACGGGACGGAGCCCGGGAGCGTCCAACGGCCGAGCTTAGCCAATCTCAGCCCCCGGACGACCCCGACCATGACGATGCGCCGCCTGCCCCTGCTGATCGCGACCGGCCTGTTCGCCCTCGGCGCGACCGCCGCCCTCGCGGGCGGATCCTCGGCCCCGTTCCAGCAGTACGAGCCGGACCCCGCTCTCAAGACCGCCAGCAAGACCAACCTCGAGGGCCGCGTGCGCCACGCCTGCACGGTCGTCCAAGCCCGCATGACCAGCGCCAGCGAGGCCTCCCTGGAGCGCCCCTGCGGCTGCTACGCGCGGCAGACGCTGCGCAGCCTCGACGCCTCCGAGATCGAGGCCTACCGGACCACCGGCTACTTCAACGACACCGCCCGCGCCAAGGCGCTCTCGGCCCTGGACAGCTGCAAGCTCCAGCGCCCGGTCTGAGCGCCTAGAGCTTCGAAGGCCTCCGGGTCCGCGCACCGTCTTCGTCGGCGGAGCAGCCCCGGGGGCGGAACATGGTGAGCGTGGCGCGGCCGGATCGCGGCGCCCCGCTCGCGCGGACGGAAACGCCCGTGCTACCGCCGCCTAGAGGCTGAACAGAGCGCCGTCTGGCGCCCTCTCGTCGATCACGACGCGATCGCCGTCCAGACGGGCGCGGCCGCCCGCCACCAGGGCGAGCACCGCGGGGTAGAGCCGCCGCTCCTGCACGATCACGCGGTCGGCGAGGCTGTCGGGATCGTCGTCCTGGCGGACCGGGACCGCAACCTGGGCGACGATCGGTCCGGCGTCGAGTTCCGGCACCACGAAGTGGACCGTGCAGCCGTGAAGGCGCACGCCCGCGTCCAGCGCCTGCCGGTGCGTGTGGGTGCCCTTGAACAGGGGCAGGAGCGACGGGTGGATGTTGAGCATCCGGCCGGCCCAGGACGCAACGAAGTCGGTCGTCAGGATCCGCATGAAGCCCGCGAGGCAGACGAGGTCGACCTCGGCCGCCCGCAGCGCCGCGTCGAGGGCGGCGTCGAAACCGGCCCGGTCGGCGAAGGCCCGGTGATCGATGGCCTGCGTCGGGATGCCGGCCTCGGCCGCTCGGGCGAGGCCGGCGGCCTCCGGGCGGTTCGACAGGACCAGCACGATCTCGGCCGGGAAGGCGGGATCCTTCGCGGCTTCCAGCAGCGCCAGCATGTTCGAGCCGCGCCCCGAGATGAGGATCGCGACGCGGGTCTTGCGGGCGGACGCCATCACAGGGCGAGGCGGCCGCTGAAGGTCACCGGCTCGGGGCCGCGCGCCGTGATCCGTCCGAGGCGGACCGGGGTCTCGCCGGCCCGGGTCAGGGCCTCGTCGACGTCGTCGACCGCGTCGGCGGCGGCGATCACCACCATGCCGATCCCGCAGTTGAAGGTCCGCAGCATCTCGGCCTCGGCGACGCCGCCCTCGCGGGCGAGCCAGCCGAAGACCGGCGGCGGGGTCACGGCATCGAGGTCGACGGCGATGCCGACTTCGTCCGGCAGGACCCGGGGGAGGTTGTCGGGGAAGCCGCCGCCCGTGATGTGGGCGAGCGCCCGGATCCCGTCGGTGGCGCCCAGCGCCGCGAGCAGCGGCTTCACGTAGATCCGGGTCGGCTCCAGCAGCGCCTCGCCGAGGCTGCGGCCCGGGGCGAACGGGGCCGGCGCGTCCCAGCCGAGACCCGTCTTCGCGACGATCCGGCGGACCAGCGAGAAGCCGTTGGAATGGACGCCGGAGGAGGGCAGGCCGAGCACGACGTCTCCGGGCCGGATGCCGGGCCGCGGCAGAAGCGCGCCGCGCTCGGCGGCGCCGACCGAGAAGCCCGCGAGGTCGTAGTCGGACCCGTCGTAGAGGCCCGGCATCTCGGCGGTCTCGCCGCCGATCAGCGCGCAGCCGGCCTGCCGGCAGCCCTCGGCGATGCCGCGCACGATGTCGGCGCCGACGCCGGGGACCAGCTTGCCGGTCGCGTAGTAGTCGAGGAAGAACAGCGGCTCGGCGCCCTGGACGATGATGTCGTTCACGCACATCGCCACGAGGTCGATGCCGATCGTGTCGTGGCGGCCGGTCTCGATGGCGATCTTGACCTTGGTGCCGACGCCGTCGTTGGCGGCGACCAAGATCGGGTCGCGGAAGCCCGCGGCCTTCAGGTCGAACAGGCCGCCAAACCCGCCGATCTCGGCGTCGGCGCCCGGGCGCCGGGTCGAGCGCACCAGCGGCTTGATCGTCTCGACCATGGCGTTGCCGGCATCGATATCGACGCCCGCCGCCGCGTAGGTCAGCCCCGTCTTCGGCTCGTTGCCGTCCTTGGCCGTCATGCCCGCGCCACCTCGCTGAATACTGGCCCCGCTCTAGCGGCTTCCCGCGCGCCGCGCGAGTCGTGCCGGCGGCGCCTTGATCGGCGCGCTCCGCATACCCACTCTGCCCGCTGGCGTGGTGTGCTGCTGGGGGGAGCGTCATCGTGCGCGCACGGGCTGTGATCGGGCTGGCCGCTGTCGTGGCCCTGGGATTGATCGTCTACCTCCTGCGGGAGGTGATGCTGCCGTTCGTGGCCGGCATCACGCTGGCCTACCTCCTCGACCCCCTGGCAGACCGGCTGGAGCGGCTCGGCCTCGGGCGTCTGGCGGCCAGCCTGCTGATCCTGGCGCTGTTCGTCGTCGTCCTCGTCGTGACGCTGCTGATCCTGATCCCGCTCACGGCCAACCAGGTCGTGGCGCTCGTCAACGCGCTGCCCGGAATGGTGTCGCGGCTCCAGGCGATCATCGCCGAGCGGTCCGGGACCCTGCTCGAGCGCGTCGGCGGCGCGAACGTCCTTAACGAGCTGCAATCCTCCGTGGGGACGCTCGCCACCCAGGCCGGCACGTGGCTCCTGGCCTTCCTGAAATCGCTCTGGTCGGGCAGCCAAGCGCTGATCTCGATCGCCTCCCTGCTGGTCGTGACGCCGGTCGTCGCCTTCTACATCCTCGTCGACTGGGACCGGATGGTCGCCGCCATCGACGGCTGGGTGCCGCCCCGGCATCGGGCGACGGTGCGCGAGCTGGCGCGTCAGATCGACGGGGCGGTCACCGGCTACGTCCGCGGCCAGACCCTGGTCTGCCTCATCCTGGGCAGCTTCTACGCCGTCGGCCTGTGGCTGGTCGGCCTCAACTTCGGCGTGCTGATCGGCCTGATCGCCGGGTTCCTGACCTTCATCCCCTACGTCGGCACGCTCACCGGCTTCATGCTCTCCGTGGGCGTCGCGCTCGTCCAGTTCTGGCCCTCCGGAGACTGGCTGCATCTCGGCCTGACCGTCGCCGTCTTCCTCGTCGGCCAGTTCCTAGAGGGCAACGTCATCTCGCCGAAGCTCGTCGGCGATTCCACGGGGCTGCACCCGGTCTGGCTAATGTTCGCCCTGCTCGCCTTCGGGACGCTGTTCGGCTTCGTCGGGCTGCTGCTCGCCGTCCCGATCGCGGCCTCGATCGGCGTGCTGGTCCGCTTCGCCCTGGCCCGCTACCTGGAGAGCCGCCTCTACCACGCCGGGCAGCCGATCCTGATCGAGCACGAGGGCAAGGACGCTTCGGCCTTGACCTCCGCGGGCGCGGGATGATCCTGAGCGGCCTATGCGCGAGAACGCCCCACCCCGGCAGCTGGCCTTCGACCTGCCGCTCGACCCCCGCTACGGGCGCGAGGATTTCCTCGTCGGACCGGCCAACGAGGCCGCCTACGCGCTGATCGAGGCGTGGCCGGACTGGCCCGACAGCGTCTTGGTCCTCACCGGCCCCTCCGGCAGCGGCAAGAGCCACCTCGCGGCGATCTGGGCCGAGCGGGCCCACGCCTGGACCCTCCCGGCCGCCGAGCTGGGTGCCGACGCGGTCCAGCACCTCGTCTCCAACGGGGCGCTGGTCGTGGAGGACATCGACCGGGCGGAGCGGCGCGACGAGGCGGCGCTGTTCCACCTACTCAACCGCGCCCGCGAGCGAGGCTGCCCGGTTCTGCTGACCAGCGCCACGGGTATCGACGCCCTCGGCCTCACGACGCCGGATCTGCGCTCGCGGCTTCGCCTCGCGCCGCGCATCGCCATCGAGGCGCCGGACGACGCGCTCCTGCGTGCCGTCCTGGTCAAGCTGTTCGTGGACCGGCAGCTGGTGGTCGATCTCGGCGTCATCGAGGCGCTGGCCCTGCGGATCGACCGGTCGCTGGGCCGAGCCCGCGACGTCGTCGCCGAGCTCGACCGCGACGCCCTCGGGCGCGGCCGCCGCATCAGCCGGCCGCTCGCGCTGGCCGTCCTGCGCCGCATGGGGCTGGAGGACGAGCCGGACCCGAACGCCTGAAGGAGGAATGCAGTGGCCGTCACGAAACTGTCGTGAAGGCCACCGGTCTAGGGTGATACACGCTCCGCCGCCGCGAGGAGCAGAGACAGGGATCCGGGATGGAATCGACGCAGAAGCCCGTGGACCGCGACGCCGCCGATGAGGCGCCCGAGCCCCGTCGGCGCGCGACGGCCAGTCCGGCGACGCGGCGGGCGGTCGCGCCCAAGCGCCTGCAGGCCGATCCGGTCGCGGGGGCGGCGGCTCCGACGGAAGCCATTCCGGACGCCAACGACGAGTGGCCGGCCTCGGCGGCCGCGACTCCCGCGGAGCCGCCGGTCGGCGCGGCCCGCGAGCCGGTGGTGGAAGCCGGGCGAACCCTGCGCCACTCACCGGAGCGGTACGTGAACCGCGAGCTGTCCTGGCTGCAGTTCAACCGGCGGGTGCTGGAAGAGGCGTCGAACCCCAACCACCCGCTCCTGGAGCGCCTCCGCTTCCTGTCGATCTCGGCCAACAACCTCGACGAATTCTTCATGGTCCGCGTCGCCGGCCTCATCGATCAGGTCCGGGCGGGGATCACGGTCCCGTCGCAGGACGGCCTGTCGCCGTCCGAGCAACTCGTCCGGATCGGCGCCGAGGTGTCGCGCCTCGCCGCCGACCAGCAGGCCCGCTGGCGGGAACTGCGCACGGAGCTGCACACGAGCGACATCGACATCGTCGAGCCCGCGGCCCTCACGGCCGAGCAGGCGGCGTGGCTGGAGGAGTACTTCCTCAACCACGTCTTCCCGGTCCTGACGCCGCTGGCGATCGATCCGGCCCACCCGTTCCCGTTCATCCCGAATCTCGGCACCACCATCGCGCTGATGCTGGTGCGGCCGAAGGACGGCCGGCTGCTGCGCGCGCTGATCCGGCTGCCTGGCGTCATCGACCGCTTCGTGCGCCTGCCGGTGAGCGACAGCGAGACTTCCGCCCGTCTGATCACCATCGAGCAGGTGATCGGGATGTTCACCGGGCGGCTCTTCCCCGGCTACCTCGTCAAGGGTAGCGGCGCGTTCCGCGTGGTCCGCGATTCCGACCTGGAGATCGAGGAGGAGGCGGAGGACCTCGTCCTGCATTTCGAGACGGCGCTGAAGCAGCGGCGGCGCGGCGTCGTGATCCGTCTCGAGGTCGAGGCGGGCATGTCGGAGGATCTGCGCAGCTTCGTCGCCGACGAGCTGGAGATCGCCGCGGACGCGATCTTCCTCGTGGAGGGCATGCTGGCCCTGAACGAGCTGTCCCAGGTCGTTGGGATCGACCGTCCCGACCTGAAGTTCAAGCCCTACAATCCCCGCTTCCCGGAGCGCATCCGCGAGAGCGGCGGCGACGTCTTCGCGGCGATCCGGCAGAAGGACTTCATCGTCCACCACCCGTACGAATCCTTCGATTCGGTGGTGCAGTTCCTCGCGCAGGCCGCCCGTGACCCGAACGTGGTCGCGATCAAGCAGACGCTCTACCGGACCTCGTCCAACTCGCCGATCGTAGCGGCCCTCGCCGAGGCCGCGGAACTCGGCAAGTCCGTCACCGCCCTCGTGGAGCTGAAGGCGCGCTTCGACGAGGAGGCCAATATTCGCTGGGCGCGCAACCTCGAGAAGGCCGGCGCGCAGGTGGTGTTCGGCTTCGTCGAGCTGAAGACGCACGCCAAGCTGTCGCTGGTGGTCCGGCGCGAGGGCGACAAGCTCGTCACCTACTGCCACGTCGGCACCGGCAACTACCACCCGATCACCGCGCGCATCTACACGGACCTGTCGTTCTTCACGGCGGACCCCGCGATCGCGCGGGACGTGTCGCGGATCTTCAATTTCATCACCGGCTACGCCGAGCCGGCCGAGCTGGAGCGCATGGCGGTCTCGCCGCTGACCGCCAAGAACAAGCTCCTCGAGCACATCGAGGCGGAGGTCGCCCACGCGAAGGCCGGGCGTCCGGCCGCGATCTGGATCAAGTGCAACTCCCTGGTCGACAGCCAGATCATCGACGCGCTCTACGACGCCTCGGCGGCCGGGGTTCAGATCGACTGCGTGGTCCGCGGCATCTGCTGCCTGCGCCCGGGCATCCCCGGGCTGTCGGAGACGATCCGGGTGAAGTCGATCGTCGGGCGCTTCCTGGAGCACGGGCGAATCTACGCCTTCGGCAACGGCGTCGGGCTGCCGCACCCCAAGGCGACGGTCTACATCTCCTCCGCCGACCTGATGAGCCGGAACCTCGACCGCCGCGTCGAGGCGCTGCTGCCGATCACCAACCCGACGGTGCATCAGCAGGTGCTCGACCAGATCATGCTGGCCAACCTGCTCGACAACCGCCAGAGCTGGCGGCTCCTCGCCTCGGGCGGCTGCGAGCGGATCCAGCCCGCCGAGGGCGAGGAGCCGTTCAACGCCCACAAGTATTTCATGACCAATCCCAGCCTCTCTGGGCGCGGCAAGGCCTCGAAGAAGTCGAGCCCGCGGGCGCTGAGCCGCCGCGCCCAGCGCAGCTGAGTTTCGCTGCGCGGCGTCGCTGGGCTAAACCTCCCGCACGGCGCGCCGGCGGCGCGCCGGGCTGATGAAGGACTCGGACGTTTGGGCAGCCCTCTTGCCAACCTCACACTCGCGCACGACGCGGAGGCGATCGACAGCACCGCGCGCCATCCTGTGGCGATCATCGACATCGGCTCCAACTCGGTCCGCCTCGTCGCGTACGACGGACTGACCCGGGCGCCGACGCCGCTCTACAATGAGAAGGTGCTCTGCGGCCTCGGCCGCAACGTCCTGACGACCGGCCGCCTGAACGAGGAGGCGGTGACGCGCGCACTCGCCGCCCTGGCGCGGTTCCGGGTGCTGTGCCAGACGATGCGCGTCAGGCAGGTGTACGTCCTCGCTACGGCGGCGGCGCGGGACGCCGAGAACGGTCCCGATTTTCTCCGCGCCGCCGAGGCGGCCTGTGGCCAGGAGATCCAGCTCCTCTCCGGGCGGCGCGAGGCCGAGCTGTCGGCCCTCGGCGTGGTCTCGGGATTCCACGCGCCGAACGGCGTCGTGGGCGACATGGGCGGCGGCTCGCTCGAACTCGTAGACGTCCGCGGGGCGGTCGTCGGACAGGGGGTGACCATGCCCCTCGGCGGCCTCGCCCTGCAGGACCTGTCCGGCGGCTCGGTCAAGAAGGCCGCCAAGATCGTCCGCGAGTACATGCGCAAGGCCGCCCCGCAGCTCGAGACCCTGCGCGGGCGGACCTTCTACGCGGTCGGCGGCACGTGGCGGGCCATCGCGCGGCTCCATCAGGCGGCCCGCGGCTACCCCGTCCACGTGATGCACGGCTACACGGTGGAGCCCACCGACGAACTCAGCTTCCTGCAGGTCGTCGAGCAGACCGACGTGGCGCTGCTGCAGGACGTCGACGCGATCTCCGAGGCGCGGCGCCCGCTCCTCGCCTACGGCGCCGTCGTCCTCGAGGAGATCATCCGGGTCGGGCGCCCCCGCGAGGTGGCGATCTCGGCATCGGGCGTGCGCGAGGGCCTGCTGTTCGAGCAGCTCGACCGCGACACCCGTCTGATCGATCCGCTGCTGGCCTCGGCGTCGGAATTCAACGTTCTGCGCGCGCGCTCGCCCCGCCACGGCGAGGAGTTGATTACCTGGACGGACCGGTTCGTCGCGACCCTGGACGGCCACGAGACCACCGACGAGCGCCGTCTGCGGCACGCCGGCTGCCTGCTGTCCGACGTCGGCTGGCGGGCGCATCCGGATTACCGCGGTGAGCAGAGCATCGCGGTGATCCAGAATGCCGCGTTCGTCGGCGTGGATCATCCGGGCCGGGCCTATCTCGCCCTGGCGGTGTCCCTGAGGCACACCGGCCTGGCCCCCGAGAAGGCGAACCCGATGCTCCGGAGCGTGGCCGGTCCGCGCCTGTTCGAGCGCGCCCGCCTCCTGGGCGCCCTGCTCCGGATCGCCTTCCCGATCTCGGCCGGCATGGACGGCGCCCTCGGACGGGCGCCGCTCACCGTCGAGGAGGGACGGGTGGTGCTGCGCCTGCCGCGGGACTGGGAGGCCCTGAACGGGGACCGGCTGCTGAACCGCGTCCGCGGCCTCGGGCGCATCATCGGCCTGGACGGGCGGGTCGAGCTCGCGGACGACGCGCCCTGATCCGCGCGGCGCGGGCGCCGAACCCGGTCAGGGCCTCGCTCGTCGCCGCGGTCCGGTCTCACACGATGGCCCGGGCCCGTCGCGCGGGAGAGCTCACGCGGGCCGAGGCCGACGGCGGCCTCATGACCGTCGCACCGGCGCTCACCGCACGCCGCCGGAACGGTGAGCGTGCGCCTGTCGACCGAGATCGCCGCGGTAACGTCGGCTTAATTCACCAAGCCAACTTTTTTATTGGTTGATGTCGATTCTCCTCTGAATCCGGAATAGAGCGCGCCGCCCGCAAAATATGTCGGCGCGATAGACTGTCGAACACTGCCGAGCGGCAGCGTGAACGCGCGCGCCGTTCGCCCTATGATGCGAGCAACACGCAGATCCCACTCGCACATCGGAATGTTCACGCGATGAGATGGCTTGGCTACGTCTCGATTCGACTCGTCATGTGCACGACGATACTCGCGATGGCGATGATGTTACTGGCCTACGCGGGGAATGCTCTGCTCGACGCGCGTCTTCAGGCGCGACAGGCCCGGGACGCGGTCACGCTGACCCGCGCGAGTCGCCAGCTGCTCGGGACGATCCTGCCGACACGCCTCGAGCGGGGGGCAGCGCTCGCCCTGAGCGGGGATGCGTCCGCCGACCCGGAGAGCCTGAAGGCCTACGCGACGAACCGGGACGCGATGGTCGCGGGCTTCGCGAGCGTTCAGGACCTGCTGCGGAACCGGGATCTGCCCTCCGTGACGGCGACGATGGCGAGGCTCAACGCGGCTCAGGACGCCGTGAACCTGCTCCGCCCCCGGATCGATGAAGCCCTGCGCGTACCGAAGCCGAAGCGGGACCCGGCGCTGCTGCCCGCCGTGCTGACGGCCTTTCAGGAACTTCTCGACGCGCTGACGGCGACCACGGACGCCGTGGATTCGGCTATTCCGCGCTCCGACGCCGTCCTGCAGCACTACCTCGTCCTCAAGCGGTCTGCCTGGGCGACCCGTGTCGCGATCGGGAACGTCGCCCTGCGCGTGCAGACCTCGCTGGCGGCGGGAACGTCGTGGTCGCTGCCCGAGACCGTGGCGGCGGCCGAGGAGCGGGCGCGGGTCCAGTCGGCGTGGTCGAGCACCAGCGAGGCCGCCGCCCAGAGCTCGGACGCCGTGCGGTCCGCGTTCGAGAAGGCCAAGCGCAGCAATTTCGAGGGCGAGGCGGCGGAGGCGGCGCGCGCGATCTTCGACGCCCTGAGCCAGCATCGCGCGTCCCCTATCACGTTCCAAGACCTCCGTAAGCGAAACAGCGTCGAGCAGATGACGATCGTCGATCTCGCTAATGCCGCCCTCGCCGAGATGGTGGCGCGGGCCGAGAGCATCGCCGCGCAGGCGGACCGCGTTCTCCTGCACAGTGCCGCGGCGCTGCTGGCCGTCCTGCTGCTCGTCGGGCTGGGCCTCATGGCTCTGTTCGGGGGCGTGCTGCGCCCCCTCCGGATCATCGCCACCGCGATGCGCGCGCTGACGGGGGGCGACACCGCCGTCGCCGTCCCGGTGCAAGCGTACCGGAACGAGTTCGCGCCGATCATGGTGGCCGTGCAGGCCTTCCGGAACAATCTGATCCGCACGCGCGACCTCGAGGCCGGGGCCGAGCGGGCGCGGCTGGACGCCGACGACCAGCGCCGGGACAGCCTGCGCCAGATGGCGCAACGGTTCGAGGAGGCCGTCGGAGGCATGATCGGCTCGGTCGCGTCCTCGGCCAACGCCCTGCAGGTCACGGCGCAGACGATGACCGCGACGGCCACCCAGACGGCCGGGCAGTCGACGGCGGTCGCGGCCGCCGCCGAGCGGGCCTCGAGCAACGTCAACACCGTGGCGGCGGCCGCGGAGGAGCTCGGCACCTCCGTCCAGGAGATCGGGCGGCAGGCCGACGGGTCGGCGGATCTCGCGCAGAGGGCCGCGGCCGAGGCCGACCGGACCGCCGCGCGCGTCCAGGACTTGAGCAGCGCCGTGGACCAGATCGGTGCCGTCGTGGGGCTGATCTCGTCGATCGCCGAGCAGACCAACCTGCTGGCGCTCAACGCCACCATCGAGGCGGCCCGCGCGGGCGCAGCCGGCCGCGGCTTCGCGGTGGTGGCTTCCGAGGTGAAGGCCCTCGCCGCGCAGACCGCCAAGGCCACCGACGAGATCTCCGGTCAGATCGCGCAGGTGCAGGCGTCCACCGGGCAGGCGGTGGAGGCCATCGCGGCGATCACCGCGCGGATCCGCGAGATCAACGGGGCGGCGACCACGATCGCGGCGGCCGTCGAGGAACAGGGTGCGGCGACCCAGGAGATCGTCCGCAACGTCGGGCAGGCGGCCACCGGCACAGGCGAGGTCACCACGACCATGACCGGCGTCGCGCAGGCGGCGGAGGGCACCGGCCTGGCCGCGAGCCAGGTTCTCGCGGCGGCCTCTGCCCTGTCGGACCAATCGGACCGACTGACCGCCGAGGTCGAACGGTTCCTGGCGAGCGTTCGCGTGTCTTACGCGGTCTCCGCCGCCCAGGTCGCGATCGTGCAGCGCAGCTTCGCGACGGTGCAGGCGCTCGGCGACACCGCGGCAGAGCTGTTCTACGGACGCCTGTTCGACATCGCGCCACAGGTCCGGTCGCTCTTCCCGGACGACATGACCGCGCAGAAGCGCAAACTCGTCGCCATGCTGGCACTGGCGGTGGCCAACCTCGACAAGCCGGAGGCCCTCGTCGCCACCGTGCGCGATCTCGGGGACCGGCACGTCGGCTACGGCGCGCTGCAGGCGCATTTCGAGGCGGTCGGGGCGGCACTGCTCTGGACCCTGGAGCAGGGGCTCGGCCCGGACTTCACGCCGGAGGTGCGGGAAGCCTGGACCGAGACCTACCGGGTCATCGCCGGCCTCATGACGATGACCGGAGCCGCGAAGGCCGCGTGAGCGGGTCAGGCGTCAGGCGACGCGATCGGAGAAGATCGCCTTCTTGACCACGGCGTGGACGCCCCAGTTGCCGTCCACGACCTGCGTGATCCCGAAATCGACTGCCACCGACATCAGCGAGATCGCCTCGTCCTCCGTGAGGCCCTTCGCGTGCATCAGGAACTGGCGCATCTTCCGGAAGGCGTCGCGCATGGCGAGGTCGATCGAGGATTTCTGGAAGATCGCGCTCTGCGCGTCCGGACCGAGATCCCGCAGGTAGTTCGGGTAGCTGAAGCCGGACAGAACCCAGTCGTCCCGGGTCTCGATCATCGGGAAGTCGAGCGCCTCCAGCGGCGTGCCGGGCAGGTCCGCCTTCTTGTGCAGGATGAACTGGAAGGTGCCGGTGAGCGAGCACTCGATCGCGGTGCCGCACAGTTCGGAATCGCCCTGGCTGGCGTGGGGATCGCCCACGGAGAACAGGGCGCCCGGCACCGCCACCGGGTAGTAGAGGGTCGCGCCCTTGCCGATCCGCCAGTTGTCGATGTTGCCGCCGGTGTAGCTCGGCGGGATCGTGTTCACCCGGTCGGCCTCGGCGGGCGCGACGCCCATCGTGCCGAAATGCGGCCGGATCGGCACGCGGATGCCCTTCAGGACCTCGAAGGTCTTCTGGGTCTTCGTGTGGTCCACCGGCAGGCCGGGATAGTCGATGGTCGGGTGGGAGACGCCGAACGGGTCGGTCACGCCGGGCCAGCGGAAGCTGTAGACCGCCCGGGCCCAGTCGCGCTCGCCGGTGGCGTCGACCTCGTAGATGGTCACGACCTCCCGGGGTTTATCGCCGGTGATCAGGTCGTTGTAGTGGTAGCCCCACCACGCCGCCGCGTTGCTGCCGAAGGCCAGTCCCTTGTACCTGGGATTGGCGCAGGGGCGGGGGGCGACGTCGAGGATGCGCACCTCCAGGACGTCGCCGGGCTCGGCGCCGCGGATCGCCACCGGGCCGGTGCAGATGTGCACGCCGAGGCCACCGCCGGGGCCGACCTTGGCGTCCATGGCGCCGGCTCCGCGGGGCGAGACGCCCATCTTGTCCTTGGTCCAGAGATAGACGCTCTCGGCGCCCGGATCGCCCTGGATCATGCGCTCGGCATCGTCGCTCGCCTGGTGGGTGAGCGTCTCGATCGTGACGAAGTCGCCCGAGCCGATCTCGACCTTGGGCTTGAGGCTGCGGCTGAAGAAGCCCCAGTGGACCGTCTCGGCATTCGCCGGCAGGTGGTAATGCGCCGTGGCGGCGATCTTGGCGCCGCTCGCCTGGGCCAGGGCCGGGCTCACGAGCGACGGACCGCCGGCCGCGAGGGCCGCGGCCGCGGCGCCGGTCGCCGCGAAGCCGCTCTTAAGGAAGGCGCGCCGCTCAGGCTCGAGATCCCGCCGGAACCGGCGGCGGTGCTCCTCGAAGGCGTGGCAGGTTGGATCGTCGCCCGCGCACATCGCGTCGTCTCCCGGTGGTTTCGTGGTCCCGGGGCGGGCAAGCAAATCGACGGCCACGCTGGCGGCCGCCGACGGGCGCCCCTCACTCCGAGAGCATGCCGACGCCGCCCTCCTCGGCGCGCGCGACGGCCTCGTCCGCCTGGGCCTCGACCACGGCGGCGGCCGTGACGTTGACGATGCCGCGCGCCGTCACCGACGGCGTCAGGATGTGGGCGGGCTTGGCCGGGCCGATCAGGAGCGGGCCGACCGGCAGCGCGTCCGCCAGCACCTTCGCGAACTGGAAGGCGATGTTGGCGGCGTCGAGATTCGGGAAGATCAGGACGTTGGCCGCGCCCTTGAGGCGCGAGCCCGGCAGGACGCGCTCGCGCACCATCTCGTTGAGGGCGGAATCGGCCTGCATCTCGCCGTCGACCTGCAGCTCGGGATTCCGCGTGTGCAGGAGCGCGAGGGCGTCGCGCATCTTCATCGCGGAGGGCGAATCCGACTGGCCGAAATCGGAGTGGCTGAGGAGCGCGATCTTCGGCGTCATTCCGAACCGGCTGACGTGGCTGGCGCAGGCCTGCGCCACGTCGGCGATCTCCTCGGCCGTGGGGTTCTGGCGGACATGGGTGTCGGCCAGGAAGTACGCGCCGTTATGCGTCACCACGAGGCTCATCGCGGCGCACTGCTCCACGCCCGGCGCGAGCCCGATCACGTCGCGGATGATGCGCAGCCGCGTCTCGAACCGGCCCTCCAGGCCGCAGATCAGCGCGTCGGCCTCGCCGCGGCGGACCGCGATGGCGCCGATCACGGTGTTGTTGGTGCGGACCAGCGTCCGGGCCGCGTCCGGCGTGATGCCGCGGCGACCGGCGACTTCCAGATAGGTCTGGACGTAGGCGCGGTAGCGGGGATCGTCCTCGGGATCGATCAGCTCGAAGTCGCGGCCGTGCACCATCGACAGGCCGAAGCGCTTCAGGCGGGTCTCGACCACCCGCGGCCGGCCGACCAGGATCGGCAGGGCGACCTTGTCCTCGACGATCGCCTGGACGGCGCGGAGCACGCGCTCGTCCTCGCCCTCGGCGTAGATCACGCGCTTGGGCTCGGCCTTCGCCTTCGAGAACAGCGGCTTCATGATCAGGCCGGACCGGTGCACGAACCGGTCGAGGCTCTCGACATAGGCGTCGAGGTCCGGGAGCGGCCGGCCGGCGACGCCGGAATCCATCGCGGCCTTGGCCACCGCCGGGGCGATGCGCAGGATCAGGCGCGGGTCGAACGGGCTCGGGATCAGGGATTTCGGTCCGAACGGCCGGGCCTCGCCGCCGTAGGCGCGGGCGACCACGTCCGAGGTGGTCTCGTGGGCCAGGCCCGCGATCGCCTTGACGGCGGCCTTCTTCATCTCCTCGTTGATCTTGTGGGCGCCGACATCGAGCGCCCCGCGGAAGATGTAGGGGAAGCACAGGACGTTGTTGACCTGGTTCGGGAAGTCCGACCGGCCGGTGCAGATCATGGCGTCAGGCCGCTCCTTCTCGGCCAGATCCGGCATGATCTCCGGGTAGGGGTTGGCGAGCGCCATGATCAGCGGCTTCTCGGCCATCTCCTTCAGGTACTCGGGCTTGAGCACGCCGCCGGCCGACAGGCCGATGAACACGTCCGCCCCCGGGATCACCTCGGCGAGCGTCCGCTTGTCGGTCTCCTGGGCGTAGACGTCCTTCCACCGGTCCATCAGCTCGGCGCGGCCCTTGTAGACGACGCCCTTGATGTCGGTGACCGTGATGTTCTCGCGGGTCGCTCCGAGCGACACGAGGAGGTTGAGGCAGGCCAGAGCCGCCGCGCCGGCGCCGGACGTGACGATCCGGACGTCGGACAGGTTCTTGCCGGCGAGTTCCAGGCCGTTGAGGACGGCGGCGGCCACGATGATCGCGGTGCCGTGCTGGTCGTCGTGGAAGACCGGGATGTTCATCCGGGCCCGGCACTGCTCCTCGACCTCGAAGCACTCGGGCGCCTTGATGTCCTCGAGGTTGATGCCGCCGAAGGTCGGCTCGAGGGCGCAGACGACGTCGACGAGCTTCGACACGTCCTTCTGGTCGACCTCGATGTCGAAGACGTCGATGCCGGCGAACTTCTTGAACAGGACGGCCTTGCCCTCCATCACGGGCTTCGAGGCCAGCGGGCCGATATCGCCGAGGCCGAGCACGGCCGTACCGTTGGACAGCACCGCCACGAGGTTCTGGCGCACCGTGAGTTCGGCGGCCTGCTGCGGGTCGTCGTGGATCGCCATGCAGGCCGCGGCGACGCCGGGCGAGTAGGCCAGGGCGAGGTCGCGCTGGTTGCCGAGCGGCTTGGTCGCCTGGATCTCCAGCTTCCCGGGCTTGGGCAGGCGGTGGTAGACGAGCGCCCCGGCCTTGAGGTCCTCGGACATGTTATCGGCCATCGCCCACGCTCCCGCTCACCTTTTTCACCGAGGACGACGCGGTCGCGCATCGCGCGGGCTCGCGTCATGACCGGTCTGTTGCACCGGCTGCGCAGGGGGCGCAACCCGCACAACGAGACCCGGATCCACCTCGCCGAGCTGGCGAGGACCCACGGGTTCTCCATAGGCGCTTATTCGTACGGGCGTCCAAAAGTCCGCTTCCCGGAGAGCGGGCGGCGGCTGACGATCGGCCGCTATTGTTCCATCGCTGACAAGGTCGAGATCCTGCTCGGCGGCGATCACCGCCTCGACTGGGCGTCGACTTATCCCTTCGCGGCGATGCGCGGGCTGTTCCCGGAGGCCGCGGCGCCGGAGGATTTCCACGCCTCCCGGGGCGACGTGGTGATCGGGCACGATGTCTGGCTCGGATCGGGCTGCATGATCCTCTCGGGGGTGACCGTCGGGCACGGGGCCGTGGTGGCGGCCCGCGCCGTGGTGACCCGCGACGTGCCGGCCTACGCCGTGGTGGCGGGCAACCCGGCCAAGGTCGTGCGCCACCGCTTCGACGCGGCGACCGTGGAGGCGCTCGTGGCGGCGGCGTGGTGGGACCTCCCGCACGACGCGGTGACCCGGCTGGTACCGCTGCTCCAGAGCGGGCGGATCGCCGACCTGCTCGCGGCGTTGCGCGCGGGCCCGGATTCCCGTACCGGCGGAGCCCTCCACGAAGACCATCCGAGATCCGGACGATGACCGACACGCCCCCCGACCGCCTCGCTTCCAACCCGAACAGCCCGTTCTACGACGAGAAGGTGCTGGAGCGCGGGGTCGGTGTCCGGTTCAAGGGCGTCGAGAAGACGAACGTCGAGGAGTACTGCGTGAGCGAAGGATGGGTCCGCCTCTCGGCCGGCAAGGCCCTCGACCGGGCCGGCAACCCGATGACCGTGAAGCTGAAGGGCACCGTGGAGCCCTACTTCCGCGACCCCGCCGCGGACGCCTGATCCGCCACCCGCGCCAGGGCGGCCTCGAAGTTCCGGACGGCCTCGCGGACGAGGTTCCCGATCTGATCCGAGGAGCGCGGCCCGTCGATGACGAGGCTCGCGAGGATATCGGAGCGCCGGGCGCGCTGCTTGGCGGTGCGCCGGTGGTTCGAGACGCGCAGGTGCCAGGCGCAGTCCGGTCGCCGCAGGTAGAGGCTGTCGCCGCGCTCGTTCCGGGCGACGATCGCGAAGCCGTCCGCCTCCAGCATCCGCGCCGCCAGACCCAGCGCCGCGAGCGGCGGAAGCGGGCCTGCGGCGGTCACGGCCCGGCCGGCTCGATCGTGCCGAGGCGCCGCCGCCCGAGCGCGCGCGCCTTCAGCGACAGGGCCGGCCGCTCGACCCCGTACCAGGACAGCGCCGCGACCGGCAGCGTGAGGGCGAGGGCCGGCACCAGCAGCGCGGGCCCGGAGGCGGCCGGCCACAGGGCGTGCAGGGCCTGCTGGACCGGCCAGCCGTAGAGATAGATCCCGTAGGAGAGGTCGGCCGCAGGGTCGAAAAGGCCGCGCGCGAGGGGGCCGAGGGCGAGCCAGACCGCGCCGTAGGCCTCGGCGAGGAACAGCAGGGCCGGGTAGGCCGGCGTCCGCGCGAGGACGAAGGCGCCGAAGACCAGGCAGGCGAGGGCCGCCGCCGAGACACGCAGGCGGTCGCGCCACAGGTAAAGACACGCCCCGGCCGCGAAGATCAGCGGCAGGCGCAGCGCCGTCTCGGTGCCCTTGGGCAGATCCGGACCGCGGAGACCGCAGGCGATCGTCAGGGCGAGCGCCAGGCCGGCCACGATCAGGGGCGCCGACCATCGGCGCCGGAGCAGGCCACACAGGGCGGCGACGAGGACGCCGAGGTAGCACAGCACCTCGTACTTGAGCGTCCAGACCGTGCCGAGGGGCGCCCGGTAGGGATTCGCTTCGAAGACGCCGGGGAGGGCGGCGTTACTCTTGAAGGTCGTCAGCGTCCCGCGGATGAACGACCACAGGGCGGGATCGCGCCAGTACTCGGTGACGGGCAGGCGGGTCAGCGCCGCGCCGAGCCCGAGCGCGACGACGAGCGTCGCCGCCACGAGTCCCGGGAGGATCCGCAGGGTCCGGGCGAGGGCGTAGTCCCGGAGGCCGCGGCGGTCGCAGCTCATGGTGACCAGGAAGCCCGACACCGCGAAGAAGCCGTTCACCGCGTGCTCGCCCAGCGTGTAGCCGGTGAGCCGGGCGAGGGGCTCGTCGCCGGCCGCGCCGGTCGCGACGCTGAACGCGTGGGACACCACGACGGCCAGAGCCAGCATCAGCCGCAGGCCGGTGAAGCCGTTGCGCCCGCGCGACAGCGCGGTCGCGATCGTCGGCGCGCTCATGCGGTCAGACCCTCGCGGGCCAGCGCGGTCCGGCCGCGCAGGAAGGCGAGGGCGCCCGCGGCCGAGCCGCCGTAACGCTCAAGCCCGGCCCGCCGGAGGACCAGACCCGACAGCAGCGCCTTCGGCAGGTTGGCGCCCAGGACGGCGAGGCTCGGGTCCGGGAGGCCGTACTTCCGGCTGACATAGGCGCGCGACCACGCCTGATGCCAGCGCGCGCGGAACACCCGTCCCGGCTCCGGCGCCGACGATCGGCCGCGACCGTGCAGCGCCTCGGCGCGGTGGACGTGGATCAGGGCGCGGCCGCTGTCGGCCACGCGCCGGCACAGGTCATCGTCCTCGTAGAACAGGAAGATGTTCTCGTCGAAGCCGCCGAGGTCGAGGAACAGGGCGCGCGGCATCATCAGGCAGGCCCCGGAGAGGAACGGCGCGCAGGCATCGCCCTGCGGCAGCGCGAGCCGGCCCGCGGGATTGGCCAGGTAGGGCGCGAGCAGGGACCGCGCCTGGAAGAAGAAGCGCCCGTCGGGTTCGACGAGGCGCGGGGCGATAAGCCCGGCATCCGGCCAGGTGCGGGCCGCGTCCAGCAGGGCGTCCACGGTGCCCGGCCGCAGCACGACGTCCGGGTTGACGACGAGGACGTGCTCCGCCGTCTCGGCCGCGCGGACGCCCCGGTTGTTGGCGCGGCCGTAGCCCTCGTTGCGGGCGTTGCGGATCACCTGCGCGCCGGCCGCCTCCGCGACCGACGCGGAGGCGTCCCGGCTGGCATTGTCCACGACGATCGCCGGCACATGCTCGGCGGCGAGCGCCGCGAGACAGGCCGGCAGCACGTCGGCGCTGTCGTGGGCGACGACGATCGCGACGAGGCTCGCCACCGCGGGGGACTATGAGCGCCTCAGGCCTTCTTCTCGGGCAGGTTGAGGCGGATGTGCAGCTCGCGCAGCTGCTTGGGGGTCGCCTCGGAGGGCGCGCCCATCATCAGGTCCTCGGCGCGCTGGTTCATCGGGAACAGCACGACCTCGCGGATGTTCGGCTCGTTGCACAGGAGCATGACGATGCGGTCCACGCCCGGCGCGATGCCGCCGTGCGGCGGGGCGCCCATGCGCAGGGCGTTGAGCATGCCGCCGAACTTCTGCTCCAGCACCTCGTGGCCGTAGCCCGCGATGGCGAAGGCCTTCTCCATCACGTCCGGACGGTGGTTGCGGATCGCGCCCGAGGACAGCTCCACGCCGTTGCAGACGATGTCGTACTGGAACGCCTTGATCCCGAGGATCCGCCTGGTGTTCGCGCCGTTCTCGTCCTCGCTCGCGAGGGCGTCCAGATCGAGCGCGAGGAACTCCTCGCGGTCGATGTTCGGCATCGAGAACGGGTTGTGGGAGAAGTCGATCCGCTTCTCCTCCTCGCTCCACTCGTACATCGGGAAGTCGGTGATCCAGCAGAACGCGTACTGGTCCTTGTCGCAGAGGCCCAGCTCGTCGCCGATCCGGACGCGCGCCTTGCCGGCGAGCCCGGCCGCCTTGGCCTCCGGACCGGCGGAGAAGAACACGGCGTCGCCCGCCTTCGCGCCGGAGCGCTCGGCGATCAGGGCCTGAACCTCCGCCGGGACGAACTTGGCGATCGGCCCCTTGCCGGTGAGCGCGCCGTTCTCCTCCTCGAACACGACGTAGCCGAGGCCGGGCGCGCCCTCGGAGCGGGCCCAGTCGTTGAGCTTGTCGAAGAACGAGCGCGGCTGGCTCGCCGCGCCGGTCGCCGGGATCGCCCGGACGACGCCGCCCGAGGCGACCACGCCCTTGAACGCCTTGAACGCCACGTCCTCGCGGGCGAACAGGTCGGAGACGTCGGCGATGATGAGCGGGTTGCGCAGGTCCGGCTTGTCGACGCCGTATTTCAGCATCGAGTCCGCGTAGGTGATCCGCGGGAATTCCTTGGTGACGCGCTTGCCCTCGGCGAACTCCTCGAACACGCCGCGCAGCACCGGCTCCACCGCCTGGAACACGTCCTCCTGGGTGACGAAGCTCATCTCGATGTCGAGCTGGTAGAACTCGCCCGGCGAGCGGTCGGCGCGGGCATCCTCGTCGCGGAAGCACGGGGCGATCTGGAAGTAGCGGTCGAAGCCCGCGATCATCGTCAGCTGCTTGAACTGCTGCGGCGCCTGCGGGAGCGCGTAGAACTTGCCGGGATGGACCCGCGACGGCACGAGGTAGTCGCGGGCGCCCTCGGGCGACGAGGCTGTCAGGATCGGGGTCTGGAACTCGAAGAAGCCGCCGTCCCGCATCCGGCGGCGGAGCGAGTCGATGATCGCGCCGCGCTTCATGATGTTGGCGTGGAGCTTCTCCCGGCGCAGGTCGAGGAAGCGGTACCGGAGCCGCGTCTCCTCCGGGTACTCGAGGTCGCCGAAGACCGGCAGCGGCAGCTCGCCCGCCGGACCCAGCACCTCGAGGTCGTCGATGTAGACCTCGACCGCGCCGGTCGGCAGCTCGGCATTCTCGGTGCCGGCCGGGCGCGTGCGCACGCGCCCGTCGATCCGCACGACCCATTCCGAGCGCACGGCCTCGGCGGCCTTGAAGGCCGGGGAATCGGAATCGATCACGCACTGGGTCAGGCCGTAATGGTCCCGCAGATCGACGAACAGCACGCCCCCGTGGTCGCGGATGCGGTGGCACCAGCCGGAGAGGCGGACACTCTGCCCGACGTCGGACGGGCGGAGCGCCCCGCAGGTGTGGGAACGGTAACGGTGCATGACGGGCTTCTTCTGTGGGAAGGCCGGCACCATTCACGCGAGGCCCCCCGAGTCAAGCGCGGGGCGCGCAGAACGGCGCCGAAAGCCGCGCGCGACTCGCCCGCCGGCCTACCGCAGAAGACCCCGAATCCCCATATCATCTCTATGAACGACAACCTCTTTTTCGATCTGGAGCGCCCCGCGAAGGCGGCGCCCGAACGCACCGCGGCCGGGTGGCGGACGCTGCCCCTCGAGGGCCGTTTCGACCTCGTCTACGAGGACGCGGCCGGGGCCTGGAGCAACCGCTCCCTCGACGCCCGCGAGCTCAGGCTCGGGCCGGGGCGGACGCTGCTCGGCGGCATCGATGCCCGGCGCGGCGGCTATCGCGGGTTCCGGGTCGACCGGATCCGCCGCCTCGTTGACGGGGCCACCGGCGAGCGGATCGAGACCGGCATCCTCGACCGCCTGCTCGCGCGCGCCGAGGCGCAGCGTCGGGCCGACGCGCTGCGGATTCGCCGGCAGGCGCGGGCGCGCCGGAAGGCGGCGGTCGCGGCCGTGGCGTGATCGCGGTCATCGGGCCGCGCGTGAACGCGTGAAAGATGGGGACCTGCGAAGCCGCGTCTCCCCATGTCCGCCGCGGTTGCGTATAGCCGGTGCATGGACCTGATCACCACCACTGACGCGCTGCGCCAGATCTGCACACGTCTCGCCGAGCAGCCCTTCGTGACCGTCGACACGGAGTTCATGCGCGAGACGACGTATTATCCGAAACTGTGCCTGATCCAGATGGCGGCACCGGACGGGACCGGCGTCCTGGTGGATCCGCTGGCGCCGGGGATCGACCTCGGGCCGTTCATCGCCCTCATGGCCGACGAGGGCACCGTCAAGGTGTTCCACTCCGCCCGCCAGGACCTGGAGATCATCTGGCTGATCGGCGGGATCCTGCCGCACCCGTTCTTCGACACGCAGGTCGCCGCCATGGTCTGCGGCTACGGCGATTCCGTCTCGTACGAGCAGCTCGTCAACGACGTCGCGAAGGCCAAGATCGACAAGTCCTCCCGCTTCACCGACTGGTCGCGGCGCCCGCTCTCGGAGGCGCAGCTGACCTACGCGCTGTCCGACGTCACCCACTTGGTGAAGATCTACGAAGTCCTCGTCGCCGAGCTGCTGCGGACCGACCGCGGCGCGTGGCTCGACGAGGAGATGGCGGTGCTGACGTCTCCCGAGACCTACCGCGCCGATCCCGCGCAGGCGTGGCGCCGCCTCTCCGGCCGCATGCGCAAGCCGCGGGAGATCGCCGTGCTGATGGAGGTCGCGGCCTGGCGCGAGAGCGAGGCGCAGACGCGCAACGTGCCGCGCGGGCGCGTCCTGAAGGACGAGGCGGTCATCGATATCGCCTCGGCGGCGCCGCGGAGCGCGGAGGCGCTCGGGCGGCTGCGGACGATCCCCGCGGGCTTCGAGCGCTCCCGGACCGGGGCCGACATCGTCGCCGCCGTGGAGCGCGGTCTTGCCCGCGACACGAGCGCCGTCCGGATGCCCGAGCGCGTGCGGCGGAGCGGCGGCAACGGCGCGATCGTCGAGCTCCTGAAGGTCCTGCTGAAGGCGGTCTGCGAGGCCGAGGGCGTGGCGCCGAAGATCATCGCCACGGTCGACGATCTGGAAGCGGTCGCCGACGACGACGATGCCGAGGTCCCGGCGCTGCAGGGCTGGCGCCGGACGCTGTTCGGCGAGAAGGCGCTGGCGCTGAAGCAGGGACGGCTGGCCCTCTCGGTCGAGTCCGGTCGCATCGTGGTCCGTCCCCTGGAAGCCGAACCTGTCGGCGGCGGCGCCGACCCGGACCGATGACGCCGCGGCGGCACTGACCGCACAATCCGCACTGGCGGACGTGACTCGCCGCGGGTCCGGGATTAAATGGCAATTCGGTTGCCGCTTAATCCCGCCCCTGCGTCCCGCGTATGTTCGAGCCGAACGAGATCCTCAAGACGCTGACCGGGCGCGGTCTCGTGTCGGCCGAAGGGTGTGAGGCCGTCCGCGTCCGCTACCGGGTTGTGGTCGAGAGGCGCGAAGGCGGTGTCGTCGCCTACGGCAATCTGTACGGCAGCTATGCGGGCCTGCGACCGGTCTGGCTCGAGCCCGATGCCCAGCTCCGCCTGTCCAACGGCCGTCGCCTCAACATCTCCGTGACCGACCTGATCGGCGACACTGCGGAGTTCGAGAGCACCGGGCCGGTCGGCGCGGTCTGACGCCGGCAAGAGTCGTTCCGCTGATCCTGAAAGAGACCTTCTGGTCCGCGCGCGCGACCCATCCCGATTCTCAGAAGCGGGATGATTCGGCAATTTGTCGCGCGCGAACCCCACCGATTAGCCCGGGATCCGCGGAAAAACGGGATGCGGCGACTGGGCGCACAGCGGGCTTTCGGGAAAATTCGGCAACTCATAGCCGCCGAAGCGTCTCGCACTGCAGTCCGGCGACGCACATAGGCCGCGCGCCCGGGGGCGCCTAAATCCCGCCCACCGCGCGGGGGACGCATGCTTAAGCGCAGCAAAGCTCGCCTGTTTGCAAGGTCTGCATGGGACACGGACACAACCCCGTGAGACCGAGGCCAGAGCAGGCAGCATCTCTTGTGCGTCGCAACATTTCTTTTCGCAAACGCATGACATCCGTCGTGCCTGTGTCACCCGAAAAGAAGCTTTCACCGTGTGCCCACAGGCGTCAAACAGCGAGTTGACGGCGCTCAAAAATCTCTTAAGGTCCGGGCAAGCCTCGGTTTCGAGGGAGACGCCTCAGGGATGGCGGCTCCTGGCTAGGGGATCAGTAGATCTCCTCGAAGTCCACTATGCCCGCTACCGAGGCGTCCATCCCTGTCGCAAACAGTCAGGTCGGAGTCCGAGCGACGCCACTCTCTTCGCGCGCCGTGAGAACTCTCAAGACTTGTCGGAGGAACCCATGAGAGCGGTACATCTCCTTGCGCTCGGCGCAGGTGTCGCGGCCGTCGCCGCGCCGGCGCTGGCCAATGAAAGCGTCATGAAGGGCATCGCCAACCCGGCGGAACAGGTTCTTCAGACGGTAGACTACGCGAATACGCGCTACTCGAAGCTCGACCAGATCAACGCCAAGAACGTCAAGGACCTGCAGGTCGCCTGGACGTTCTCGACCGGCGTGCTGCGCGGCCACGAGGGCTCGCCGCTCGTCGTCGGCAACATGATGTACGTGCACACGCCGTTCCCGAACATCGTGTACGCCCTCGACCTCGACCACGACGCGAAGATTGTCTGGAAGTACGAGCCGAAGCAGGATCCGTCCGTGATCCCGGTCATGTGCTGTGACACGGTCAACCGTGGTCTGGCCTACGCCGACGGCGCCATCCTCCTGCACCAGGCCGACACCACCCTCGTGTCGCTCGACGCCAAGACCGGCAAGGTCAACTGGTCGGTCGTGAACGGCGACCCGAAGAAGGGCGAGACCAACACCGCGACGGTTCTGCCGGTCAAGGACAAGGTCATCGTCGGCATCTCGGGCGGCGAGTTCGGCGTGCAGTGCCACGTCACCGCCTACGACCTGAAGACCGGCAAGAAGGTGTGGCGCGGCTACTCCGAGGGCCCGGACGATCAGCTGATCGTCGACCCGGAGAAGACCACCTCGCTCGGCAAGCCGATCGGCAAGGATTCCTCGCTGAAGACCTGGGAAGGCGATCAGTGGAAGACCGGCGGCGGCTGCACCTGGGGCTGGTTCTCGTACGACCCCAAGCTCGACCTGATGTACTACGGCTCGGGCAACCCCTCGACCTGGAACCCCAAGCAGCGTCCGGGCGACAACAAGTGGTCCATGACCATCTGGGCGCGTAACCCGGACACCGGCATGGCCAAGTGGGTCTACCAGATGACCCCCCACGACGAGTGGGACTACGACGGCATCAACGAGATGATCCTCACGGATCAGAAGATCGACGGCAAGGAGCAGCCGCTCCTGACCCACTTCGACCGTAACGGCTTCGGCTACACGCTGAACCGTGCGGACGGCACCCTCCTCGTCGCCGAGAAGTTCGACCCGGCCGTCAACTGGGCGACCAAGGTCGACATGGACAAGGGCTCGAAGAACTACGGCCGGCCGCTGGTCGTGTCGAAGTACTCGACCGAGCAGAACGGTGAGGACACGAACTCCAAGGGTATCTGCCCGGCGGCGCTGGGCACCAAGGATCAGCAGCCTGCGGCCTTCTCGCCGAAGACCAACCTGTTCTACGTGCCCACCAACCACGTCTGCATGGACTACGAGCCGTTCCGGGTGACCTACACCCCGGGCCAGCCCTACGTCGGTGCGACCCTCTCGATGTATCCGGCCCCGAACTCGCACGGCGGCATGGGCAACTTCATCGCGTGGGACGGCGTCAACGGCAAGATCAAGTGGACGAACCCCGAGCAGTTCTCGGTGTGGTCCGGTGCTCTGGCCACCGCTGGCGACGTCGTGTTCTACGGCACGCTTGAGGGCTACCTGAAGGCGGTCGACGACAAGACCGGCAAGGAGCTGTTCAAGTTCAAGACCCCGTCGGGCATCATCGGCAACGTGATGACCTACCAGCACAAGGGCAAGCAGTACGTGGGCGTCCTCTCGGGCGTCGGCGGCTGGGCCGGCATCGGCCTCGCGGCCGGCCTGACCGACCCGAACGCCGGCCTCGGCGCGGTGGGTGGCTACGCGGCTCTGTCGCAGTACACCAACCTCGGCGGTCAGCTGACGGTCTTCGCCCTGCCGAACTAATCGGCCGCAGGGTTTGAAGTGAAAAATGGTGCCGGCGCGGGTTCCCGCGCCGGCATCCTTGTGATTAGACTTTCTCGCAAGAGGCTGCGTCTCGGAGGGAGACCAAGAGCCTCGATCAAGGGAGACACATGCGTTGCTCAACCTCAGCAAGATCGTAACGCGGCCGGTTATCGCCGCCCTCGCCCTAGCGACCGTCTCGACGGTTGTCGTACATGCTGAGGATGCCAAGCCCGCCGACCCCAAGCTGGCGAATTCGCTGAACGCGAACGACAAGACCGCCGAGCAGGATGACAAGCTCCTGAAGAAGGACGCGGCCGTGAAGGTCGACGACGGCAAGTACTTCGACGCCGAGGGCCACCCGACGTTCCACGTGACCCAGGACGGCAAGATGCTCGACTGGTACACCTACTCGGGCTACCGCCGCTATCACGCCGAGTGCCACGTCTGCCACGGCCCGGACGGCATGGGCTCGACCTACGCGCCGGCCCTCAAGGACTCGCTGAAGCACCTCTCCTACGAGGAGTTCATCGGCATCCTGGCGGGCGGCAAGCAGGAAGTGAACGCCGCCGAGCAGAAGGTCATGCCGGCCTTCGGCGACAACAAGAACGTCATGTGCTACTCGGACGACCTCTACGTCTATCTCAAGGCGCGCGCTTCCGGCGCGATCGGGCGTATCCGTCCCTCCGAGCACGAGGGCAAGCCCGAGACCGCCAAGAAGGCGGAGAAGGAATGCATGGGCGGCTGATGTCGTCTCCTGCCCGGATCGCCGTTCTCTGCGCCCTGACCGTCTTCGGGGCGCAGGGCGCCCTCGCCCAGCATCTGCCGGATACCGTCACCACCGACGTGCTGCGCGTCTGCGGTGATCCGGGCAACATGCCGTTCTCCGAACGCAAGGAGGACGGCTTCGAGAACAAGATCGCGGCGATCATCGCCGACGAGTTGAAGATCAAGGTCCGCTACTACTGGCTGACGCAGGGTCCGGGCTTCGTGCGCAACACGCTCGGAACCGGCCTCTGCGACGTCATCATGGGCCAGGCCTTCGGCAGCGACCTCGTCCAGACCACCAATCCCTATTATCGATCGGCCTACACGCTGGTCACCCGTGCGGGCGAACTCGACGGTGTGACGGCTCTCGACGACCCGCGGCTGAAGGGCAAGAGCATCGGCGTGATCGCCGGGACGCCGCCGGTCAACCGGATGGGCGAACTGGGCCTCGTCTCGGCCATGAAGGCCTACGCGCCCTACCAGCTCGACCCGTCCCGCAAGCACCAGACGGTCGCTGCCGAGATCGTCGCGGCCCTGGCCGCGAAGGAGATCGACGCGGCCGTCCTCTGGGGCCCGGCGGCGGGCTGGCTCGCCAAGCAGTCCGGCACGCCCATGAGCGTCGTGCCACTGCTGAAGGAGCCGGAGCGTCCACCGATGGCGTACCGGATCGCCATGGGTGTCCGGATCGGCGAGAACGACTGGAAGCGCTCGCTGAACACCATCCTGCGCAAGCGCAAGGCCGACATCGACAAGGTCCTGCGCGACTACGACGTGCCGCTCCTCGACGAGGAAGAGAACAAGCTCGTCGCCCCCGGCGAGCGCTGACGCGCAGCGCCGCGGCGCGCGCCGCCATCAGGCGCGCGCGATACCGGTCGAGTCGAGCTTCGCCAGGGCGTCCACCACGCGCTCGCCGCCGATGACGAGGTCGGGCGCGATCTCCGCCAGCGGGACGAGCACGAAGGCCCGCTCGCGCACGTAGCGATGCGGCAGGACAAGGCGCGCGTCGTCGATGCTGGCGCCCTCATAGGCCAGGACGTCGATGTCGATCACACGGGGCCCCCAGCGCTCATCGCGGATCCGGCCGAGGTCGTGCTCCACCCGCAGGCAGGCGTCGAGCAGCCCGTGCGGATCGAGGTCGGTCTCGACCGCCACGGCCCCGTTCAGGAACCACGGCTGATCGGTCTTGCCCCAGGGCGGGGTCCGGTAGTCGGCCGAGCGCGCCACGACGTCGATGCCCGGGATCGCGGCGAGACCGGTGACCGCGCGGTCGAGCATCGCGGCCATGTCGCCGACATTGCTGCCAATGCCGAGATACGCCCTCATCGACCGGCCCCGCGGCGGCGCGTGATCGCCACGCCGACGCTGTCCAGGATGGCGGGGACGGGCGCGCTCGGCTTGTCGACCTGAACGGTGATGGCGTCGACCTGCGCGAAGCGCGAGAGGATCTCCGCGGCGACCGTCTCGGCCAGGGCCTCGATCAGGTTGAACCGGCGCTCGGTGGCGATCGCCACCGCCACCGCCGTGAGATCCGCGTAGCTCACCGTGCCGGCCACGTCGTCGGAGCGGCCCGCCGGGCCGAGATCGAGTTCCGCTTCCAGGGAGATGTAGAAGCGCTGACCGAGCACCGCCTCCTCGGCCAGCACGCCGTGCCGGCCGAACACGGCGATCCGGGTGACGCGGATCAGGTCGCCCGCCATGCTCAGCGCGCCTCCGGCCGCATCACGGCGTCGACGACGCGCATCGCGTCGATATGCGCGGCCACGTCGTGCACGCGCACGATGTCGGCCCCGAGGGTCGCCGCGACGGCGTGGGCGGCGAGGGACCCGTGCAGGCGGTCCGCCGGACGGGTCTCGCGGTCGTGCAGGCGTCCGAGGAGCGACTTGCGCGAGACGCCGACGAGGACCGGAAAGCCGAGGGCGCGGATCTCGGGCAGCCGCCGCAGCGCCTCGAGATGCTGGTTCCAGGTCTTGCCGAACCCGACCCCCGGGTCGAGCACGATCTCGGAATCCGCGAGGCCCGCCCGGTGGGCGATCGCGAGGGACCGCTCGAAGAAGGCCAGCATGTCGGCGACGATGTCGAGCTCCGGCTCGATCGTCTCGCGGTTGTGCATGATGATGACCGGCGCGCCGTGGGCGGCCGCGACGTTGGCGATGTCGGGCTCGCGCTGGAGGCCCCAGACGTCGTTCACGATCCGCGCGCCGGCCTCGAGCGCGGCGCGCGCCGTCGAGGCCTTGTAGGTGTCGATCGAGATCGGCACCGGCAGCCGCGGCGCCACGGCCCGGACGACCGGCACGACGCGCGCCTGCTCCTCCTCGGCGGGGACCGGAACGTGGCCGGGCCGCGTCGATTCCCCGCCGACGTCGAGGATCGCCGCCCCCTCGGCGACCAGCCGCTCGGCCTGGGCCACGGCCTCGGCCTCCCCGGCGAACAGCCCGCCGTCGGAGAAGGAATCGGGTGTGACGTTGAGGATGCCCATGACCAGCGTGCGGCCGCCGAGCGCCGGCAGCAGGTCGGACAGGCGGGATGAGGGGGTCACAGGCGGGTCCCGTTCACGAGCGCGGTTCGGGAGCCGGTGTGCGCGAATCGGGAGGCCGGCGCAACGCCGGCCTCGCCGTGCGGCTCAGACCTGCCCGTCAGCCGTGGTAGCAGCGGATTTCGGCCTCGGCCTGGGCGCGGCGCAGCTCCGCGACCTTGTCGTCGAAGATCTTGGTCGACTTGAACTCGTTCGCCCGGTTGCCGATGCCCTGCCGCATCGAGAGCACCGTGCTCGCCTGAACGTACTTGTCGTAGGGGAGGATCGCGGCGAGCTGGTCCAGCGAGCACGAGCATTTCTGCAGGCTCTCGCGGGTCTGGCCGTTGGCGGCCATGCAGCCGAACACGTAGTCGACCCGCGCGTCGGTCGGGTAGTCGTTCTCCTCGGCGGCCCAGCCGGCCAGGCCCGACAGCGTCAGGGCGAGGGCGGCCAGCGCGCCCCGTTCAGCCAGCCTTCTGATCATAGCTCAGCTTCTCCTCAAGCAGTTCGCCGCCGTCGGGGCTCTTCGACGACGCCTCGATCGAGACGATCTCGCCCGGGACCGAGGGCGCGGTCACGAAGGTATAGGTCATGTCGTCCATGCCGCGCATGCGCTGCGCCATCGAGTCGCCCGCGAACGGCTTCGTGACCACGCGCCAGCCGTCGACCTCGCGGCCGCCGATATCGACCTTGGTCGGCGTCACCGTCGCCTTCTCGCGCAGGCCCTTGCGGATCGCGAGCTTGAGGTAGCGCGGGTTCGCCTCCAGCACCTTCGCGACGGCCCGGAGATGGTTCTCGAGGAAAAGCGAGACGACCGGGTTGCCCGCCATGTCCTCGAACGGGCCGGCCGGCATCCGGTTCAGCCCGGAGAACATCACGACGCTGATGTCGCGGCCCTCGGCGGTCTTCCCCGGCGTCACCTTCAGCTGGATCGTGTCCTCGAGCGGCGCCCCGAACGGCCCCTTCGAGATCCCCGAGCGGCGCAGGTAATCGTAGGTCAGCGTCGAGCCCGCGGCCGTGTTCTTCATGTGCGGCTGGTCGAACAGCAGATCCGCCGCGGAGGGCGGGGCGGCGGCGTTCGCCGGGGTGACGGTGGCGGGCTTCGGCGCGTCCTCGGCGAGGGCCGGCAGCGCGGCCAGAGCCAGCGCGACCGACGTCGCGGCGAGGCCCCTCACGACAAGACTTCTCACGAGTTCACTTCCTCCTTGAGCGGCGACCGGACGTTGCTGCCGATCGTCCGGTAGACGTAGTCGGGCGGGTTCTCGGCCGCCTCCTCGGTGGCGAGCGCCCGCACCTTGGCGTGGAGCGGCGAGAGCGAGCAGGCCGGGTCCGTGGCCGCCGCGTCGCCGGCGAGCGCGAGCGCCTGGCAGCGGCAGCCGCCCCAATCCTTCTCGCGCCGGTCGCAGGAGCGGCAGGGCTCCTTCATCCAGTCAGTACCGCGATAGGCCGTGAAGGCCGGCGAGTCGCGCCAGATCTCGCCGAGCGAGCGGTCGTTGACGTTCCAGAACTCCAGCCCCGGGATCGTCTCGGCCGCGTGGCAGGGCAGGACCTTGCCCTGGGGCGTGACGTTCATCAGCTTGCGGCCCCAGCCGCCCGCGCAGGCCTTCGGGTACTTCGCGTAATAGTCGGGCACGACGAGGTCGATGACGAGCTGGCCCTTCAGGCGCTCACGGGCCGCCTCGACGATCCGGATCGACTCGTCCACCTGCGCCTTGTCGGGCATCAGGGCGGCGCGGTTGACGTAGGCCCAGCCGTAATACTGCGTGTGCGCCACCTCGAGCCGCTTGGCGCCCATCTTCACCGCGAGATCGATGAAGCCCGCCACCTCGTGGATGTTGCCGCGGTGGATCACCGAATTCAGCGTGAGGGGCAGGCCGAGCTCGACCACCTTGGCGGCGAACTCGAACTTCTGCGGCTGCGCGTTCTTCAGGCCGCCGATCTTCTCGGCGTTCTGCGCGTCGACGCCCTGCACCGACAGCTGCACGTGGTCGAGCCCGACATCGTAGAGCGCCTGCAGCTTGCCCAGCGCCCCGCCGACGCCGGATGTGATCAGGTTCGAGTACAGGCCGAGATCGGCGCAGGTCTTGGTGATCTCGACGATGTCGTTGCGCGCCGTCGGCTCGCCGCCGGACAGGTGCACGTGCAGGACGCCGAGCGCCGCCGCCTCCCCGAGCACGCGCTGCCACGTCTGCGTGTCGAGCTCGCCCGACCGCCGGTCGAGCTCCAACGGGTTCGAGCAGTACGGGCAGCGCAGCGGGCAGCGATGGGTCAGCTCGGCGAGCAGACCGACCGGGGCCGGCGCGTCGGGGCGGTTCGGCGTCAGCGCGTTCATCGCTCGAGAACCCGTTTCTCCGCGAGGCCGTCGAGCATCACCAGGATGTCGGCCTCGATGGCGCGGGGATCGGCCGCGTAGGTCTTGCCCAGCTCGTCCGCGATGTCGGCGACGCTCCGCGCGCCATCCACGAGCTTCAGGACCGCCACGGCGTTGTCGTCGAGGTCGAAGGTGCGCTCGGGGGCGAGCAGGACCCACTTGCCGCGGGTCTCGTCGTTGCGCAGCCGGACGCCGCGCGGCAGCCGCGGACGGTCGCCGGCCGCCATCTTCCCGCCGGCCGCTCCAGGCTTGGCCTGAGACGCCTCGGCCACCAGACCCTCGCCGGGCTGCCACGCGTCCGGCGGGACCATGCCGGGGGCCACGTAGGCGAAGTACAGGGCGTCGAGCTGCGTCCACAGCACGGTGCACTTGAACGTCAGCGCCGCCATCGCCTGCCGCTGCAGCTCCGGCGTCGTGGCGTGCTGCTTGACGTAGTCCAGGGCGAAGTCCGCGTCCCGCGGCGCCTGGGTCAGGCGCTTGTCGAAATAGGCCAGCGTGTCCTTGGTGATGAAGTCGTAGTTCTTCAGCATCCCGGCGACGCGCTCGGAGATGATCGTCGGCGAGAACATCTCAGTCAGCGACGAGGCGATCGCCTCCAGGAGCGTCCGCTCGCAGACGAAGTGGACGTAGGCCTCCACCGAGAACTTCGTGGCCGACAGGATGCCGCGGGTCGACAGCACGTAGTCGCGGTCAAAGCCGACGCCCTCGGCCAGCTTGAGCCAGCGCTCGATGCCGCCGTCACCCTCGTGGTCGCCGTCGTGGTCGACGATCCGCTGGCGCCAGATCCGCCGCAGCGACGCGTCGGTCATCCGCGCCAGCACGGCGGCGTCCTTCACCGGGATCATCGCCTGGTAGTAGTAGCGATTCAGCGCCCAGGCCCGGACCTGGTCCTTCGACAGCTTGCCGTCGTGCAGCAGCCGATGGAACGGGTGCAGGTTGTGGTAGCGGCGCGCGCCGATGTCGCGCAGAGCCGCTTCCAGTTCCTCGGGACTCAGGAGACGCTGGCTGTCGGCGGCATCGGGGGTCGGGAAAATGGCGTTCATGGCGTGTCCGGCGTCCGTCCTCAGGTCGCGTTTCCTGTGTTCCGATCCCGCCCTCGTGCGCGGGGCGACTGTCCGGGCTCAGCCACGATATAGTGCCGTCCCCCCGGGCGCCCAACCGTCCACGGCGACCGTCGGTCGCGCATTCGGCCGCGGCGCCGCGATCCGGCAGGCCGTCGGCGCGGCGTGCTAGAGCGTCAGACCCAGCCCGTCATGCGCCACGGTCCAGCCGGCCGCCTCGACATCGGCCCGCTCCGGCGAGCCCTCGACCAGGACCGGGTTCGTGTTGTTGACGTGCACGAAGACGCGGCGCCCGATCTCGACCGAAGCCAGGGCCTCGATCGAGCCGTTCTCGCCGCGCATCGGCACGTGACCCATGCGCCAGCCGGTCTTGGTGCCGACGCCGGCCCGGATCATGTCGTCGTCGTGCAGGACGGTCCCGTCGAACAGCAGCGCGTCGACGCCGGCGATCCGCGCGCGCAGACCGTCCGTCACCCGGGCACATCCGGGAATGTAGGCGAGGCGCCGGCCACCGGCCTCGATCAGGGCGCCGACCGTGGTCTCGGTCTCGGCGCCGATCTGCATGGTCTCGTCCTCCAGCCAGAGCGGCACCTTGCCGGGAACCGGGAAGAGGGTGACCGACAGGCCGGGGAGGGGCTCGAAGCGGTGGTCCATGCCGATCGGCTGACGGGCGACCACGCCCTCGGCCATCACGTCGAAGACGCGGTTGGCATTGACCGAATCGAGGATCCCGCGCGTGCCGTAGAGCGTGTAGGGCTGACCTTCGCGCAGGGTCAGGAGACCCGCGACATGGTCGACGTCGCCGTTGGTCAGGAGCACGGCGCGGATCGGCGAGTGGCGCAGGCCCTCGCGCGGATGCATCTGCGCATTGTCGAAGAGCTGTTGCCGGATATCCGGCGAGGCGTTGATCAGCAGCCAATCCGACCCGTCCGCGGAGACCGCGATGCTCGACTGGGTCCGGGGCCGCACCCGGTCCGGCTCGGACCGCGCCAGCGTGCAGATGGGGCAGCGGCAATTCCACTGGGGAAGGCCGCCGCCGGCCGCGGAACCGAGGATCACGACGCGCATGGTGCGGCTCCCGAGATCCCCGGCCCGTGAAACTCAGTTGAAGGTGTCGATCTCGGCCGACTCGTAGCTCGTCACTTCCATGCCGACGCAGATCTCGGACACGATCGGGGCAGCCCACTTCATGGTGTTTCTCCTCAGGCAACATCTACACCGAGTGTCACGCGGTTCCTAAGAGGACCCTAAGACACTGATGGCGCTCTCATTTCCGGCGCCGGAGAGGTATCGACGATTCACGCGCGGGCTTCAAGCACTAAGTTGCCGGATCCTCCCAAATTTTTCGTGAGAGACTTCCTAAGCGTCCGGAAACCATCACGAAATGGGCGGGCCTGCGACTAAAGTACAGGGGCCTACTGGCGGAAGTCGGGACCGCGCAGTTCCAGCATGAATCCTTTACCCCGCACGGTGACGAGGCCGGGCCCGCCGTAGCGCACGAAATCGGCCATCTTGGAGCGCAGGTAGCCGATATAGACGTCGACCACGTTGAGGGAGAGCCCGCCCTGGCTCGCCCACAGCCGGTCGAAGATGTCGGCGCGCGAGACCGGCTTGCCGATATTCTCCATCAGCATGGCCAGCAGGTCGGCCTCGCGGGGCGTGAGGCGGGCGCTCGCCTCGCCGCAGCTCGCCTGCCGGGTCTCGAGGTCGAGCATCAGCTTGCCGGCGGTGATGCGCGAGCGCGGCGCCTCCGCCTGCTCCCGGCGCATCAGGTGGGTCCGCAGGCGCGCGACCAGCTCGTCGAACTCGAAGGGCTTGATGATGTAGTCGTCGGCGCCGAGAGCCAGGCCCTCGGCCCGGTCGCGGATCTCGTCGCGGGCCGAGAGGAACAGGATCGCGCCCGGGAAGCCACCCTCGCGCAGGGACCGGCAGACGTCGTGGCCCGAACCGTCCGGGAGGTTGATGTCGAGCAGCACCGCGCCGGGGGCCGGGTCGTGGGCGGCCTTCAGGGCCTCGTCGACGCAGGCCGCCGTCCCGACCTCGAATCCCTCGGCCTCGAGACCCCGGGCGAGGAGGCCGCGGATGTCGATATCGTCCTCGACGATCAGGATCCGCGTCATGCGGCCGACTCCTTCACCTGCGCGCCCACTTCAGCGCCCACTTGGGCGCCAACGGCAGCGCCGTCGACCGGGCCCGTCTCCCATGCCGGATCGCAGGCCGGGATGTCCAGGGTGACCCGGGCCCCGCGCCCGTCCGGCCCGGGGCCGAGGCGGATCGTGCCGCCGTGCTGCTCCACGATCCACCGCGCCAGCGCGAGCCCGATGCCGAACCCGGTCTCGTCCGGTCCGGCGCCCGAGCCGCGCTTGAAGCGCTCGAACAGCGCGTCCTCCGACGCGCCGAAGCCCGGTCCGTCATCCGTGATGGTGATCCGTCCGACCGGTCCGGGCCCTGCCGACAGGGCGACCTCGACCCGGGTGAGGCCGGCGGCGTGGCGGAGCGCGTTGTCGACGAGGCTCTCGACGGTCTGGCGCATCCACTCGCGGTCGGCGAGGCACTCGACGTCGCGGGTGCCGGGATCGAGGGTGAGGCCCACCCGGCGCCGCGCCGCCTCGGAGCTCATGTTGTCCACGGCCTCCGCCAGGACCTGGGCGAGCCCCAGGCGGCGCTTGTCGAACGCGATCTCGCCGGATTCCGAGCGCGCGACGCGCAGCAGGTCCTCGACGCGCAGCTTGAGGCGCTGCGCCCGCTTCTTGATCGTCGCGAAGACCGGTCCCGGATCGGTGCCCCGGGACGCGCCGCGCAGGGCGAGGTCGCACTCGCCCAGGATCACCGTCAGCGGCGTGCGCAGCTCGTGGCTGACATCGGCGAAGAAGCGGCGGCGGGACTGATCGACGGCCTCGAGCCGGGCGTTGGCGGCGCGCAGATCGGCGGTGCGGGCCGCCACGGTGTCCTCCAGCGCCGCCCGGTCGGCCGCGACCCGCGATTCCCGCCGGGCGAGGCGGGCGGCCATGCGGTTGACGTTGGTCATGAGCAGGCCGAGCTCGTCCCGCGTGGCGACGGAGAGGCGCGTGTCCAGGGCGCCGTGGCCGATGGCGCTCGCGGCGCGGCGGACCTCCTCGATGCGGGCCAGGGTCGGCCGGGTGACGCCGCGGTAGAGGATCGCCAGCAGCACGAGGGCCGCGGCCACCGCGGCGGCGGCCGCCACCCGCAGGCGCTCCGAGAGCGCCCGGGCCTCCTCGGAGCCGAGCGCCATGCTGCGCCGCTCGGCCTCGATCAGGAAGGAGAGCGGCTGGCCGGTCATGGCACCGAAACCGTTGAGCGCGCCCTTGATCGCGTCCTGACGCCGCTCCGGCTCGGTCTGGCGGCTGATCAGCGACACCTGCCGGTCCAGCACCGCGCGCGCCGCGCGCAGCTGCGCCATGGGGCGGGTGCGGGCGGCGTACTGCATCCGGTCGGCCGGGTCGTCACTCGGCGGGAAGCTCTTGGCGAGCGCCTCGTCCACGGTGGTCAGGGCGCGGTCGGCGTTGTCGCGGGCGATCGCCATCGCCTCGGGCTGGCCATCGGGATTGCCGACGGTCTCCACCGCCGCGAGACCGAACTGCGTCAGGCGGCCGGACAGCTCGGCCAGCAGCTCCAGGCGCCGCTGGGCCTCAAGGGTCCGGTCGACGGTGCGCTCCGCCGCCCCGATGGCCGCCAACGCGGCCGCGGCGGCCAGCATCACCACGATAGCGGTGCCGCCGAGCAGCAGCGCGAAGCGGACCTTCAGCGAGCGCATCGTCCCCGTCCCGCCCTCAATCCCGCCGTGCAGGCGGGCCCGAGCATGGCACCGCCGGAGCGCCGAACCAAGGTCCCGTCACAGGTCCTTCGGCAGGCTGCCCTTCGCGGCGCAGCGCCACCGCTCCACGTGCCATTCCGGATGCGCCGCCTGCCACGTCGCGAGCGCGCTCTGCGAGTTGCGCAGGCACACGAAGGGGCTCGATTTCTCGAAGGACATCTCGATCCGGTCCTCGCGGCAGGTCGAGGGCTGGGCGACGAGACAGATCGACAGCAGAAGCAGCATGGGCGCCTCCCCGGGCTGCCGGCCTCGTGCGGGCCGGCTTGGCGGGGAGCATAGGACGCGTCCACGCCCCTTGCCCAGGCGGCGTCAGGCCGCGACCCAGATCTCGCCCTTGGCGATCGTCGCGAGGTCGCCGGAATAGCGGCGCAGCGGCTTGCCGAGGAGGTCGGCGTGCTCGGCGCTCAGGCCGCGCAGGGCCTTGGCCAGCAGCCGCAGGAACACGAGGTCGTGCGTCCCGGTCTCCACGAAGGTCGGCGACATCCGGCCGTGGCTGCCGACGAGGAGCGTCCCGCGGCGCATGCCGAAGCCGGGATGATCGCCCACCGCGAGCGCCGCCAGGGTGCCGGCGATCATGCGCGAGCCCGCGAAGGCGCCCGCGCGCCCGGCCACGATCGTCCCGCGCCGCATCCGGTCGCCGAGATGGGCGCCGGCGCTACCGCGGATGATCAGCGTCGCGCCGTCGAGGCCGGCCTTCGCGGCGTAGACCGCGCCACCGGCATAGTCCCCGGCATCGCCCTCGACGGTGATCGTGCCGCCGGTTGCACCGGAGGCCGCGTAGGGTCCGGCATGGCCGGTGACGGTCAGGCTGCCGCCCGCCATGCCGGCGCCGAGGCGCTGGCCGACATCGCCGGTCACCCGGATCGTACCTTCGGACAGCGACGCTCCGACCCGGTCGAGGCGCTCGTGGCCGCCCTCAATGGTCAGGGTGTCGGAGCCGTCCAGCGCGACCGCGAAGCAGTCCCCGAGGCGCACGCCGGTCCGGGTCGTCCCGATCTCGAGGCGCTCGGCCTCGCCCTGGGACAGGCGGCTGAGCGCCCGCGGGTTGACGTTCAGGAGGTCCAGGCGCTCGGGCGGGGCCGCGCGCAGGGTGAGGGTGCTCACGGCTCAGCCCTCCGGCTTGGCGCTGTCGCGCGCGATCAGGTCGCGCAGGTGGTAGTGGTGGCGGCCGAGATTGCCGCCGTAATTGCCGGCCGTGACGGCGATCAGGCCGTGCTTGCCGCCGATCTCGGTGGCGGCGTGCAGGCCGGCGCGCATCGAGTCGGACACGCCCTGCGAGGTGAGGGCGTCGATCACGATCTCCAGCACCACGCCGCACTCGGCCGGAAGCGCCGAGCCGGCGCGGCCCTTCAGGGTCGGGCAGTAGGCATCGTTCGTCGAGGCCATCATGCCCTTGGTCCGGCCGCCGACCTTGGAGCCGGAGCGGACGATGCCGCCCGGGAACGGCAGGATCGCGCCCGGGACCGCCTTGGCGGCCTCGACGGCGATCTCGGCGACCTTGAGCGTCTCGGCGTGGTTCCGCCCGAGGAACAGCAGGTTGCCGCCGCCGACCGCGCCGTCGACGGCTCGGACCGAATCCTCGCAGAGGAACTCGCCGTCCATCACCGGAATGCGCCAGTAGCGCCGGGCCTTGCCGGTGGCGTCGGGCAGGCGCTTGGCCACCGCGAAGCCGTCGCCGAAATAGCGGATCGCGCCGCCGAGCTTGATCTTGGTCGGCCCGTCGACGCCCGCGTAGCAGGCGGTGCCCGGACAGGTGAGGATGCACTGGCCGACGCGCTTGATCAGCTGGTCCTTGAGGCCGTTCGGCTCGAAGCCGAACAGCAGGATGCGCACGCCCGGCCGCCCGTCCGGCGTCTCCTCGGGCGACAGCTCGGCGTCGATGCCGGCCTCGGCGCCGCAGCCGATCACCGAGGTGGCGAAGCCGGTCATCGTGGTCGCGGCGATCATCGCCCATTTGGCGGTGTCGTTCGTGACGATGATGGCCGTGCCGGCCACGTCGAACGCCTCCGCGAAGGTGTCGACGACCGGGATGCCGTTGAGGGTGAGGTCAGACATCGTACTTCCCGCGGCTCGCCCCGCTGATCACGCCCGGCATGGCACCGCCTCGAAGTTCTCCCGGCCCTCGCCGAAGGCCGCGTCGGGCACGGCGAAGCTGTCGAGGCCCTCGCCGAACCGCTCCGTGAGGTAGGTGTCGGCGCGCTTCGCCATGGCCTTGTCGGACTCGACGGTCAGCGACAGCGTGCGGCCGGCGCGCCACTCCACGACCTCGCCGTCCTCGACGATCGGCACGCCGTCCTTGAGGACGAGCTTGGCGGCGGTGAACATCGCGGTGCGGTTCGCGTCGTCGCGGTAGACCGCGACGTCGGCCCGGGCGCCGGCCCGCAGGTGGCCGCGGTCGGCGAGGCCGAGGAGCTTCGCCGGTCCGGACCGGGTCAGCTGCGCGATCTCCGAGAGCGTGTACTCGCGCTCCAGCCCGGGGAGGCTCGACCGCTCGCCGACCACGCTCGGCAGCGTCGCGATCTCGCGGTCGCGCTCCGACTTGTCCATCAGCAGGTGGATGATGCGGGGATACTGGGTGAACGGGCCGCCGTTCGGGTGGTCGGTGGTCAGGATCGTCCGCTCCGGGTCGGTGGAGAGCAGCATGATCTCCAGGCCGATCGCCCATTGCAGCGAGCTGGTCGGGCCCCGGGGCCGGTACAGGAACGGCACCACCCCGCCGCCCTCGGCGTCGCCCGCGTTGAGGACCCACTTCTTCGGCTTGGCGCCCTTCCGGCCGGCGAACTGGCGGAGGATGTCGAGGGACACCGTCACGGTCTGGCCGAACACGACCTGCCCGATATCGAGGGTGGCGTTCGGGTTGTCGGTGATCGCCTGCGCGATCCGCTCGGCGGCCGAGCGGAAGCCGCCGGTTCCGGGATTGGCCGGGTCGACCGCGCCGTAGGCGTAGAACTGCGCGTGGGCGAAGTGGATGCGCCGTCCCTCCGCCGCGTCCAGCGTCGCCATGAAGCTGTCGTCGGCCCCGGGCAGGCCGAGGTTGTTGCAGTGGACGTGCAGCGGATGCGGGACGCCGATCTCCTCGACCGCGTCGAGGAGCGAGCCCATGATCTGCCGGGTCGAGAGCCCGTAGCAGGGGATCTCGTCGTCGAGCGACAGGCGCAGGGCCCCGTCCTTGAAGGCCGAGGCGCCGCCGGCGTTGATGCACTTGACCCCGAGGCCGCGCGATTGGGCGACCGACAGCGCGACGAGGTCGCGCACGGCGTTGCCGCCCTGGCCCTCGCGCAGGAGCTGCAGGAGCTGGTCGTCGTTGCCCATCACGGTCAGTGCGCCGCGGTCGAGCAGCGGGATGTCGGCGAGCTCGAGCTGCGTGCCCAGCGCGTGGGTCGGCGGCATCGCCGGCTCGACGGCCGTGGTGTAGCCCATCCGCGCGTAGGTCGAGCCGATCCAGGCCGCCGCCCCGCCCGCGTGGGCGAAGGGATGGCCGTCGGGCGCCGCCTCGCTGACGTAGAGGTCGGGCAGGAGAAGCCGCGACGTGATCACGTTGCCGCCGGCGATGTGCGAGTGCACCTCGACGCCGCCCGCCATCACCACGCAGCCCGCGGCGTCGATCACGGCGTCGGGCTCGCGGCCCGGCGGATCGACGACGTGGCCGTCCTCGATCCAGACGTCGCCCACGGAATCGCGGGACGCGGTCGGATCGACGACGCGCCCGCCCCGGATCACGCTCAGCATGCGGGTTCACTCCTCGACGCGGCCGGGCCCGTGACCAGGCGCTCCTTCAGGGCGCCCAGCACCGACGCGGCCGACGGCAGATCCGACGGCGCCGAGGCCGGCCAGAAGGTCAGCGCGGCGCGCTGCTCGTTCCACAACACGCCGCCGTGGTCGCGGCCGGGCTGGCCGACCGCGATCACCACCTCGGCGGCCCCGGCCTCACCGTCCGCGACCAGCGCGACGGCGGGGACGCTCGACAACCAGTCCGGGCGCGACACCGGGACGGCGCCGAGCCAGAGAACGGCGTCGACCTCGCCGGCGGCGACCTGCCGGGTGGCGTCGAAGCGCCAGGGATCGTGCTCGGGCACGCGGCGCCCGAAGCCGCTGCGCGGCGCCTGCCCGGTGAGCCAGGCCGAGACCGGCACCACCGCCCGGTCCTGACCGGTGCCGCCGACCGCGAGGGTGAAGCAGCGCGTCGTCTCGCTGAGCTCCATGGCGAGGCCCTGGAGCATCTCGATGCCGACCTCGCCGAGTTCGGCGGCGTCGTAGAGGAGGATTCCGTACTGCGCGGCGGCGAGCTGCGCGGCGATCTGGCCGGGGAGATCATCGCCGGCGAGGTGGCCGCGGGCGTGGGCGCGCAGCACGCCGACCGCCTCGGTCAGCCCGCCCTCGGCCGGCCAGGACAGGGACGCGGTGGCGTTGGCACCGACGGCCAGCAGGGTGCGGTCCGACCCGGCGGCGCGACCGCGGCCGGGCTTGCCGTCGACGAGGCGCTTCAGGAGCGGCGCCTGCCAGGGGGCGGCGCCGACCACCAGCACCACGTCGGCGCGCCCGACGGCCTCGGCGGGCGTCGAGGTCAGCGCCCCGACCCGGCTCAGCGCCCCGAGGTCCGCGTAGGTGCCGGCCGCGCCGGCGGTGTCGACGGAGGCGCCGATGCGCCCCGCGAGATCGTAGGCCGCGCGGATCGCGGCCACGTCGGCGCTGAGGCCGGCGATCACCGGCGCGCGCGCTTTGGCGAGGAGGGATGCGGCCGCCTCGATGGCGGTGCCCGCGTCCGTCGCGCCACCCTTCACCCAGGCTGCCATGCTCCCTCTCGCAACGTTCTTGCTTGGTTTCGGAGCGGGCGACGGCCGTAAGACCGGACGAAGCGGGTGCCCCTCGAGCCCGAGGGTTCCCCACCGAATCGGAATGGCTCATCCGCCCGGCATGTCCGGGCAGGCGGCAAACTCGGCGCGCCGTCGCGGGCCTAGGTTTGCCTTCATCCGCGCACCGCGGCAAGGGGGTCCGGCGGCGATGCGCGTCGGGAAGTAAATCGCGGGTATCGGTTCACCGCCGCGCGCGCTCTCCGCGATCGATCAGTCCTGCGCCGTCGGCGGGCACGATCCGCGCGCGTCCACGTTGCCCGGTTCCGGGCCGCGTGTGACAAGCGCGCCGCGCAGGGGCCGGGCCTGCGGGATTCGAGACGGGATTCGAGGGAAGAGCGTTGGGCGAGGTCCCCGAACGGAACGAGGCGACGGCGGACGGTACCGTGCGGGTCGAGGCGCCGGCGCGGCTGCATTTCGGCTTCCTGGACCTGCATGGCGGACTCGGCCGGCGCTTCGGCAGCATCGGGCTGGCCATCGACGCGCCATCCCTGGCCCTGACCGCCCGCCGGGCCGCCCGGCCCACCGTCACTGGCCCGGAATCCGACCGGGTGCGCGGCTACGTCGAGGCCGCCGCCGCCCATCTCGGGCGCGGCGGGGACGTCGCCATCGATGTCGAGCGGGTGATCCCGGCCCATGCCGGGTTCGGCTCCGGCACGCAGCTCGCCCTCGCGGTGGCGGCCGCGATGGCGCGCCTCAACGGCGAACCCTTCGCGGCGGAGGCCTTCGCGGCGACCCTGGACCGGGGCAACCGGTCCGGCGTCGGCCTGTGCGCTTTCACCGAGGGCGGCCTGATCGTCGACGGCGGCCGCGGCGCGGATGGCGGGCCGCCGCCGGTGATCGCGCGCCTGCCCTATCCCGAGGCCTGGCGGATCGTCCTGATCCTCGATCCGAGCATGGCGGGCGTGCACGGGACGCGCGAGGTCGAGGCGTTCCGCGACCTGCCGCGCTTCCCCGAGGCCCAGGCTGCCGAGATCTGCCGGATCGCGCTGATGCAGGTGCTGCCCGCCGTCGCCCTGGCGGAGCCGCAGGGCTTCGGCGCGGGCATCACCCGGATCCAGACGCTGATCGGCGACCATTTCGCGCCCCATCAGGGCGGCCGCTACGCCAGCGCCGCGGTGGCGGAGGCGCTCGCCAGTGTCGCCGCGCGGGGCGTCGCTGGCTACGGCCAGTCCTCCTGGGGGCCGACCGGATTCGCGCTGGTCCCGTCCGAGGCGGAGGCCCGCGCCCTGGTGGCCGGCCTCGACCGGGGCGGCCCCCTCCGGTTCGTCATCGCCCGGGGCCGAAACGGTGGCGCTTCGGTAACCGGTCCGGCGTGAGCTGGCCGCCCCGGGCTTGACCCGGGGCGCCGCTCCGGGTTTGGACGGAGGGAAGGCGCCTCTCTTCTCGCGCGCCGCACGAGGATTCCATGGCCCGCTCGATCCTCCACATGCTGACGCCGCTCCGGCACATGAGCCCGTTCGACGTGAACATGGCCGTGGATGCCGGCTTCGAGACGGTGGTGACCTACGCGGAGGTCAGCCTCGCCGACGTCGTCACCCTGACGCAGGATTCGATCTTCTCGCGGTCGCCGGCCGACGGGACGCGGACGGGCATCTTCATCGGCGGCAAGAACGCCGAGGACGCCCTCGACATGGTCGACCGCGCCAAGAAGGCCTTCGTGCCGCCCTTCGTGAACCACGTGTTCGCCGACCCGGCGGGCTCGTTCACCACCGGCGCCGCCATGGTGGCGCAGGTCTCCCGCGCCCTGCGGCAGAAGTTCAACACCGACCTCAAGGGCAAGCGCATCGTGATCTTCGGCGGCGCGGGCGTCGTCGCCTACGTGGCCGCGGTGATCGGCGCCCTGCAGGGCGCGACCACAGTCCTGGTCGGCCACGACGGCGAGGAGCGCGTCTCGAAGATCGCCTTCACGATGAAGTGGCGCTTCGGCATCGAGGTCGGCGCCGTCGACGGCACGACGCCCGACGACCGGCGCGCGGCCATCCGCGACGCCGACGTCATCCTCTCGGCCGGCCCGGCGGGCATCCCGATCCTCACCGCGGAGGATCTGAAATCCGCGCCGAAGCTGCTCGTGGCGTCCGACGTCAACGCCGTGCCGCCCGCCGGCATCGCGGGGATCGACGTCAACGCGGTGGACGTCGCGCTGCCCACCGGCAAGGGGGTCGGCATCGGCGCTCTGGCCGTCGGCGACGTGAAGTACAAGACGCAGCGGCGCCTGTTCGACCGGATGCTCGCCTCCGACACGCCGCTGTGCCTCGACTTCCGCGACGCCTACGAGCTCGCCGTGGAGATCGCCGGCTAGGCCGCTCCCGGACCGGATGCCGATGGCGGACGCGGTCCTGATCGCCGCGCAGGCCGGGCGCGCCCTGGCCGAGGCGGCGCGGCGCGCGGGGCTTCGGCCCTACGTCGCCGACCTGTTCGGCGATTCTGACACCCGCGCGCTGGCCGAGGCCTACCGGCAACTGCCGGGCCGCTTCGGCACCGGCCCCGCCGCCGACGCCACCCTGGCGGCGCTCGACGACCTCGCGGCGCTGGCCGAGACCCCGGTCGGCCTGATCCTGGGCAGCGGCTTCGAGGACGCCCCCGACCTGATCGCGCGCCTCTCCGCGCGGCACCGGCTCATCGGCGCCTCGGCCGGGACCGTCGCCGCCCTGAAGGATCCCGTGGCCTTCGCGGCCCTGTGCGCGCGCCTCGGCGTGCCGCATCCGGCCGTGGCGGCCGCGCCGCCGGCGGACCCCGCGGGCTGGCTGGTCAAGCGGATCGGGGGTTCCGGCGGCAGCCACATCCGGCCGGCCACCCGGTCGCCCGCGCCGGCGGGCCACTATCTCCAGGCGCGCGTGCCGGGGCAGCCCCACGCTCTGAACGTCCTCGCCGACGGCCGAACGATCCGTGTCCTCGCGGTCACCGAGCAATGGTGCGCACCGTCGCCGATCCGCCCGTTCCGCTACGCGGGGGCCCTGGCCCGCGGCGCCGGCGAAGCCCCGGCGCTCCCCGCCCACGTCGTGGAGGCCGTCGCCGCCGGGACCGAGCGGATCGTCGCCGCGACCGGCCTGCGCGGCCTCGCCAGCGCCGACCTGCTGGTCGACGGGACCGACTGGTGGCTCACCGAGATCAACCCGAGGCCCGGCGCGACGCTCGACATCCTCGACCAGCGCTCGACGCCGCTCCTCGCCGCTCACATCGCCGCCTGCCTCGGCACGATGCCAGATACCGGACCGCATCCGGCGGGTGCGGCGGCCGCGCAGATCTGTTACGCGGACCGTGAGCTTGCGCCTGTGCCGGACCTCGACTGGCCGGACTGCGTGCGCGACCGCCCGTGCCCCGGCTCGGTGGTCCGCCGTGACGCGCCGCTCTGCACGGTACTGGCCGAAGGCGCGGACCGGGCGGAGGTGCTCGCCCTGTTGGAAACGCGGACGGCACACCTGCGGGCCGTCTGCGCGGCGAAGAAAACTCACCCCGAGGAAGCCCCGTCATGAGTGCCAGCCCGTCCTATCCCAGCATCAACGCGCTCTCAGGCCCCCTGGTCGAGCGGCTCGTCGCCGACGCCGCAACGCTGCGGCTCGCCGTGTCACAGGCCGCCGGCGGCGCCCGCATGGTCGATGCCGGCGCGCAGGCGCGGGGCTCGATCGAGGCCGGGCGGCGCATCGCCGAGATCTGCCTCGGCGGCCTCGGCACCGTCACGATCGCGCCGAGCGGGCCGATCGCGTCCTGGCCGTACTCGGTGACGGTCCATTCCGCCGACCCGGTGCTCGCCTGCCTCGGCAGCCAGTACGCGGGCTGGAGCCTCGCGGACGAGACCGGGGATTCGGGCTTCTTCGCCCTCGGCTCGGGCCCGGGCCGCGCGGTGGCGGCCGTCGAGGAGCTGTACCAGGAACTCGGCTTCCGCGATTCCGCCACCAAGACCGCCCTCGTGCTGGAAGCGGCCGGCGGCCCGCCCGAGAGCGTCGTCGCCAAGGTCGCGGAGGCCTCCGGCCTCAAGCCCGAGGATCTGACCTTCATCTTCGCGCCGACCCAGAGCCTCGCCGGCTCCACGCAGGTCGTGGCCCGCGTCTTGGAAGTCGCCCTCCACAAGGCCCACACGGTCGGCTTCGACCTGCACGCCATCGTGGACGGGATCGGCTCGGCGCCGCTGTCGCCGCCGCACCCGGACTTCATCAAGGCGATGGGCCGCACCAACGACGCGATCATCTACGGCGGTCGGGTCCAGCTCTTCGTGGACGCCGACGATGCCGACGCCAAGCAGCTCGCCGAGCAATTGCCCTCGACGACCTCGAGCGACCACGGCGCGCCCTTCGCCGACATCTTCGCGCGGGTGAACGGCGACTTCTACAAGATCGACGGCGCCCTGTTCTCGCCGGCCGAGGCGATCGTCACGTCGGTGCGCTCCGGCGCCACCTACCGCGGCGGCCGCCTGGAGCCGACGCTGGTCGACGCGTCCTTCGCCTGAGGGCACGCGGGGCACCCCTCCCGCGCGGCGGGGACCCTAGTCCGATCCACCGAGCGACAGAACCTCGGGCCGCCCCGGAGGCGGGCGGCCCCGTGACGATCAGGACCCCATCAGGACCCCCATGCGCATCGGGCTCGCGGCCGATAACGGCACTTGGCACAAGAACCGCCTGCTCGCGGCCCTGCGCGCGAGCGGCGTGGAGCCGGTGCTGTTCTCCCTCGCCGACGTGGCCGTGGTCACGGGCGGCGGCGAGCCGCTGCGCGTGCCGGGCTTCGCCGACGCGCTGCCGGACGGCGTGCTGATGCGGACCATCGCGGGCGGCACCTTCGAGGCGACGACGATGCGGCTGGGCGTTCTGCACGCCCTGGTCGCCGCGGGGGTCACCGTCTGGAACGCGCCGACCGCGATCGAGCGCTCGGTCGACAAGGCGGCGACCTCGCTGCTGATCGACCGGGCCGGCCTGCCGACCCCGGCGACCTGGGTGTTCTCGAAGCGCGAGGCGGCCGCGGCCCTGGTCGCCGCCGAGGCGCGTCCGGGCGCGCCGCTGGTCCTGAAGCCACTGTTCGGCTCGCAGGGGGAGGGGCTCGCCCTGATCGAGCGCCCGGAGGACCTGCCCGACGAGGAGGCGGTGGCCCGGGTCTACTACCTCCAGCGCTACGTGCCGCGCCGGGACGGCCTGTGGCGCGACTACCGGGTGTTCGTCTGCGACGGACGGGCGATCGCCGGCATGATCCGCGAGGGCGACGGCTGGATCACCAACGTCCACAGGGGCGGCCGGCCGCTGCCCTGGGCGATGCCGCGCGCCGCCGCCGAGCTGGCCGAGGCGGCGGCCGCCGCGGTCGGCGTCGACTATTCCGGCGTCGACCTCGTCGAGGACGGGGAGGGCGGGTTCTCGGTCCTCGAGGTCAATTCCATGCCGGCCTGGTCGGGGCTCCAGACCGTCTGCGAGGCCGACATCGCGGCCGCGGTGGTGCGGGGCTTCCTCGCCGCGGCCCGCGGCGCCAGCCGCCCCCGGCTCGTGGTGGCATGAGCGGGACCGGCCTCGACGCGACGCTGATCGGCACGCTCTACCGGGCGGCCTGCCTCGCGGAGCTCGACGCCCTCAAGCCCGGCAACGTCCACGCCTACGCGCCCGGCCACCGCATGGTGCTGGCGGATTTCGTCACCAGCGCCGACGTCTCGGCCCCGCCCCTGGCCCGGGCGGGCGCGGGCGTCGGGGCGCGGGTCCGCGACGGCGTCGCCGCCACCGTGGCGGCGGTGGGCCAGAACACCAATCTCGGCATCCTGCTGCTCTGCGCGCCGCTCGCGGTCGCGGCCGAGGGGGATCGGACCGTCGCTGCGGTGCTCGACACGCTGGACGGCGCGGATTCGGAGGCCGTCTTCGCGGGCATCCGCCGCGCTAATCCGGGCGGCCTCGGCGAGGCCGCCCGGCACGACGTCGCCGAGGCGGCGCCCGGCGCCCTGCGCGACGCCATGGCGGAGGCCGCCGACCGGGACCGGATCGCCCGCGCCTACGTCACGGGTTTCGCGGACGTGCCGGCGATCGGGCTCGCGGCCCTGCGCGAAGCCCGCGCCGCCGGGCTCGACCCGACCTGGTGCACGACCGCGATCCACCTCGCCTTCCTGCGCGCCGTCCCGGACAGCCACGTCGCGCGCAAGCACGGCGCGGCCGCGGCCGAGGGCGTCCGCCGGGAAGTCGAGGCGGCACTCGCCGGGATCGATCTCGCCGCGCGGCCGGTCGACGCGCTCCTGGCCCTCGACGCGTCGCTGAAGGCGCGGTCGATCAATCCCGGCACGAGCGCGGATTTCACCGTCGCGACGCTGTTCTGGGACGCGCTCGCGGGCGCCGGCGCCCGGCTGGCCTGAGCCGCGTGCACGATCCGGTGTCCATAGCGCCGGGCGGATGGAAATTCCTTCGTGTCAGGGCCTTGCGCGGGTTGTGAGCCGCAGGGGCCCGCTGTAGGGTCCGCCGCGCTGTCCGGCCCAACCGGCTCGGCCCAACCGGCTCGGCCGGCATGGTCGGGCGCCGATAACAAGGATGGCTTCCCGGCCGCGGCACCGCCCGGCGCGCGGCTCTATTTCGGAATCCAGGGAGAGACACCGAATGGCGAAGATCACCAAGGTTCAGGTCGGCGAAGCGCTCGTCGGCGACGGCAACGAGGTCGCCCACATCGACCTCATCATCGGACCGCGCGGTTCGCCGGCCGAGACGGCTTTCTGCAACGGCCTCGTGAACAACAAGCACGGCTTCACCAGCCTGCTCGCGGTCATCGCGCCGAACCTGCCGTGCAAGCCGAACACCCTGATGTTCAACAAGGTCACCATCAACGACGCCCGTCAGGCCGTCCAGATGTTCGGCCCGGCCCAGCACGGCGTTGCCAAGGCCGTGCAGGACGCGGTGGCCGAGGGCATCATCCCGGCGGACGAGGCCGACGACCTGTACATCCTGGTCGGCGTGTTCATCCACTGGGAGGCGGCCGACGACGCCAAGATCCAGAAGTACAACTACGAGGCCACCAAGCTGTCGATCCAGCGCGCCGTGAACGGCGAGCCGAAGGCCTCGACGGTCACCGAGCAGCGCAACTCGGCGCAGCACCCCTTCGCCGCCAACGCTTAGATCGGGGACGGTCCTGGGCAGAGCGAGCCTCCGCCCGCACCGCGGGGCCTGCTCCAGCGACTGGCTTCGATCTTCCTTGGCCGATAATTAGGCCCCTGAACGGGACGGCGCGAGCCGTCCCGTTTTTTGTTGATCGCCCACCGCCCGGACCGCCGCGCCACATCGCGGCCGGGCGAGGCGCCGACGTACGGGTGACGCGGCGTCGAAGCTCCGCGGTCGCCGGTGGAGAACGGGATCGGCGCGCGCGAAAACTCTATCGTCCCGGCCGCACCGGGCAGAGCCGCGAGGTGAGGTCATGCCTGCATCGGACGAAGTGTCCGCAACCCTGCGCGATGACTGGTTTCACGGCGGCCACTTGGTCCTCGCCGCGAATCCCGACACGTCCGACCACGCGGCGATCCATGCCTGGATCCTCAACTTCATGCAGACAGGCGCGGACGATCCCGATCAGGACAGCATCCGATCCCTGATCTACCACAGCCTGAACTTCGATATCCCGTTCCAGGCGACGGAGCGCGTCCGGCAATCCTTGATCGCCACCGTGCGGGCGCGTCTCGCGGCCGAAGTGTCGCGTCGCGGCCTCTGACCAGCCAGCGCCCCGCGGGCCACCGCGGCAGGCCGGCGCCAAGAGAAAAGGGGCCGCCTCGCGGCGACCCCCTTCCTTCGTCTCAGCGGATGGCTCGGACTTAGAAGTCCATGCCGCCCATGCCGCCGCCCGGCATGGCCGGAGCGGGGCTGTCCTTCTTCGGCGCGTCGGCGACCATCGCCTCGGTGGTCACCAGCAGACCGGCGACCGAGGCCGCGTCCTGCAGGGCGGTGCGCACCACCTTGGCCGGGTCGACGATGCCGGCCTGGATCATGTCGACGTACTCTTCGGTCTGGGCGTTGAAGCCGAAGGTCTCCGAGGAGGTGTTGTCGGTGATCTTGCCGACCACGATCGAGCCTTCCACGCCCGCGTTCTGGGCGATCTGGCGGAGCGGGGCCTCGAGCGCCTTCAGGACGATCTTGATGCCGGCCTGCACGTCCGGGATCTCGGACTTCAGCTCGGCGACCGCCTTCTTGGCGCGCAGCAGCGCGGTGCCGCCGCCCGGGACGATGCCTTCCTCGACCGCCGCGCGGGTGGCGTTGAGGGCGTCGTCGACGCGGTCCTTCTTCTCCTTCACCTCGACCTCGGTCGCGCCGCCGACGCGGATCACCGCGACGCCGCCCGCGAGCTTGGCCAGGCGCTCCTGGAGCTTCTCACGGTCGTAGTCCGAGGTGGTCTCCTCGATCTGCGCCTTGATCTGCGAGATGCGGCCCTCGATGTCGGACTTCTCGCCGACGCCGTCGATGATCGTGGTGTTCTCCTTCTCGATGCGCACGCGCTTGGCGCGGCCGAGCATGGGGAGCGTCACGTTCTCGAGCTTGATGCCGAGGTCCTCGGCGATCATCTGGCCCTTGGTCAGGATCGCGATGTCCTCGAGCATCGCCTT
>NZ_FNWP01000018.1:0-145988 GCF_900108435.1 Methylobacterium sp. 275MFSha3.1 | reverse complement strand
GGGTAGCACTGGTGTCCGACGTCCCAGACGATGCGGTCGTCGGGGGTGTCGAACACGTGGTGGAGCGCCACGGTCAGCTCGACCACACCCAAACCCGAGCCGAGATGGCCGCCGGTGATCGAGACCGCGTCGATCATCTCGGCGCGCACCGCGTCGGCCACCGCCTGCAGCTCCGACTCCGGAAGGCGCCGCAGCGCCGAAGGAGACGGAACGCGGTCGAGAAGTGCACTCTGCTCGGGGGTAATCGCCACGGCATCAACCTCTAACGGATGGGATCGGTTCGACCGCCGAGCCTCAGGACATGTCGAGTGGGGCGACGCCCTCGGGCCGCCCGTCGGAGCCCAGCGTGATCCGCTGGATCCGCGCCTCGGCCCGCTTCAGCAGCGCCTCGCAATGCTTCTTCAGCACCTCGCCGCGCTCGTAGATCGCCACCGACTCGTCGAGCGGCACGTCGCCGCGCTCGAGCCGGCGGACGATTTCCTCGAGCTGTTCCAGCGCCTTCTCGAAGGGCAGGTCGCCGGCGGCGGGGGCCACCTCGGGTCTGCTCGCACTCATCCCAGATACTTCCTTTGGGGGTGTTTGTACGGCGCGATCCCCTGTCGCCACAACCCTGGGGGCCAGTCCGCCGGCCGGGTCCGCACCGTTTTGGACGGCCGCGGCGGCGTTTGCGCCACACTTCGCACCTGCGTTCGGTTCACGCCAGCGCGAGGGTGAACGGCGTGCCCTCGAAGGCGTCGGCGCCGCGCCCGATGCGGGCGATCGCCGCGACCATGCGGCCGTCGCGGTCCAGCATCCGGTCGGCGATCGCCACGAACAGGGCGTTGGGCGTCGCCGAGGGCGAGGCGGACCGCAGGGCGTCGGCGATCGCCGCCTCGTCGCGCTCGGGCGCCAGCGCGCAGGCCGCGATGTAGGCGGCCGCCGTCGAGCGGCTGATCCCGGCGTAGCAGTGGATCACCAGCGGCTTCTCCCGCGGCCAGGTCCGGACGAAGTCGAGAAGCCGGGCCACGTGTTCTTCAGCCGGCAAAACGTGCCCGTCCCGGGCCGCCGCGATGTCGCTGACCCAGATGATGGCGTGGTTCGCGGCGTCGATCACGGCCGGCCGCTCCAGCGGCGTGCCGACATTGATCAGCGTGAGCACGTGGCTCGCGCCCGTGGCGGTGACGGTCTCGGGCAGGCGCGAGAGCGGACAGACGTGGAGGGTCGGCATGGTGGGGCGCCAGTGACCTGCGATCGTGACGGATCGAGGGCGAAGATCCGTCAGGGCGGGGACAGGGCGGTGAAGCGCGCGAGGAATCGCGCCTCGGCCTCGGCGGTCGGCCACGGCCCGGCCAGGGCCGACACCGACTCGGGCAGGTCGACCGAGGGGCCGAAATAGCGCTCGGCCTCCTCCGGCGCGAAGCCGGCGAGGCGCACCGCCTCGGCGTGGGCGGCGATCCGGTCGGCCCGCTTCACGAGCCGGGCGAGGGCGGGCGAGGGGGCGGCCAGCTCGAAGCGGCGGCGCACCGCCGCGAGCAGGCGGAGCTCGACGCCGCGATAGGCGTCGCCGATGGCGGCCTTGAGCGGCGAGATGATGTCCCCGACCACGTATTCCGGCGCGTCGTGCAGGAGCAGCTCGAGCCCGTCCCGGTCGGTGCAGCCGGGGGCGAGGTGGCGGCCCACCGCCTCGACCAGCAGGCTGTGCTGGGCCACCGAGAAGACGTGCGGCCCGCGGGTCTGGCCGTTCCAGCGCGCGACCCGGGCGAGGCCGTGGGCGATGTCGGCGATCTCGATGTCCCCGGGCGCCGGGTCGAGGAGGTCGAGGCGGCGGCCAGAGAGCATGCGCTGCCACGCGCGCGGCGGCGCGCTCACCGGGACCCGCCGAGCGCAGCGCAGGGCCCGTGCCGGTGGCAGCCGACGAGGTGATCGTTGACCATGCCCACCGCCTGCATGAACGCGTGCACGATGGTCGGCCCGCAGAAGGAGAAGCCCTCGGCCTTCAGGGCCTTGCCGATCGCCCGGGAGACCGGCGTCTCGGTGGCGATCTCCGCGCGGGTCCGGGCCGTGCCCTGGACCGGCCGGCCGTCGACGAAGTCCCAGAGGAAGTGCGCGAAGCCGGGGCCGCGCTCCTCGATCCGCAGCCACGCCCGGGCGCCCGCGACGGTGCCCTGGATCTTGGCGCGGTTGCGGATGATGCGGGTGTCGGCCATCAGCCGCGCGACGTCCGCGTCGGTGAAGCGGGCGATCCGCTCGGGATCGAAATCCGCGAAGGCGTCGCGGAACCCGTCCCGGCGGCGCAGGATGGTGATCCACGACAGCCCGGCCTGGAAGCCGTCGAGGATCAGCTTCTCGTAGAGAGCGCGGCCGTCATGCTCGGGCACGCCCCACTCGGTGTCGTGATAGGCGACGTAGAGCGGGTCGAGCCCGGCCCACCAGCAGCGTGGGCAGCCGTCGGGATGGTCGATGAGGCCGGTCTCGGACATACGGCGATGGTAACGAGAACAGGAGCGGAACGCCACCGTCGCGGCGGCGGCCGCACGGCCGCCCCGACGGTCCCTTCCGCCGGTGCAAGACGAGCCGCGGTCACGCGGACCGATCCCGCACGTCGCGATCCTACCCGGCCGCGCTCGCCGCCGCGTCCGGCATGGCGAAGGTCGCGCAGGCGGGGCGCGTCAGCGTCACGGGCTGGTCGCCCGCGCGCGGGGTCTCGCCGGAGGCGAGCGCGTCGCCCAGTCGGTCGAGGCGGACCGTGGCGAGGCCGCGGTTCCCCGCGGCGCTGCCCGTGGTGCCGAGCACCTTGCCGCCCGCGGTGATCTCGATGCCGGGCGCGGGCGCGGCGTCCGCGTAGACGGCCGCCAGGATGCGGGTCCGGGCCGTGCCGCGGTGCTGCATCCGCGAGACCACCTCCTGGCCGACGTAGCAGCCCTTGCGGAAGTCGACGCCGCCGAGCTGATCCATCAGCGCCTCGTGCGGGAAGGCGTCGCCGAAGGCGAAGTCGCGTCCGCCCTCGGGCACGCCGAGGGCGATCCGGTGCGCGTGGTAGTCGGCCTCGGCGGCGTCCGCCGAGAAGGCGCCCGCTTCGGCGTAGAGACGGGCGCCGAGATCGGCCGCGCGGGAATCGGCCAGCGCCTCCGCGGCGGGCGGGGCCGCGCCGGCCCAGGCCGCTGCGACCGCGACGGTCGGGTCGGCCGCGATGGTCGCCTGCGCGCGCAGGCGATAGAGCGTCAGGCGCTTGGCGAGGTCCGCGGCCCTGTCGGCCAGCACGTCGAACCGGAAGCCGTCGGGGATCCGCGAGACCAGGAAATCGAAGAGGATCTTGCCCTGCGGCGTGAGCAGGGCGCCGAGGCGCGCCTCGCCGGGCTGGAGCGTCTCGACGTTGCAGGTCAGGACGCCCTGGAGCAGCGTCGTGGCGTCCGGTCCGGTGACGGTGACCAGGGCGCGGTCCGGCAGCAGGGCGACGGGCATGGGCGGCGATTCCTCGGGGCGCGAACGGTCCGGCTGGCCGGACCGCGGACCCGGGACGTAGTCGCTGACCGCCCGCGCCTCAACCGTCCGCGCTCACCTGCTCAATGCTGGAGCGTCGTGGTGAACGCGCCCCCGCGGATGCGCTCCGGGAATCCCTCCGCGTAGCGGGCCGTGGCTTCTTCGCCGTACGTCGTCACGAGTTCCTGAAAAGCCGCGAACAGGGCGGCCTGGGCCATGCAGTCACCGTCGAGACCATCGAGGCAGCCTTCCGCGAACGCTTCCGAGACGTAACTCAGCGCGACGCGTTTCTCCTCGACATCGACCTCGATGGGGGCGGTGTGAGAGCTGTGCTGCATGGCCGGATACTTCCATTGCGCCGGACACGGGGCCCGGCGGACGCAATGGATGATAAGCAGGTCCCGGCGGCTCGGCCAGCCGAGAATTTCGGATCGGTTAACGCGAGCGCTCAAATCCGATGTTTCGCCGGCATCGCCGGTATGTGTGCTGTACCTGCATCACCCCCCGAAACGCCCGGCCAGAGCGTGCGACAGCCGGTCGCCCTCCGCGACGTACCGTGCGGCCGCCTCGTGGGCCGCGGGCGTGCAGACCCGGTAGGTCAGCGCGTAGCCGCGATAGCCGCGGTTGTAGGCGCCGGCCAGCCGGTCGCGGCGGGCCGGGGTCACGCCCTCGGAGTCGATCAGCGCCTTCATGCGGGCCGGCCAGTCGGCCGCGTCCGGGGCCGCGCAGAGGTTCCGCAGGAACGCCAGGGCCCCGATGATCTCGGACATGCGCAGCAGGTCGCGGTCGTAGGGCGCGGGCACGTCCGCGGGGGCGGGCGCCTCCTTGGACGGCTCCTTCGCGGCTTCCTTGGCGGGCGCGCCGCTCCGGCCGGAGCGCTGCTGCGCCAGCGCCGGCGCGGAGACCGGGCCTGCCAGGAGCGCCAGCAGGCACAGGAGGGTCGCGGGGCGCCTCACGCCGTCGGCTCCCCGCCCGGCATTCCCGCGCGGTTCGCGTGCCGATCCGCGCTCCCGTCCGTGGTTCCATCCATGCCCCGGGCCGCCACCCGCGCGAAGGCCTCGCGCAGGGTGTCGACCAAGCCGGGGGTGGTCGGAAGGGTCGCGACCTCCGCGAGCGTCGCCCACCGGGTGCCCAAGGCTTCGGGCCCGGCCACCGGCTCGCCGCCGCACCACAGGGCGGCGTGCGGGTGGACGACGTAGTGGTGGCGGGCCCGGCCGGCCTCGTCCCGGACGATGATCTCCGTGGGCGAGAGCACGCCGACCACCTCGGCGGGCAGGCCGACCTCCTCGGACAGTTCGCGCAGGGCCGCCTCGGCCAGGGACTCGCCCGCCTCCACGAGGCCGCCCGGCAGGGTCCAGACGCCGCGCATCGGCTCGTTGGCCCGCGCCGCCAGCAGGACCCGCTCGCCGCGGATCACCGCGATCGACGCGCCCACGAAGGGCCGGGCCGGGAACAGCCGGCTGTCGGGATCCGGTGCGCCCGCGGTCACGGCTTGCCCCCGTCCGGTGCCACGACGGCCACCCGGCCGTCGGCGAGGCCGACGAGCAGCCGCGCCGCCGCGCCCTCGCCGAGGACGACGATGCCGGTCTCCGCGGGGGCCGGCAGCGGCACGCGCGCCCGCTCGCGCAGGCCGCCCTTGGCCGCCACGAAGGCGATCTCCGGCCGGCCCGCCACCGGCAGGACGAGCTCGGGGCTGCCGCCGGCCGGAACGGTCACGGCGAGATCCGAATCGCCGTCGCCGGCCGCGTAGCCCGCGGCCTCGCCGGCGGGCTCGATCGCGTCGGGACGCAGCGTCCAGAGCTGGAGCCGGCCCTTGGCGCTGACCGTCGCGGCCTGGGTGGCGCCCGATCCGGAGAAATCCGCGATGCCGGCGATCTTGAGGGGTGGGCCCGGCTGGGCGGGCGTGCGGGCGGCGACGGCCCAGGCCGCGCCCGGATCGCCGGCGGGCCGGTCGATCAGCACGAGGCCACCGGCATCCGCGCCGGACAGCGTCGCCGCCAGCAGCGCCGGGCGGTCCCCGAGGCGCAGCAGGCGCGGCCGCAGCGGCGCGAACACGGCCTCGCCCCCCGCCGGCACCGTCACGGTGGCCACGGGGACGGGCTTCGGATCGGTGCTCACCGCCATCGGCTGGCGCTCGCGGATCGTCAGCACCGCGGCGGCCGCGCCGCCGTCGGGGGCGCGGGTGCGCCCGGTGAGATAGGCGCTCAGGGGGCCCGAGAGGGCCCGGCGCGAGCCCGGCAGGGCCCCGCGCGGCGTCTCGGCGGCGGTCAGCCCCTCGACCGCGTCCCGGCCGATCGGCCGCACGGTGACGCCGCCCTCCGCGAGGGCGAGCACGGCGCCGCCGTCGTCGCCCCAGACCACGGCGATCGGCGCGCTCTCCTCGTCGCCGGCCTGCTGTCCGCCGCCCTGCGTGCCGGCCTTTCCCCCTGCCGTGTTGCCGGTGATCGGCAGGAGCCCGGACGTCGCCACCGAGACCGCGGCCTCGCTGCGCGAGCCGCGCAGCGCCCGCACCTTGAAGGGCAGGTCGAGGATCCGGATCCCGGGCTCGGCCCGCGCCCCCGCGACGGGCGCGACGCACGCGAGGAGGCCCAGGAGGAGCGCGACCCGCCCGCGGCGCGCCGCCGGGTGTCGGCGCGGTAACACCGTGCGCGCGGAAGCGCCCCAGGAAGCGACCGATCTGGTCAAACGTGCTGGCCGCCGTTGATGTGGAGCTCGGCGCCGTTCACGTAGGAGGAGGCCTCGGTGCACAGGAAGTAGATCGCCTTGGCGACCTCGTCAGGCGTGCCGAGCCGGCGCTGCGGGATCTGCTCGACGAGCTTCTCGGTGCCGGGCGACAGGATCGACGTGTCGATCTCGCCCGGCGAGATCGCGTTCACCCGCACGCCGAGCGGCCCGAAATCGGCGGCCATCTCGCGGGTCAGGCCCGCCAGCGCCGCCTTGGAGGTGCCGTACGCCGCCCCCGCGAAGGGGTGGACGCGCGAGCCGGCGATCGACGTCACGTTGACGACCGAACCCTTGGCCCGGGCCAGTTCCTCGCGCAGGCCCCGGGCCAGCAGGATCGTGGCGAAGAGGTTGACCTGGAAGACCCGCTGCCACGTGTCGAACTCGGTGGCCAGCGCGCCGAGGCGCTCGCCCTCCGGCCCCTTCGGCGAGATCCCGGCATTGTTGACCAGCGCGTGCAGCACCCCGCCCTCGGCGGCGAGCCGGCCCCGCACCTCCTCGACGGCGCGGACCGTGTCCTGCGCGTCGGCGAGGTCGACCTGTAGGTGGTCCTCGGGCCCCATCTCCCAGGGGCAGTTCTCCGGGAAGGCGTGGCGCGAGCAGGTGATCACGCGCCAACCCGCGGCCGAGAAGCGCTTGACGGTGGCGTGGCCGATGCCCCGGCTCGCGCCCGTGAGCAGCATGATGCGCCGGCGTTCGTTGACGGGGAGGGCCAAAGCCGTAAGCCTCGCTGGCGTTCAGGGATCGCCGCCCGGTCGGGCGCGGTGCGTGCCGGTGAGCCCCAATGGTCTAGGCGCACGGGCACCGGAAATCCAGAGCGGGCCGCGCGTCGGCGCCGGAGCACGGAGGGGAAACGCATGGCCAGCGGGCAGACCAGCGCGGAGCGCATGCCGGAGATCCCGGCCGGCGGCCTGTCCCCGGCGCAGGAAGAGGCGGCGGCCGCGTTCCGGGCCGAGCGCGGCGTCCCGGTCTTCGGGCCGTTCGTGCCGCTCCTGCGCAGCCCCGAGCTGATGCTGTGCGCGAGCCGGATGGGCCAGTACCTGCGCTACGGCAGCGTCCTGCCACTGCGGATCAGCGAGTTCGTGATCCTGGTGGTCGCGCGGGAGTGGAGCCAGCCGGTCGAATGGGCGATCCACCACCCGATCGCCCTCGAGGCCGGAGTCACCCCCGAGACCGCGCGAGCGCTGGCCGCGGGGCGCCGCCCCGACACAATGAGCGCCGACGAGGCCCTCGCCTACGCGTTCTCGACCGAGCTGATGCGCAACCGCGCGGTGAGCGACGCGACCTACGCGGCCCTGGTCGCGCGCTTCGGCGAGCAGGGGGCGATCGATCTGACCGGCATCAACGGCTACTACGCGCTGCTCGCCATGACGATGAACGTCGCCCGCACGGCCCTGCCGGAGGGCGGCCCCGCGGCCCCGCCGCTGCCGCCGCTGGTCGGGTAGGGCGCGCCGCCGCGGCCGCGGCGCGGGCCGGGGGCGATCCCGCGCGGCTTGTGGCGCCGGCCGCTTCGGTCTAACCGTCCTCCCCCGTGCGGGTGCCCGACGTGCCGCCCGCCCGTTCCCGAAAACCCGGCCGGACGAGAGCCATGGTCGCCCATACCCGCGCCGATTCGGCGCCCAAGCCCACCGACCCGGCGCTCGCCGGCGCCCGGATCCTCGTGGTCGAGGCGCGCTACTACGACGCGATCGCCGACGAACTCCTGGCCGGCGCCCTGGCGGCGATCGCGGCCGCCGACGCGCAGGCCACCGTGGTCACCGTGCCGGGGGCCCTGGAGATCCCCGCCGCCGTGGCGATCCTGCTCGACACGGGCGCCTACGACGCCGTGGTGGCGCTCGGCTGCGTGATCCGCGGCGAGACCGGCCACTACGACATCGTCGCCGGCGAGAGCGCCCGGGCGCTCATGGACCTGTCGGTGCAGCGCCGCGTGCCGCTGGGCAACGGCATCCTCACGGTCGAGACCGAGGCGCAGGCGCTCGCCCGCGCCCGGGTCGCCGAGATGAACAAGGGCGGCGGCGCCGCCGAGGCGGCGCTCGGCGTGCTCGCCCTGAAGCGTGCGGCCGAAGGCGCGCGCCCGCGATGACGGATACACCCATGACCGGGACCCCCGAGACCCAGCCGGAGACCGGCGCGGAGAATGGCACCGGCACCGCCGGCGCCCCCGCCAAGATCAGCCTGCGCAGCGGCGCCCGCCTCGCGGTGGTGCAGGCGCTCTACGAGATGGACGTCTCCGGCAAGGGCGTGCTCGACGCCCTCGCCGAGTTCGAGACCTTCTGGATCGGCCAGGAGGTCGACGGGATCGCCCATCCCCCGGCCGAGACCGCGTTCTTCCGCGACCTGCTGCGCGGCACGGTCGAGGAGCAGCGCGCCATCGACCCCAAGCTCGACCAGGCCCTCGCGCAGGGCTGGCCGCTGCGCCGCATCGAGATCGTGCTCCGGGCGATCCTGCGGGCGGGCGCCTACGAGCTGATGTTCCGCCGCGACGTGCCGGCGGCCGCGGCGATCTCGGAATACGTCGACGTCGCCCACAGCTTCTACACGGCCGACGAGCCGGGCCTCGTCAACGCCGTCCTCGACCGGGTCGCCCGGGAGGTCCGGCCGGGCGAGGTCGGGGCCCCGAAGGCCTCGGGCAAGCCGGGCTCGTCCAAGCCGCTCCCCGGCAAAGCTGCGGCTGGGAAACCGTCGGCCGGGAAGGCCTGAGTCTTGGCCGGGCCGGCCCGCGCCTCCGAGGAGGGGCTGATCGCCCGCTACTTCGCCCCGCTCGCGGGGCCGGGCGCCGACGGGCTCCGGGACGACGCCGCCACGCTGACGCCCGCGCCGGGCCACGACCTCGTCCTCACTGCCGACGCCGTGGTGGCGGGCGTCCACTACTTCGCGGAGGATCCGCCGGCCTCGATCGCCCGCAAGGCGCTCGGCGTGAACCTCTCCGACATCGCCGCCAAGGGCGCGGTCCCGCGCGGCTTCCTGCTGACCCTCGCGCTGCCCGACGACTGGACGGAGGCCTGGCTCGCCGGATTCGCGCAGGGGCTCGGCGCGGCGGCCGAGGTGGCCGGCTGCCCGCTGCTGGGCGGCGACACGGTGCGCTCCGGCGGCCCCGCGCTGATCTCGGTGAGCGTGTTCGGCGAACTGCCGACCGGCGCCATCGTGCGGCGCACCACCGCGCGGGTCGGCGACCGGATCTGCGTCACCGGCACGATCGGCGACGCCGCCCTCGGCCTGCGGATGCGCCTGGAGGGCGACGCCCCCTGGCTGGGCGGCCTCGATCCGGCGCTGCGGGCCGAACTCGCCGACCGCTACCTGCACCCGCGCCCGCGGCTCGCCGCCGCGCCGGCCATCCGCCGCCACGCCTCGGCGGCCATGGACGTGTCCGACGGCCTCGCGGGCGATCTCGCCAAGATGCTGGGCGCGGGCCGCACCGCCCGGGTGGCGACGGCGGACGTGCCGCTCTCGGAGGCGGCCCGGTGCGCCTGCGCGGCGGACCCCGCCCTGATCGAGGCGGTCCTGACCGGCGGCGACGATTACGAGATCCTCTGCACCGTCGCGCCGGAGCGCCTGGCGGATTTCCGGGCCGAGGCCGCGGCGGCCGGGATCGCCGTCGCCGCCATCGGCACCGTCACCTCAGGCGACGGCCCGCCGCGCTTCGAAATGCGCGATGGCGCCGAGCGCGTGTTCGCGGCCGGAGCCTTCAGCCACTTCTGACGCCCAGATCGCGTCCGGTCCCGAGATCATCGGGCCGGCGGAATCCCCGACCGGGTGGCCGATCTGGCGCCGGACCTCGCCGATCATCGCGGCGGCGACCACCGGGATCCAGCGGCCGGCCGGGTCCCCGCCCGCGCCCGGCGCCCGGGACAGGGCGCGCTGCAGCACGCAGAGCAGGTCGTCCTGGATCGTGACCGGCTGCGCCGCGACCCGCTCTGCGATCAGGAAGCCGACCGCGCCGCTCAACACCTCGATGGTCGCCGCCAACCTGTCGGCCTGGTCGCTGCTCATGGCGAGTCCCTCGTCCGAATACAACCAAAAATAGAATATCGGTTGGTTAAGGCGACGTTAACGGCCGCTCGAGCCGCTCGCGTTCGTGATGTTCCGGTTCGGGGGACGGGCATCTCCGCTCGCGGGAGCCGCGCTCGGCCCCTCTCCCGCACGGAAGAGGGGGCTCGCGCCCATGGAACCGGGTGCAGCGGCCGGCGGGAAACCAGATCTGCAACATAATGCAGCATTGCGGGTTCGAGGGCTTTTTGGCCCGCGGGTCGTGAGACCCGATTCCCGGCGTCGCCCGCCGACGCGGCGTTTGCGCTCCCCGGCGAAGTTTGGCAATCAAGGCATTGTTCTGGGAAGGAAAGCCCCGAATCCGAGCGCCGCGTCCCATGGCCGTCGTCCGGCGGCCAAGCTCGACAATCACAAGCCAACGCCAGGCACGATAATAACAAGGACGGTCGAATGATTCCCTTGGTCCTGATCATCGCGGGCGGGCTCTGCGCCGTCGCCTACGGCATCGTCACGATCCTCGACGTGATGCGGCGCGACGCCGGCACGCAGCGCATGCAGGAGATCGCCGCCGCCATCGCCGAGGGCGCGCAGGCCTATCTCCGGCGGCAGTACACGACGATCGGCCTCGTCGGCGTCGTCCTGTTCGTCCTCCTCGCCGTCTTCCTCGGGATCAAGGTCGCGGTCGGCTTCCTGATCGGCGCCGTGCTGTCGGGCGCGGCCGGCTTCATCGGCATGAACGTCTCGGTGCGGGCCAACGTCCGCACGGCCCAGGCCGCCTCGACCTCGCTGGGCGGCGGCCTCGACGTTGCCTTCAAGTCGGGGGCGGTGACCGGCATGCTGGTGGCGGGCCTCGCGCTGCTCGGCGTGGCCCTCTACTACCTGTTCCTCACCCGCGCCGCCCATCTCGAGCCGTCGAGCCGCGAGGTGATCGACGCCCTCGTGGCGCTCGGCTTCGGCGCCTCGCTGATCTCGATCTTCGCCCGCCTCGGCGGCGGCATCTTCACCAAGGGCGCCGATGTCGGCGGCGACCTCGTCGGCAAGGTCGAGGCCGGCATCCCGGAGGACGATCCGCGCAACCCCGCCACCATCGCCGACAACGTCGGCGACAATGTCGGCGACTGCGCCGGCATGGCGGCCGACCTGTTCGAGACCTACGCGGTCACGGTCGTCGCCACGATGGTGCTGGCCGCGATCTTCTTCTCCGGCGCGGGCGGGAGCAACCGCGACGTCCTCGAGCCGATGATGCTGTACCCGCTCGCCATCGGGTCGGCCTGCATCCTCACCTCCATCGCCGGCACCTACGCGGTGCGGCTCGGCGCGAACCAGTCGATCATGGGGGCGCTCTACAAGGGGCTGATCGCCGCCGGCGTGCTCTCCATCGCGGCGATCGCGGCGGTCAACATGACCCTGCTCGGCGGCTTCTCGACGAGCTTCACCACCTCGACCGGCCTGACCTTCACGTCGGCCGCGCTGTTCGGCTGCGCGGTGATCGGGCTCGCCATCACGGCGCTGATCGTCGTGATCACCGAGTACTACACGGGCACCAACTTCCGCCCGGTGAAGTCGATCGCCGACGCGTCGGTGACCGGCCACGGCACCAACGTGATCCAGGGGCTGGCGATCTCGCTCGAATCGACCGCGCTGCCGGCCATCGTGATCGTGGCGGGCATCATCAGCACCTACGCGCTCGCCGGCCTGTTCGGCATCGCCATCGCGGTCACCGCCATGCTGGCGCTCGCGGGCTTCATCGTGGCGCTGGACGCCTTCGGGCCGGTCACCGACAATGCCGGCGGCATCGCCGAGATGGCGGGCCTGCCCTCGGAGGTGCGCAAGTCGACCGACGCCCTCGACGCGGTCGGCAACACCACCAAGGCGGTGACGAAGGGCTATGCGATCGGCTCGGCGGGTCTCGGCGCGCTGGTGCTGTTTGCCGCCTACACGTCGGACCTGAACTACTTCATCGCCCATGCGAGCCCGACGCAGTACCGCTTCTTCCAGGGCGTCAGCGTCGATTTCTCGCTCTCCAACCCCTACGTCGTGGTCGGGCTGCTGCTCGGCGGCCTGATCCCGTTCCTGTTCGCCGGCATCGCCATGACGGCGGTCGGGCGCGCGGCGGGCGCGGTGGTCGAGGAGGTCCGACGCCAGTTCCGGGCCAAGCCCGGCATCATGCAGGGCACGGACCGGCCAGATTACGGGCGGGCGGTGGACATGCTCACCCGCGCGGCGATCAAGGAGATGATCATCCCGTCGCTGCTGCCGGTCCTGTCGCCGATAGTGCTGTTCTTCGTGATCCAGTTCATCGCCGGGAAGAACCAGGCCTTCGCCACCGTGGGCGCGAGCCTGCTCGGCGTGATCCTCACCGGCCTCTACGTGGCGATCTCGATGACCTCGGGCGGCGGCGCCTGGGACAACGCCAAGAAGTACATCGAGGACGGCCACCACGGCGGCAAGGGCTCCGACGCCCACAAGGCGGCTGTGACCGGTGACACGGTCGGCGACCCCTACAAGGACACCGCCGGTCCGGCGGTGAACCCGGCGATCAAGATCACCAACATCATCGCCCTACTGCTGCTCGCCGTGCTGGCGCACAGCTGAGTTCCGCGAAGACCGGATCGGCCGACGGGGCCGGGCTCTCCGCGAGCCCGGCCCTTCCCGTTTCGCCGTGTGCGCCCCCGCACGCGACGGCCAGTCCCGCGGCGCAGCACCTTGGCATCGCGGCGCCGCAGCGCCACCTCGGCGCCGGATTAAAACCCGGACGCGGCCCCCGCCGCACCAGCACGAGGTAACCCATGCCGTCCCTGCTCGACCCGATCCGCATCGGCGCCATCGAGGCGAAGAACCGGATCTTCATGGCGCCGCTGACCCGCGGCCGCGGCACCCGCGAGCACGTGCCCACCCCGATCATGGCCGAGTACTACGCCCAGCGCGCCGGCGCCGGCCTGATCCTCACCGAGGCCACCGGTATCAGCCAGGAGGGGCTCGGCTGGCCCTACGCGCCCGGCATCTGGTCCGACGCCCAGGTCGACGCGTGGCGGCCGATCGTGAAGGCTGTGCACGACAAGGGCGGCAAGATCGTCTGTCAGATCTGGCACATGGGCCGGATGGTCCATTCGGACTTCCTCGGCGGCGCCAAGCCGGTCTCGTCCTCGGCCACGACGGCGCCCGACCAGGCCCACACCTATTCCGGCAAGAAGCCCTACAGCGAGGCCCGCGCCCTGGAGGTGTCCGAGATCCCGCGCCTGCTCGGCGATTACGAGCGGGCCACCGCCAACGCCCTGGCTGCCGGGTTCGACGGGGTGCAGATCCACGCCGCGAACGGCTACCTGATCGACGAGTTCCTCCGCGACGGCACCAACCACCGCACCGACCAGTATGGCGGGTCCGTCGAGAACCGCGTACGGCTCCTGCGTGAGGTGACCGAGGCGGTGGCGAAGGTCGCCGGGCCGGAGCGCACCGGCGTGCGCCTCTCGCCGAACGGCGCGATCCAGGGCTGCAACGACTCGAACCCGGAGCCGCTGTTCGTCGCCGCCGCCCAGGCGCTCGCCGATGCCGGGATCGCCTTCCTGGAGATGCGCGAGCCGGGGCCGAACGGCACCTTCGGCAAGGCCGACCACCCGCCGATCGCCCCGGCGATGCGGCGCGTGTTCCGCAACCCGATGATCCTGAACGCCGACTACGACGGGGTCAGCGGTCAGAAGGCGCTGGATGCCGGCGAGGCCGACGCCATCGCGTTCGGCCGGACCTTCATCGCCAACCCGGACCTCGCCGAGCGGATCGCCAGGAAGGCGCCGCTCGCCAAGGACGACGCCGCGACGTGGTACAGCCAGGGCCCCGAGGGCTACGTCGACTACCCGACCCTGACCGAGTCCCGCGCCGCCTGACGCGCCGCGGTCGCGCGCCCTGCCGCGGCCCGGAGGGCTGCGGCAGGAAACCGCGGCGGTTCCTTGGCAGCGGGCCGTCGCGCGCCTATGTGAGGGCAGGACCATGGATGTGCCTGCACCTCACGCGCTCGCGGAAGCCGGACCGACCGACGGGCGCTGGCGCGCCGCCGACCGGATCGCCGAACTGCGCGATCTCGCGATCCTCGATTCCGAGCCCGAGCCGCTCTACGACGACCTCGTGCGGGTCGCCGCCTATGTCTGCCGGGCGCCGGTCGCGCTCGTCAGCCTCGTCGATGCCGAGCGGCAGTGGTTCAAGTCGGAGGTGGGCCTCGGCAAGCGCGAGCTGCCGATCAATTGCTCGGTCTGCGCCCACACGATCGAGGCCGGCGACCTTCTCGTCATCCCGGACCTGACCGCGGACCCCCGGACCACCGAGAATCCCCTCGTGACCGGGGCACCGGCCTTCCGGTTCTACGCGGGTGCGGTGATCCGCGGCAGCCACGGCATCCCGCTCGGCGCGCTGTGCGTGCTGGACCGCGTCCCGCGGCCGGAGGGGCTCGATTCGGAGCAGACCGCGACCCTGCTGGCGCTGGCGCGCCAGATCTCCAGCCTGCTGGAGCACCGCAGGACGCTGGCGCAGGTCGCCGCCCGCGAGGCGGAGATCGCCGCGAGCGAGCGCCGCTTCCGCGTGATGACCTCGGCGATGCCCCAGATGGTCTGGACCACGCGGCCGGACGGGTTCCACGACTACTACAACGATCGCTGGTACGAGTTCACCGGCGTCCCCTACGGCTCCACCGACGGCGAGGGCTGGAACGGTGTGTTCCATGCCGAGGACCAGGACAGGGCCTGGGCGCGGTGGCGCCACTGCCTCGCGACCGGCGAGCCCTACGAGATCGAGTATCGCCTGCGCCACCACAGCGGCGACTACCGCTGGACCCTGGGGCGGGCCATGCCGATCCGGGACGCCGAGGGGCGGATCGAGCGGTGGTTCGGGACCTGCACCGACATCGACGATTTGAAGCGCGCCGAGGCCGAGGCCCGCAAGCTCGCGGCGATCGTCGAGACGTCCAAGGACTTCATCGGGCTCAGCACCCTCGAGGGCGCGATCACCCATCTCAACGAGGCGGCCATGGCCCTGGTCGGCCTGCCCGATCTCGCCGCCGCCCGCGCCAAGAAGGTGCCCGACTTCTTCACCGACGACAGCCGCCGGATCCTGGCCGAGACCGTGATGCCGGCGGTGCGCCGGGACGGGTTCTGGGAGGGCGAACTCGCCTTCCGGCACTTCGTCACCGGCGAGCCCCTGGCGGTGCTCTACAACATCTTCCCGGTGCGCGACCCGACCGGGACCGAGCTCGGCTACGCCACCGTCACCCGCGACCTGCGCGAGGCCAAGCGCGCCGAGGAGGCCCGCGACCTGCTGATCCGCGAGCTGTCGCACCGGATCAAGAACATCTTCGCGGTGGTGGGCGGCCTCGCCGCCCTGACCGCGCGGACCGACCCCGCGGCCAAGCCCTTCGTGGCCGCGTTCCGCGAGCGGCTCGGCGCCCTGGCCCGGGCCCACGAATACGTCCGCCCGCACTCCCCCGACAGCGCCCCGCCGGTCGCTGGCCAGACGGTGCTCGGGCTGATGCGCCTGATCATGGCCGCCTACGAGGAGAACGGACGCGCCCGCGTGGTGATCTCGGGGGACGATGCCGAGATCGGCGAGCGCACCGCGACGGCCCTCGCGCTGATCATGCACGAGCAGGCGACGAACGCGGTCAAGTACGGCGGCCTGTCGACGCGGGAGGGCGGCGTCTCGCTGAGCGGGACCCGCGAGGCGGGCCGCTACACGCTGACCTGGCGCGAGGAGGGCGGCCCGCAGATCGCCGGCGCGCCGTCCCGGAAGGGATTCGGCACGGTGCTGGCCGAGCGCAGCGTCGCCGGCCAGCTCGACGGGGCGCTGGAGCACGACTGGGCGCCGGGCGGTCTCCTGATGCGGCTCAGCGTCCCGCTCGAGAACCTGCGGACCTGACGTGGCTCGGATGCCGGCCCGGATGCCGGCCGCGACCGGGCCGGGTCTCGTCGTCCTCGACTTCGACGGCACGCTGGCCGACAGTTTCGGGTGGTTCTGCTCGGTGCTGAACGGTGTCGCCGACCGCTACCGCTTCCGCCGGGTCGAGGCCCACGAGGTGGAGGAGCTCCGGCTCCAGGGCGCCCGGGCGATCGTCGCCCATCTCGGCATCCCGCGCTGGAAGCTGCCGCTCATCGCCCGCCACATGCACGCGCTGGCCGCCCGCGACGCCGCGCAGATCGCCCTGTTTCCCGGCGTCCCGGCGATGCTGGCCGCGATCGCGGCGGCGGGCGTGCCGCTGGCGATCCTGTCGTCGAATCGCGCCGACACGGTGCGGCGGGTGCTCGGACCGGACAATGCCGCCCGCATCGGCAGCTACGCCTGCGGGGCGTCGATCTTCGGGAAGGCGCGCCGGCTGCGGGCGTTGCTCGCGCGGACCGGGGTTCCGCCGCACCGGGCCCTCTGCGTCGGCGACGAGATCCGGGACCTCGAGGCGGCGCGGGCGCTGGGCTGCCCGTTCGGCGCCGTGGCCTGGGGCTACACCGACCCACGGGCCCTCGTGTCCCACGGCCCCGAGCACCTGTTCCCGGAGCCCGGGGCGATCGCCCGCCTCGTGGCGGGCGAGGCCGGTCACATGCCGCGATTCGCGCCCGGCACGACGCTGGTGCCGCTGCCGCTGCCGAACGGCTCGTAGCGGGTCAGGCCGCGGAACAGCTGGCTGAGGAAGGCGCGGTCGGCGCCGCTCGTCGGCGTGGTGCGCTCGATGAAGTCGAAGATCCGGCCGTCCTGAAGGCCGTAGAGCGCCACGCGCTCGACCTTGAAGGCGGGGGTGAAGTACACGGCCGTGACCTTCTGGTCCTCGACCTGCTCGCCCAGGAACATGATCGTCCGGCGGGTGTTCTGCGAGATGTAGTACCAGGACTTGTTGCCGACCGTGGACACGGTCGAGGGCGTGCCCAGGATCTGCAGCACCTGCTCGGGGCCCATGCCGGGCTTGATCGTGGCGAGCGCCGCCTGATCGACCTGGTAGCCGTGGCGCAGCTCCTCGCCGATGCAGCCCGACAGACCGGTTGCCGCGAGGCCGAGCAGGGCGAGGCGCGCGAAGGACTGGACGAAACGGCGCCGCATCGGGCCCCCAGAGAGCGTGTTGACGGACGGGGCGCGACCGTCGCCGCCGGCACGGGGCTCCGACGGCGCTTGCGCCCTGGGCGTGGGTTGCCGTACCGCGGGGTTATGGCTTTGACAAGGCAAGCTTGGCCACAGAGGGCCGGGGTTCGACACCGATGATCGCCGGGCTGTTCCGCCGCGCGGGCGCGCGCCGCCGCGCCGTCGAGGGGCTGCACGTCGCCCTGAGTGAGGCCGCGCGCCGGCCGGGCCTCTACACGGATCTCGGCGTGCCCGACACCGTGGAGGGCCGGTTCGAATCCCTGTGCCTGCACGCGATCCTGGTCCTGCGCCGGCTGAACCGGCTGCCGCCGCCGGCCGCCGAGGTGGCGCAGGATCTGGTGAACTCGGTCTTCACCCAGCTCGACGCCTCCCTGCGCGAACTCGGCGTCGGCGACATGGGCGTGTCCAAGCGGATGAAGAAGCTCGGCGCCGCCTTCTACGGCCGGGCCGAGGGCTACGACGCGGCCCTGGAGGCCGGCGACGCCGCGGCCCTGGCGGCCGCCCTCGTCCGCAACGTGCTCGGCGGCGAGGGGGACGGGCGCGGTCTCGCCGCCTACGTGCGGGCGGCCGACGCCGCCCTCGCCGGGGCCGATCTCGACGGGCTGCTCGCGGCCGGGCCGCCCTTCCCGGAGCCCGACGGCTTCGCGCCGGTACCGGCCGGCCCTGACCACGGAGGACGCGCATGAGCCGCGATGCCAGCAGCCGCGATGCCGGCCAGGACGCTTTCCCGCTCGCGCGCTGGGTCAATGTCGAGCGCCTGCCCCAGGGGCGCGGCGCCGTCACCGTGGAGGCGAGCCCGGCCGAGTGCGCGGCGCTGGCCGCCGATTTCGGCATCCCGGGGATCCGCGACCTCGTCGGGCGCTTCGCCATCGAGGGGGCGACCAGCCGCCTCACCGTGACCGGCACCGTGGAGGCCCTGGTGACCCAGGTCTGCACCGTCAGCCTCGAACCCTTCGAGGCGCCGGTCCGGGAGCCGGTCGAGGTGGTGTTCACCGACACCGACCGGCTCGCCGGCACCGATGCCGAGGACGCCGACATCCCCGACCCCCTGGTCGGCGGCCGCATCGATTTCGGCGCGCTCACCGCCGAGTTCCTGGCGCTGGGCCTCGACCCGTACCCGCGCAAGCCCGGCATCGCCTTCGAGCCGGTCGTGGCGGGCGACGAGGCCGGACCCCTCGACGGCCTGCGCAAGCTCCGCGACCGCGACGGCTGAGGCCGCCGCGTCCGGCCGGAACCGCCGGCCGCCCGATTTCATTTGCCCGCCGGGCCGGTATCGCTATGGTCCGCCGCGCCCGGCGGGCCCCGTCCCGCCGCCGTCCGACCCCTTTCCCGCCGAGACCCGCGACCCGCTACCGACATGTCCCAACGCGTGTGCATCTCGCTCGACGCCATGGGTGGCGACCACGGGCCCACCACGGTCGTGCCCGGCGCGGCGCTGGCCCGGGAGCGCCATCCCGGCACCACCTTCCTCATGTTCGGCGACGAGGCGGTGATCGCGCCGCTGGTCGCCAAGGAGCCCCGGCTCAAGGACTGCGTGGAGATCCGCCACACCAGCGTGGCCGTGGCCATGGACGACAAGCCGAGCCAGGCGGTGCGCCAGGGCCGGGGCAAGTCGTCAATGTGGCAGGCGATCCAGGCGGTCCGCGACGGGCAGGCCGATGCCTGCGTGTCGGCCGGCAACACCGGCGCGCTGATGGCGATGTCGAAGATCTGCCTGAAGACCATGTCGGGCATCGAGCGCCCGGCCATCGCCTGCCTGTGGCCGACCGTGCGCGGCGAGAGCGTCGTGCTCGACGTCGGCGCCACGATCGGCACGGATGCCGAGCACCTCGTCGAGATGGCCGTGATGGGCTCGGCCATGGCGCGCATCGTGTTCGACCTCGAGCGTCCGACCGTCGGCCTGCTCAACGTCGGCACCGAGGAGATGAAGGGCAACGAGGCGGTCAAGGAGGCCGCCCGGATCCTGCGCGAGATGGAGGGCCCCGGGCTGACCTATCACGGCTTCGTCGAGGGCACCGATCTCGGGCGCGGCACGGTCGACGTGGTGGTGACCGAGGGGTTCACCGGCAACATCGCCCTCAAGACCGCCGAGGGCACCGCCAAGCAGATCGGCACCTATCTGCGCTCCGCCATGACCCGGACACTGGCCGCCAAGATCGGCGCCCTGTTCGCGCGTCAGGCCTTCAAGGCCCTCAAGGACAAGATGAACCCGAGCCGGGCCAACGGCGGGGTGTTCCTCGGCCTCGAGGGCATCGTCATCAAGAGCCACGGCTCGGAGAACGCGCAGGGCTTCGCCGCGGCGATCGATCTGGCGCACGACATGGCGCGCCACGACATGATCCGCACGATCCGCGAGATGCTCGACCAGACGGCGGCGCTGGCGCCGGCCTGACGCCGGCACCGGGCCTCCGTCGACGGACGGGATGGAAATCGGACGCCCGCGGCTTCACAACCGGCGATTGTGAAGCTGGATCGTCCGGGAAGGACAATGATGGCAACCCTCCGCACTGACCCCGAGCAGCACCGGCGCGTCCCCCCTCTGCGCTCGGTGGTGGTCGGGACCGGCTCGAGCCTGCCCGCGCGGGTGGTGACGAACGCCGACCTCGCCGAGCGGGTGGACACGTCCGACGAGTGGATCGTCCAGCGGACCGGGATCCGCCAGCGCCACCTCGCGGGACCCGACGAGACCACCTCGGTCCTCGGTACGCGCGCCGCCAGGGCGGCCCTCGACGATGCCGGGCTGAGCGCGGACGACATCGACCTCGTCATCTGCGCCACCTCGACGCCGGATCACACCTTCCCGGCGACCGCGACCCAGATCCAGGCGGCACTGGGCATCCATCAGGGCGCGGCCTTCGACCTGCAGGCGGTGTGCGCCGGCTTCGTCTTCGCGGTCTCGACCGCCGACAAGTTCCTGACCACGGGGGCCGCCCGCCGGGCCCTCGTGATCGGCGCCGAGACCTTCTCGCGGATCGTCGACTGGGAGGACCGCACCACCTGCGTGCTGTTCGGCGACGGGGCCGGCGCCGTCGTGCTGGAGGCGCAGGAGGGGGCCGGGGACCGCGGCGTCCTCAGCGCGAGCCTGCGGTCGGACGGACGCCACCGGGAGAAGCTCTACGTCGACGGCGGCCCCGGCTCCACCGGCACAACCGGCCACCTGCGCATGGAGGGCCGCGACGTGTTCCGATTCGCCGTCGGGCAGGTCACCGACGTGATCGTCGAGGCCTTCGCGCAGGCGGGCATCACCGCGGAGGAACTCGATTGGTTCGTGCCGCATCAGGCCAACCGCCGGATCATCGAGGCCTCGGCCGACAAGCTCGGTGTCGCCCGGGACAAGATCGTCCTGACGGTGGACCGCCACGGCAACACCTCGGCGGCCTCGATACCCCTGGCCCTCGACGTGGCGCGGCGGGACGGCCGCATCCGGGCGGGCGACCTCGTGATGATCGAGGCGATCGGCGGCGGGTTCAGCTGGGGCGCCGCGCTGATCCGCTGGTAGCGTTTCGGGCGGCGCGCCCGAAACGATTCGCTGTCCCGGCGCGGTTGACCGGGGGCGGAGCGCCGATTAGCGTGCCGGATCATAGGGATACGCCTTCAGCGTTCGGCGCGGCCAAGGGTGCTGCGCCATGCGTCATGGGGCGAGCGACGCGGGCGAGGGGACACGGCATGGCAGGCAAGACGGTGACGCGCGCCGACTTGAGCGAGGCCGTCTACCACCAGGTGGGCCTGTCGCGGACCGAGTCGGCCGCCCTCGTCGAGACCGTGCTGTCCGAGATCTGCAGCTGCCTCGCGAGCGGCGAGACGGTGAAGCTGTCCTCGTTCGGCTCCTTCGTGGTCCGCAGCAAGGGCAAGCGCGTCGGCCGCAATCCCAAGACCGGGGTCGAGGTCGCGATCGAGCCGCGGCAGGTGATGGTGTTCAAGCCCTCCAACGTGCTCAAGGCCAAGATCAACGGCCTGAACGGCGCGGGCGACCACGACGACGAGTGAGCGCGCCGCGAATGCGGCCGCGTCGGCGAGCGCTTCGGGCGGGCTCTTCAGGCTTGAGTGCGGCCCCGCGAGCCGGCAAGATCGGGCCGCTTCGCCCCGCTCCGTAAGACGCCCATGCCGCCAGCCCTCGCCGCCTCGACCGACGAACCGCCGACCGGGATCGGCGAGAAGAGCGCCCACGCGTTCCGGACGATCAGCGAGGTGGCCGAAGAGCTCGACGTGCCCCAGCACGTCCTGCGGTTCTGGGAAACCCGCTTCGGCCAGATCCGCCCCGTGAAGCGGGCGGGGGGGCGCCGCTACTACCGGCCCCAGGACATCGAGCTCGTCGCCGGCATCCGCCATCTCCTGCACGTGCAGCGCTACACCATCGCGGGGGCGCAGCGGGTCCTCAAGGAGAACGGCGTCCGCTTCGTGCAGGCCGTCGGCCGCGGCGAGGCCGTGGCGGCCGAGCCGCTGCTTCAGGAGGTCGAGACCGAGGCGGGAGCCCGGAGCGGGACCGGGGGCGCGACATTCGGCGCGTCGGACCGGGCGGCCCTGGCCGAGGCGCTGGACGAGTTGCGCGCCTGCCGCGCCCTGCTCGACGGGCTGCGCGACCTGCCCGACATGGAGGCCTGAGCGGGCCTGAGCGGGCCTGCCGGGCTCGACGACCCCGGCACCGCGCGCGGCGGGCGAACTTTCCGGCAACACGTCGCGTTGTCGCCCGCATGGCCGCGCCCAAACCCAAGTTGACGCCCAGCCAGGAACTGATGGCCCGCATCATGCGGATCGTCCGCTCCTGCCCGGAGGCGGCGTCCGAAGTCCTGGAGCTGATGTTCCTCGTCAGCCAGATCGAGGCGGCCACCGGGGTCGACCGGGACTATCGCGACGCCAAGCGGGTGATCAGCCGCTTGCGCAACCCGCTCTGGGAGATGGGTCCCACCGACCGGGAGAAACTCCTGGCGGCCGCCGAGACGATTCGCCGGGTCTGCCGGCTGGCCGAGGACGAGATTCCCCCCGTGCCGGTGGCCGATGCCGGGGAGCGGGCGCGGGTCGAGGGGCGGCTCGCCGCCGCCCTGGCCGGCGAGTTCGACGCGGCGCAGATCGCCCGCATCACCGGGATCGTCGCGGCGGCCCTCCAGAATTAACCCGCCGCCCGAGCCCTCGACGCCCGTGCGCGGCGTCCCCACATGGTCTCCACCGATGAACGGGACATCCGGACGCGTGTCCGGGGAGAGGTCCCGGGTCGGCACTGGAGAGACGCTGCCATGATTGCCCTACGTCCGCTCGCCGCGCTGCTCGCAGGGAGCATGGCACTGGCCGGGCCCGCCCTGGCCCAGACGCCGTCCAGCCGAACCAAGACGGTGGCGCCCGGCAAGACGGTCCGCATCGAGATCGCGCCCAACCTCAAGAAGGATTGTTCTCCTGGGCCGATGCCGGAGTTCAAGGTCTCGGGCCCGCCGAAGAACGGGTCGGTGATCACCAAGGTTGGCAAGCTGAAGACGCCGGCGAGCTACCGCTGTCCCAACAAGGAAGCGGCCGTCCAGGCGCTGTTCTACCAGCCCAACAACGGATTCACCGGCACCGACGAAGTGACGTTCGAGGTCAAGAGCTCCGACGGCCAAGTCCAGACGCAGACCGTCAAGATCACGGTCGGGGGCGCGGGGACCAAATCAGGAGACGACGGCAAGAAAGAGGGCACGGATTTGTGAGCAGGCTCCGGCCGAAACGGTATCTGGCCAGTCCTGCCGCTCGGTCAGCCGTCCGGGGGCGTCACGGAGTCTCGTCCGTGACGCCTTCAGCGCTCCGGAGTGTTGCATGCAATCGACATGCCGGGCGCCATGCTCGCCGCACTGCGACAAAAGCGGGCCTGTCGGTTGCATCCGAGCCGAGACAGGATGAAGCTGTCACGGTCTGAGAGGGTTATCGAATGCCGATGCATGCGACGAACGACCTTTTCCAGAGCTTCGCCCGAGGGTACGAGGCCCGCCGCGACACGGAGATGACGCTCTCCGAGTACCTGGAGGCCTGTCGCGACGAGCCCCTGATGTACGCCTCGGCCGCCGAGCGCATCCTCGCGGCGATCGGCGAGCCGGAATTCGTGGACACCGCCAGGGATTCGCGCCTCGGCCGGATCTTCATGAACCGGACGATCCGGACCTACCCGGCCTTCCGCGAATTCTACGGCATGGAGGAGACGATCGAGCGGATCGTCTCGTTCTTCCGCCACGCCGCGCAGGGCTTGGAAGAGCGCAAGCAGATCCTCTACCTGCTCGGGCCGGTGGGCGGCGGTAAGTCGTCGCTGGCCGAGCGGCTGAAGCTCCTGATGGAGGTTCACCCCGTCTACGTACTCAAGGCTGGGGACGAAGTGTCGCCGGTCTTCGAGAGCCCGCTGGGCCTGTTCGACCCCGAGACCATGGGCGAGGAGATCCAGCGCCGCTACGGCATCCCGCGCCGGCGGCTGACCGGCCTGATGAGCCCCTGGGCGCTGAAGCGCCTCGACGAGTTCAACGGCGACATCTCGCGCTTCAAGGTGATCAAGGTCCGGCCGTCGCGCCTGCGCCAGATCGCCATCGCCAAGACCGAGCCGGGCGACGAGAACAACCAGGACATCTCCTCGCTCGTCGGCAAGGTCGACATCCGGCGGCTGGAGACGCTGTCGCAGGCCGATCCCGACGCCTACTCGTACTCGGGCGGCCTGAACCGGGCGAACCAAGGCATCCTCGAGTTCGTCGAGATGTTCAAGGCGCCGATCAAGATGCTGCACCCGCTGCTCACCGCGACGCAGGAGGGCAACTACGTCGGCACCGAGAATATCGGCGCGATCCCGTTCACCGGCGTGATCCTCGCCCACTCGAACGAAGCCGAGTGGCAGACCTTCAAGACCAACAAGAACAACGAGGCCTTCATCGACCGGATCTACGTGATCAAGGTCCCGTACTGCCTGCGTGTCACCGAGGAGCAGCGGATCTACGAGAAGCTGATCTCCGGCTCGGAGCTGTCGGACGCGGCCTGCGCCCCCGGCACGCTGGAGATGCTGGCGCGGTTCTCGGTGCTGTCGCGGCTCCGCGAGCACGCCAATTCCAACGTCTTCTCGAAGATGCGGGTCTACGACGGCGAGTCCCTGCGCGAGGTCGATCCCCGCGCCCGCTCGATGCAGGAGTACAAGGACACGGCCGGCGTCGACGAGGGCATGGACGGGATCTCGACCCGCTTCGCCTTCAAGGTGCTGGCCGCGACCTTCAACCACGACACCACCGAGGTCTCGGCCGACCCGGTGCACCTGATGTACGTGCTGGAGCAGTCGCTGCGCCGCGAGCAGCTCCCGCCCGAGACCGAGAAGAAGTACCTGGAATTCATCAAGACCGAACTGGCCCCGCGCTACGCGGAGTTCATCGGCCACGAGATCCAGAAGGCCTACCTCGAATCGTACCACGATTACGGGCAGAACCTGTTCGACCGGTACATCGACTACGCCGACGCCTGGATCGAGGACCAGGACTTCAAGGACGCCGAGACCGGCCAGCTCATGAACCGGGAGCTCCTGAACCAGGAGTTGACCAAGATCGAGAAGCCCGCCGGGATCGCCAACCCGAAGGACTTCCGCAACGAGGTGGTGAAGTTCGCCCTGCGCTCCCGGGCGCAGCACGGCGGCCGGAATCCCAGCTGGACCAGCTACGAGAAGCTGCGCGAGGTGATCGAGCGGCGGATGTTCTCCCAGGTGGAGGAGCTGCTGCCGGTGATCTCCTTCGGCTCGAAGAAGGACGGCGAGACCGAGAAGAAGCACGGCGAGTTCGTCGAGCGCATGGTCGCGCGCGGCTACACCGAGCGGCAGGTCCGCCGCCTGGTGGAGTGGTACATGCGGGTGAAGCAGGCCGGCTGAGGGACGACGGGGCTCGACCGGCCCGCTCGGTCGGCCGGGCCCCGTTCCGACCCTCCGCCGCCACAGTTTCGGACGACCGGCCGGCGAAGATCGCGGCCCTGCTGCCAAAGAGGGATCCTTCCCTCCGGTGACAGCATGGTACGACAAGGGTCCGGACCCAGCCGGAGCACGCGGACGAGGGTTTTCGCAGCGGATGCACATCGTCGACCGACGTTTGAACCCGGGCGGCAAGAGCCTCCCGAACCGCCAGCGCTTCCTGCGGCGCGTGAAGGACGTGGCCCAGCGCGCGGTGCGAGAATCCGCCCGCGAGAAGGACATCAAGGATCTCGGCAAGGACGGCCGCGTCACCGTGCCGGCGGACGGCGTCCGGGAGCCCCGATTCTCGCGCCAGCCCGGCACCGGCCTGCAGGATCACATCCTGCCCGGCAACAAGACCTACGTGGAGGGCGACACGATCGAGCGCCCGCCGGGCAGCGGCGGTGGTCGCGGCTCCGGCGAGGGCGGGGAGGGCGGCGAGAACAGCGAGGACGCGTTCCGCTTCGTGCTCACCCGCGAGGAGTTCCTGGAACTCTTCCTCGAGGATCTGGAATTGCCGGACCTCGCCAAGCGTCGCCTCGCCATCGTCGAGACGGAAGGGTTGCGCCGGGCGGGCTACACGGTCACCGGCTCGCCGGCGAACCTCGCGCTCACCCGCACCCTGCGGAACTCGATGTCGCGGCGGATCGCCCTCAAGCGCCCGAAGCCCGACGAGGTGGCGGCCCTGGAGGCCCGGCTCGACGCCCTCGCCGAGGGGCATCCGGAGCGGCCGGACCTGGAGCAGGCGCTGTTCCGGCTGCGCGAGCGCGCGAAGCGCATCCCCTACGTCGACCCGATCGACCTGCGCTTCCGCCGGTTCGAACCCTATCCGCGGCCGATCGCGCAGGCGGTGATGTTCTGCCTGATGGACGTGTCCGGCTCGATGACCGAGCACATGAAGGACCTCGCCAAGCGGTTCTACATCCTGCTGCACATCTTCCTGACGCGGCGCTACCGCCACGTCGAGATCGTGTTCATCCGCCACACCGACCGGGCGACCGAGGTGGACGAGGAGACCTTCTTCGGCTCCCGCGAGACCGGCGGCACCCTGGTCTCGTCGGCGCTCGTGGAGATGAAGCGCGTCATCGCCGAGCGCTACGACCCGAACGACTGGAACATCTACGCGGCCCAGGCCTCGGACGGCGACAACGTCTCCTCCGACGGACCGACCTCCACGGAGCTGCTGCGGTCGCACATCCTGCCGGCCTGCCAGCACTTCGCCTATCTGGAGGTGGGCGACGAGAACGGTCCCCGCGCCGGCTTCGTCGAGCACCGCACCACCCTGTGGCGGACGTACGAGGCCATCGCCAAGGCCGGCGGCCCGATCGCCATGCGCAAGGTCAACCACCGCCGGGAGATCTACCCGGTCTTCCGCGAGCTGTTCGGGCGCAAGGAAGGCCGCGCCGAGGCGGAGGCGTGATGCCGTCGCACGCATCGACCGATCGGGAGGCCGCATGACGCTCGTCAAGGCACGCACGCCCCAGATCATCGCGGGCAACCAGAAGCCGCTGTTCACCGGCAACGACTGGGATTTCGACACGATCCGGCGGATCCACGACGCCTGCGAGGCGGTGGCCGGGCCGCAGCTCGGACTGTCGTGGTACCCGAACCAGATCGAGATCATCACGGCCGAGCAGATGCTCGACGCCTACGCATCGATCGGCATGCCGCTGTTCTACAAGCACTGGTCGTTCGGCAAGCACTTCGCCCAGCACGAAGCCGGCTACCGGCGCGGCCTGATGGGGCTCGCCTACGAGATCGTCATCAACTCGGACCCGTGCATCTCCTACGTCATGGAGGAGAACACGGCGACGATGCAGACGCTCGTCATCGCGCACGCCGCCTTCGGCCACAACCACTTCTTCAAGAACAACTACCTGTTCCGGCAGTGGACCGACGCCGAGGGCATCCTCGACTACCTCGACTTCGCCAAGGGCTTCATCGCCCGCTGCGAGGAGCGCTACGGCCACCAGGCGGTGGAGCAGGTGCTCGACGCCGCCCACGCGCTGATGAGCCAGGGCGTCCACCGCTACCCGCGCAAGAAGCGGCCGGACCTCGCCTCCGAGCAGCGGCGCGAGCGCGAGCGGATCGAGCACGGCGAGCAGATCTACAACGATCTCTGGCGCACCCTGCCGCAGAAAATCGGCACGGCGCGTCCGGACGCGGCCGCCGAGCGGCGCAAGGCGCTGCTCGAACTGCCGCAGGAGAACATCCTGTATTTCCTGGAGAAGGCCGCGCCCCGCCTGCGCCCCTGGCAGCGCGAGATCCTGCGCATCGTCCGCCTGGTCGCCCAGTACTTCTACCCGCAGCGCCAGACCAAGGTGATGAACGAGGGCTGCGCGACCTACTGCCACTACCGGATCATGAACGCCCTGTCGGAATCCGGGCAGATCACCGAGGCGGCCTATCTCGAGTTCCTGCAGTCGCACACCAACGTCATCCGGCAGCCGAACTACGACGACCGCTCCTACGGCGGCCACAATCCCTACGCGATCGGTTTCGCGATGATGCAGGACATCGCCCGCATCGCCGAGCAGCCGACCGAGGAGGATCGGGCGTGGTTCCCCGACATCGCCGGGGTCGGCGACGCCATGGCGGTCCTGCGCGACTGCTGGGAGAATTACCGGGACGAGAGCTTCATCCAGCAGTTCCTGTCGCCCAAGCTGATGCGCGACCTGCGCCTGTTCCACGTGGTCGACGATCCCGACGAGCCGGAGCTGCGGGTGGAGGCGATCCACGACGAGCGCGGCTATCGCAAGCTGCGCCGCTCCTTCGCGCGGCAGTACGACGTGGCGTGGCTCGACCCCGACATCGAGGTGGTGGACGTGGATCTGGAGGGCGACCGGCGCCTGATCCTGCACCACAAGGCGATCAACAAGATCACCCTGCAGAAGGACGACGCCAAGCGGGTGCTGCAGCACCTCGCCGACCTCTGGGGCTACGACGTGGTGCTCAAGGAGGTCGAGCCGGCCACCGGCGCGGTGCTCGGCGAGATCACCGCCAGCGCGCGGCCGATCTTCTTCTGAGCGGGACGGCGGGAGGGCGCCTCCCGCCCGGTTCCCCGTCCTGATGTGGCGTCCGGCCGAAACCCTCGATGGCGGCAGCCCTCCGTCATCACGAGCGCAGCGAAGTGACCCAGGGTCGCGCGACATCGGTGAATGTAGCGCCGACTGGATCGCTTCGCGCCGCTCGCCAAGACGGCACCGGCCGATCGACCGGGACCTTCCGATGAGGACGGCAGTTCCGAAGGCCTCGTGATTGCCTCGGCGGTACCGCCGTGCTGCATGGGGCAATGACCGCCACGATCCTCACCCTCGCCGAGACCGGCGACTTCCTCGACCGCGAATTCCCGCAGATGCAGGCGGGCGGGCGCGCCTACCACCTCGAGGCCGTGGGACCGCTCTCGGCGCGGATGCGGCTCGAAGCCCACGAGCGCTTCCTGCGTCCCGGCGCGACCGTGTCGGGGCCGGCCATGATGGCGCTGGCCGACTACGCCCTCTACGCGGCGATCCTGGCCAATATCGGTCCCGTGGCGCTCGCGGTGACGACGAGCCTCACCTTCAACTTCCTGCGCAAGCCCGCCACGGGGGATCTCGTGGCCGAATGCCGGCTGCTCAAGCTCGGCCGGCGCCTCGCCGTCGGCGAGGTGTCGATCACCGCCGTCGGCAGCCCGGACCTCGTCTGCCACGCCACCGGCACCTACTCGATCCCGCCGCGCTGACGCGCCGTCTTCGCGAGCGCAGCGAAGCAACCCAGGGCAGCGCGCGATTGCCAGACGGGGCGTGTCGCTGGGTTGCTTCGCCGCGCTCGCAAGGACGGGAGGCTTGCTCAGCCGACACGCGCCTCGGCGAGCCGGGCGGCGTAGCGGGCGATCAGGTCGACCTCCAGGTTGAGCCGGTCCCCCTGCCGCCGCTCGCCCCAGGTGGTGACCTGGAGCGTGTGCGGGATCAGCAGCACCGAGAACAGGTCATCCTCGACCGCATTCACGGTGAGCGAGGTGCCGTCAAGGCAGACCGAGCCCTTCTCGGCGATGAATCTCTTCACGGCGGCCGGCGCCCGCAGGGTGAAGCGCTCGCTGGCGCCCCAGGCATCGGCGGTCACGCTCACGCGCTCCACGATTTCGGCGAGGCCATCGACGTGACCGGTGACGAGATGGCCGCCGAGCTCGTCGCCGACCTTCAGGGAGCGTTCGAGGTTGATCCGCGTGCCCGCCACCCAGCTGCCGACGGTGGTGCGCGCCAGCGTCTCGGCGGCGGCGTCGACCGCGAAGACGCAGCCGCCCGTGGCGGGCTCCACCGACACGGCGGTGAGGCACGGTCCGGCGCAGGCGATCGAGGCGCCGAGCGCGATCGTCGCCGGATCGTAGGCGGCGCGGATCGCGATCCGGCGCAGATCACCGTCGCCCGAGACCGAGACCGAGACGACCGTGCCGATAGCGCTGACCAAGCCCGTGAACATCGCTTACGTCCTGTTGCGTTCGTAGGTCACGGCCGTGTCGGGCCCGAGCTGCAGCCGCTCGGCCTCCCGGAACCGGTCGCCCACCAGGGCCTCCGCCAGGGCCGGGCCCAGGGCCGGCAGGCCGCCCGCTGCGCCCAGCTCCGCCGGCCCGGTGACCAGCGTGCAGGCATCGATCAGATCGGCCCGAGCCAGCGCCTCCGCAAGGCGGGGGCCGCCCTCGCTGCACAGGCGGGTCAGGCCGCGCTCGCCGAGACGCGCCAGGGCCGCCGGAAGGTCGATCCCGCCGGCCGCGTCCGCCGCTACGGTGGCGACCTCGACGCCGAGGGCCTCCAGGGCCCGCCGCGCGTGGGCCGGGGCCGAGCGGGTCGTGAGCACCAAAGTCGGCGTGTCGCGGGCGGTGCGGGCGAGGACGCTTGCCGGGGAGAGCCGCAGATGCGTGTCGAGCACGACCCGCAGGGGCGAGCGCGTGCCGAGGCCCGGCAGCCGCACGGTCAGCGACGGGTCGTCGGCCCGGGCGGTGCCGATGCCGATCAGGATCGCGTCGGCGTGGGCCCGCCACAGGTGGACCGCCCCGTCCGCCACCGGCCCGGTGATCCGCAGGCGCTCCGGCCCGGCGGAAGCGCAGAAGCCGTCGCGGGTGCGGGCGAGCTTGAGGTGCAGGGCCGGGCGGCCGCGGGTCACCCGGGTGACGTGGCCGACATGGTCGCGCGCCGCCTCCTCCCGCATCAGCCCGGTCTCGACCGCGACGCCGCCCCGCCGAAGGAGATCGTGGCCGCGCCCGGCCACCCGCGGGTCGGGATCCTCCAAGGCGCTGACCACCCGGGCGATCCCGGCGGCCAGGATCGCGTCGGTGCAGGGCGGCGTGCGGCCGTGATGGGAGCAGGGCTCCAGGGTGACGTAGAGGGTCGCGCCGCGGGCGGCCTCGCCGGCGGCGGCGAGCGCCACGGGTTCCCCGTGCGGGCGCCCGCCCGGCGCCGTGGCCGCCGTCCCGAGGATGCGGCCGGTTTCGGGCTCGACCACGACGGCGCCGACCGACGGGTTCGGCCAGGTGGTGCCGAGCCCGCGTCGGCCCAGCGCCAGGGCGAGGCGCATGAAGTTCGGGTCACCGCTCATGGACGCCCGGCGCGGCGCCGCCCCGACGCCTCGGGCTCCGGGTCGCCCTCCGGACCCGGCGCGGCCGCCGGTACCGGCGTGCCGTCGCTCAGCGTGCCGAGCAGCTCCTCGAAGTCCCGGGCCTCGCGGAAGTTCTTGTAGACGGAGGCGAAGCGCACGTAGGCGACGTCGTCGAGGCCCTTCAGCCCCGCCATCACCAGCTCGCCGATCGCCTCGGAGGTCACCTCGGGCTCGCCGGCGCTCTCGAGCTGCCGGGTGATGCCGCTGACCAGCCGCTCGATCCGCTCCGGATCGACGGCGCGCTTGCGCAGCGCCACGTCGATGGAGCGCTGGAGCTTGTCGCGGTCGAACGGCACGCGCTTGCCCGAGCGCTTGAGCACCACGACCTCGCGGAGCTGCACGCGCTCGAAGGTGGTGAAGCGGCCGGCGCAGTCCGGGCAGACCCGGCGGCGCCGGATCGCGGCGCCGTCCTCGGAGGGCCGCGAGTCCTTCACCTGGGTCTCGGAGCCGCCGCAGTAGGGACAGCGCATGGATCTCGCTACTCGGGCATGGAAACGGCCGCGGACCGGTCGGATCCGCGGCCGTTTCCTAATCTACCGCGGGCCGGCCCGGAAGACCGGCCCCGGCTCAAGCGGCCCTCTTGCCTCAGCCGTAGATCGGGAACCGGTCCGTCAGCGCGTGGACGCGGGTCTTGACGTCGGCCTCGACCGCGCTGTCGCCGGCCTCACCCTTGGCGGCGAGCCCGTCCAGCACCTCGACGATGAAGCCGCCGATCTGCTTGAACTCGGCAACGCCGAAGCCGCGCGAGGTGCCGGCCGGGGTGCCGAGCCGGATGCCCGAGGTGATGGTCGGCTTCTGCGTGTCGAAGGGGACGCCGTTCTTGTTGCAGGTGATGTGCGCCCGCGACAGGGCCGCCTCGGCGGCCTTGCCGGTGAGGCCCTTCCGCTGGAGGTCGACCAGCATCAGGTGGTTGTCGGTGCCGCCCGAGGTGATGTCGTAGCCGCCCGAGATCAGCGTGTCGGCGAGCGCCCGGGCGTTCTCCACCACCTGGCGGGCGTAGATCTTGAACTCGGGCTTCAGCGCCTCGCCGAAGGCCACCGCCTTGCCGGCGATGACGTGCATCAGCGGGCCGCCCTGGAGACCGGGGAAGATCGCCGAGTTGAACTTCTTGGCGAGCGCCTCGTCGTTCGTCAGGATCATGCCGCCGCGCGGGCCGCGGAGGGTCTTGTGGGTCGTCGTGGTGGCGACGTGGGCGTGCGGGAACGGCGACGGGTGGACGCCGGCCGCCACGAGGCCCGCGAAGTGGGCCATGTCGACCATGAAGTAGGCGCCGACCGAGTCGGCGATCTCGCGGAACTTGGCGAAGTCCCAGTGGCGCGGGTAGCCCGAGCCGCCGGCGATGATCACCTTCGGCTTGTGCTCCTGGGCGAGCTGGGCGACCTGCTCCATGTCGATCCGCTGGTCCTCGCGGCGCACCGTGTAGGAGACCGGCTTGAACCACTTGCCCGAGACGTTCGGCGGGGCGCCGTGCGTCAGGTGGCCGCCGGCGGCGAGGTCGAGGCCCAGGAAGGTATCGCCGGGCTGCATGAGCGCCAGGAACACGCCCTGGTTGGCCTGGGAGCCGGAATTCGGCTGCACGTTGGCGAAGCCGCAGTCGAACAAGCGCTTGGCGCGCTCGATGGCGAGATCCTCGGCGATGTCCACGAACTGGCAGCCGCCGTAGTAGCGCCGGCCCGGATAGCCCTCGGCGTACTTGTTGGTGAGCACCGAGCCCTGAGCCTCCAGCACGGCGCGGGAGACGATGTTCTCCGAGGCGATCAGCTCGATCTCGTGCTGCTGGCGGCCGAGCTCCTTGGCCACCGCCTCGGCGATCTCGGGGTCGGCTTCCGTCAGCGGGGCGGCGAAGAAGCTGTTGGAGAAGTGCTTGTCGGCGGCGGTACCGGCGCTCATGGTCTGCCTCTGTTCTGGTAGGGGCGATGCCCGGCCTTTCGTCGGCGTGCACGGGCGGGCGTTGAAGGTGGGATTCCTACACGCGCCGAGGGCTCAGGCCAAGCACAGGCATTTTGCTCGCGCGCCAAGAATAATTTGTCGCAGCCTGCCGCGGCGACCTCGAGAGTGCTGCCGGCATATTTTCCTTCTCTGCCACTAGCGGCTCGATAAAAGGAAAAAAGTCATGGAATAAATCATGAACGTTTCGAGGATCAGAGACGCGATGCGGTACTGTGATCTGCCGGATGTCCTGGATTATTCCATCACTGAGCTTCGGCTCGGCCTGGCCTTCATCGCGCGACGGCAGGACCAGCGCTGCCGCGGTTCGAGCGATCTGGGATATCAAGACCGGCACGGCGCAGTAGACGCCGGCTCGCGCGCGCGAGCTGCGCAGAGATGTCGGCGTGGATGACAGTTTTCCCCTCATGGAGGTTCACTTGAGACCAGGAAACTCGGTCGAGGGACTGTCAATATCCGCGATCCTACTCGGAGAGAGGTTGCCATGAGCATGGAAGCCTACGCGCTCTGCGCGGGCGCGATGCCCGGCGTGGCGGAATGGCAGGCGGCCATCCACGAAAACGGGTTCGATCCGAAACTCGACGCCGCGCGCATACCGCCGGCCACGCAAGGGCATCTGCCCGCGACCTGGCGGCGCCGCGAAGCCGGCTTCGAATGCCAGATCATTCCGCTGTCGGATCTGACGGACACCTATACCGACATCGACTTCGGCGGGCCGTGGACGTGCGTCTATGCCTTCTACTTCGCCACGCTCCCGGCTTGCGTCGGGGCGTGGATGGCTGTCGCGGCCTGCGCGGCCCAGTCGGACGGTATCGTCTTCGATCCGCAAGAGGGGCAGCTGCTCACCGCCGAGGGCGCGATCCGCTGCGCTCAGGACACGGTGGCGCGCATCGTCAGTCTGGAGGCGCAGTTCGACGCCTCGACGGGCGGCTGAGGCCGGACGGCGTGTCGCGCCGTCAGGCCCGCGGGGCGAGGTTCGTCTCGATCAGGACCGTCTCGGCCTCGAACGCGGCCGCGTGCCACGCCCCGGCCGGGAAGTGGAACACGCTGCCGGCCGAGAACGGATCGCGGCCCCGCTCGGTCTCCAGGATCCCCGAGCCCGAGAGCACCTGCACGAACTGCTCGTGATCGTGGCTGTGCGCCGGCGCCGAGACGCCGGCCGGGACGACCACGCGCACGAGGCTGGCGCCCGAGCCCGGGATCGTGCGCTTGGCGACGCCGTTCCCGCCGAGGCTCTCGGCGCGGTCGTCCCAGGCGGTCAGGTAATCGCTCATCGACGGGTCTCCTCGCCGGCAGGGTGCCGCTCCGATCGGTCGGGTCAACGCTCGACCGGACCCTGTCCCTGCGTCAACCGGTCCCGCCGGGCTGGCGGCCGCGCCGGCCCTTGCCGGCGGCGGGGTCGGCCGGCGCCGGATCCGGTCGGGCCGGGTTGGTCGACGGCGCCGGAGGCACGGCGCTCGCGGACGGCGTGCCGGAGGTGGGCCAGAAGGTCTCGAACAGCTCCTGCATCGCCCGGATGTTGTTGCCCTGAACCTCAGCCCCGGTGCGCAGCATCTGCTGGAACATGTCGGAGCCGGCCTCGCCCGCGCTCGCCTGCGGATTGGCGGTGGGCTTGGCGGCGGGCCTGACGGTAGGCTTCGGCGGCGGGGCCGGCGGCTCGACGGCGGGCATCATCGCCCTGGCCATCTCGGCCCAGGCCGGGCCGAACGGGAACGGCACGGGCGGCGGCGGCGCGCTCGGCCGCGCCGGCTCGGCCTGCGGCTGGTTCAGCATGACGTGGACGATGCTCGCCACCACGGCGCCCGCCATCATCGGCAGCATCTGGCGCAGGACCTGCGCGCCGACGCCGCTCGTCGCCGAGGCCTGCCGCAGCACCGCCTGCATCAGCTGCGCCGAGCCGAACATCTGGCCGAGGGCCTCGAACCCCTGCGCCGGCGCCGGCTTGGCGGCCTCCAGACCGAACATCCGCGCGAAGCCGGTCGGGTCCAGACCGACGCTGCGCTGGAGGCCGAGCGTCAGGGCCGGCATCAGCGCCTCGAAGGCGCGGGCCGTCTGCTCGGTCGTCAGGCCGAACGGCTGGCCCATGGCCTGAAGCCCGGCCTCGCCCTGGGCCTGGAACATCTCGAGCGGGTTGAACATGACGCCTCAATCCTGTCCCGGCCGGGACCGCCCGGGACAGGGCATCGTGACCCTTTGCGCGGGGAAATACCAGTTCCCACCCGCGGAACTTGTGCCTCCGCGCCGCCGTCTCAGCTCAGCGGCTCGGGATGAGCGTGCCCCGGCGGCAGCGGCGCCGCCCGGTGGGGCGCCTCGGCGGCGACGTCCGGCTCCGGCGGGCGTGGGCCGACCCCCTCCAGCCGGTCGACCGTGCGGCGGGCGAGCAGGATGCCGAGCGCGCCGAAGACCAGGGAGCCGACCCCCATCCCAGCCACCACGCCGCGGGGGCCGTAGAGCGACGCGCCGAGCATGGCCGGCGGGATCGTCCCGAGCGTCGCCCGGCCCCAGTTCAGCAGCGTCGAGCGCAGCGGGAAGCCGAGATTGTTGAAGGCGGCGTTGCCGAGGAACAGGAGCCCGTTGAAGAACCAGATCGCGCCGCCGACGAGGCAGAAGAAGCCGAACAGTTCGGCCGCGACCCCCTGCAGGCCGAACAGGCCGGCGAGCCATCCCCGAGCCAGCGCCAGAAGGAGCCAGACCGCGGCGCAGTAGGCCAGAGTCACCCGGATCGCCGCGCCGAGCACGCCGCGCATCCGGTCGAACAGGCCCGCGCCCCAGTTCTGCGCCAGGATCGGGCCGATCGCTCCCGACAGCGCGAACAGGCCGCCGAAGGCCACCGGCGTCAGCCGGTCGATCACCGACGCGGCCGCGACCGCGTCCGCTCCGTAGCCGGCGAACAGACGCGCCAGGAAGGCGCTCGCCACCGAGGGGGCGAGGTTCGTGAGCACGGCCGGGCCCGCGACACCCGCCAGGGCGGCCGCGTCGGCCGGCAGATCGGACAGGCGCGGCCGGCCCAGGAGGCCGTGCCGGGCGACGCCGCGGACGCCTACCGCCACGAAGGTCGCACGCGCCGCGCAGACCGTGATCGCCGCGCCCGTGACGCCGAGGCCGGCCCCGAAGATCAGCAGCGGATCGAGGAGCGCGGTGATCACGGCGCCGGACAGGGTGACCGACATCGCCTGCCGCGCCTCGCCGACCGCGCGCAGCAGCCCGGTGAACAGCATGCCGGCGGCGAGCAGCAGGTTCGACGGCAGGGTGATGTAGAGGAACAGGACGGCCACCCGCAGCGCCTCGCCCTGCGCGCCGATCAGGGTCAGGAGCGGGCCGGCCAGCAGCGCGATCAGCCCCGCGATGAAGGCGGCCACGAGGCTGCCGAGGACCAGCGCCGAGGTCGCGAGGCGCCGCGCCGCCGCGCGGTCGCGCGCGCCGACGGCCTTCCCGACCAGGGCGCCGGCCGCGATCATCAGGCCGATATTCACCGCCGTGGCGAAGAACTGGACGATGCCGGCGAAGCCGACCGCCGCCGTGAGGTTCGGGTCGCCCAGCGTCGAGACGTAGAGCAGCGACAGGAGATCGACGACGAAGATCGCCATCAGCCCCACCGAGCCGGTGGCCGCCATCACCACGACGTGGCGGAGGATCGAGCCGGTGACGAAGCGGCCCGCCTCCGCCGGGGGCGGCCCGTCGGACATGTCAGACATCCCGCCCGTCACGCATCCCGGGCACTGCCTTCCGCCTCGAGCTCGGCCTCTGGATCGGACTCCTCGGCGGCCTCCGTCTCCTGCGGGGCCAGGGCGGGCTTCTCCAGGAGCCGCTCGGCGGCCTCGCGCCGGTCGCTGCCCACGAGGTCGCGGGTCTCGGTGCTGAGCGCCCGGGCCGGCCGGACCGGGGCGGTCAGCGGCTCGGGCTTCAGCCCGGCCGCGGCGCCGCGCATCCAGCTGGACCCGTCCGGCAGGGCGCCCGCCTGCTGCAGGACCAGCCGCGCGATGTCGCGCTTGCGCACGTCGTCGGTCCGGGCCGTGGCGGCCTCCGGCGACAGGCCGAGCCCCTCCAGGGCGGCCCGCCCGAAGGCGAGGGCGGATTCGGCGGTCTCGCGGATCTGGTAGTCGACGTCCCGGTTCATCAGCTCCACCGCGTGCAGGCGGTCGTAGGCCCGCACGAAGGTCCGCACGCTCGAGAATTCCTCGTGGACGATGTCGACGATCTTGAGGGCGCCCTCCCGGTCGTCGACGCAGATGCAGACCAGCTCGACCCGCCCGATCCCGGCGGCGCGGAGCACGTCGAGGCGCGTGCCGTCGCCGTAGTAGATGCGGAAGCCGAAGCGCGAGGCCGCGCGCAGCTGCTCCACGTCCTTGTCGATCACCGTGACCGGGATGCCCTCGGCCATCAGCACGTGCGTCAGCACCTGCCCGAACCGGCCGAAGCCGATCACCAGCACCCGCGCGTCGCCGCTCTCGGACAGCTCGGTGGAGGGCTCCTCCAGCGCGAAGGTGCTGCGCGCGTTGCGCCGCTCGATCAGCTTGTCGAGACCCTTGGCGGCGATGGGGCCGATCAGCATGGTCAGCGCGGCGAGCGCCACCGCGAAGCGCGTCGCCGTGACGCCGGTGAGGCCGAGATCCTGGGCCTGCGGCAGCAGCACGAAGGCGAACTCGCCCGCGGGCGCCAGGACCGCGGCCCCCCGCAGGGCCCCGAGGGTGTCCGAGCCGAACAGCCGGAACAGGCCGGCCACGATGGCGACCTTGACCAGGATCGCCGCCAGGGTCGCACCGAACAGGGCCGGCCAGACCTCGCGCACGAGCGCGCCGTCGATCGACATGCCGACGCTCATGAAGAACAGGCCGAGCAGCATGCCGCGGAACGGCTCGATGTCGGCCTCCAGCTGGTGGCGGAAGTTCGACTCGGCGAGCAGGATGCCGGCGAGGAACGCGCCCATCGCCATCGACAGGCCGACCTGCTCCATGAGCAGCGCGGTGCCGAGCACCACCAGGAGCGCCGCGGCGGTCATCACCTCCCGGGCGCCGCTCGCCGCGAGCAGCCGGAAGAACGGGTTCAGGCCGTAGCGGCCGACCAGCACCACCGCGAGGATCGCCGCGAGCGCCTTGCCGGTGGAGACCGCGGCCTCCCCGAGCCAGGAGACGTCGGTCGCCTCGCCGGCCGAGGCCAGCAGCGGCATCAGCGCCAGGATGCCGACCACCGACAGGTCCTGGAACAGCAGGACCGCGAAGGCGCGCGCGCCGTAGGCGCTGCCGAGATCGCCCCGCTCCTCCAGGAGCTGCAGGGCCACCGCGGTGGCCGAGAGGGCGAGCGCGAGGCCGATCACCGCGGCGGCGCCGAAGCTGAGGCCCGCCACGAGGCCGGCGCCGCCGAGCACGAGCGCGCAGACGACGAGCTGCGCGGCGCCGAGGCCGAAGATGTCGCGGCGCATCGAGACGAGCTGCGACAGGTGCAGCTCCAGCCCGACGATGAAGAGCAGGAGCACCACGCCGATCTCGGCGACGCTCGCGGCCGTGTCGGGCTCGGCGATCAGCGACAGGCCGGAGGGCCCGATCAGCACGCCGGCCACGAGGTAGCCGAGCACGGCGCTCTGCCCGATCAGCCGGAAGATCGGCACGCCGATCACGGCCGCCGTGAGGAAGGTCAGGACCGGCGGCAGGAAGCTCGCATGTTCGACGGGGCTCGCCATGGTGATCGTCCCGGCGGTTCTGCTGGATCGGCGCAGGTGGAGCCCCCGCTTAGCGCGCACGGGGCCGGGATGCGAGCCGTAAGCGGGTGCCGTTCGGCACCGACGGGCCCGCGCGGGGCGGTTCGGCCGCGGCTCGGCCCGAGAGGCGCGCTCAGCCCAGAGACGCGCTCAGCCCAGAGACGCGCTCAGCCCAAGAGGCGGGGGCGCGCCCGGTGCGATCCGTCGATGAACTCGAAGCCGCCGGCGGCGCTCAGCATGTGCAGGCGCGTGCCCGGCCAGGCCGCGCCCGGGCACAGGCGCGTCTCGACCCGCTGCGCGTAGGCCTCCTCGTCGAGGCGCAGGATCCGGGCGAGGCCGAGCGCCGCGCCGTAGCCCTGGCGGCAATCCTGGACGGGCCGGATCAGGCCGCCGTCGCGCGCCACGATCGGGCCCGCGGCCCGGGCGGAGCCGATATCGATCAGCACCGGGTTGTGCCGGTGCGGGGTCCAGGGCCCGCGGAAATGCGGCGCGTGCCAGAGATGGAGCGTGTCGGAGTAGCTGCCGCCGCCGGCCCGGACCGTGGCGAACATCCACCAGCGGCCGCCGTGCTGCAGCAGGGTCGCGTCCCCGGCCACGACCCCGTCGAGGAGAACCGCCTCGTGGACCCACCCGCGCGGGAAGTCGGTGGCCCGGTAGAGGTCGATCGTCCCGGAGGCGTGGGATTCCGGGATCATCCAGACCTGCCCGTCCGCCTCGAACACGAACGGGTAGGAGAGGTGGGTCTCGAGCTCGAGCACCGGCTCCGGGCGGCCGCGGGGGCCGTTCGCCCCGAAATCCACCGCGGCGATCACGCCCTTGCCGCGGCGGTAGTCGAATTCCTCCACGAACAGGGTCACGGCGCCGTCCCGGGCGATCGCGAAGGGGTCGGCGTAGAAGCGGCGCCCGTCGTCGGGAAGGACCTGCCAGCCGCCCTCGGGATGCCGGCGCAGGTCGATCAGGTCGGGGCCGACGATCCTCCGCCAGCCCACCCGCCAGTGCGGGCCGTGGAAGCAGAGGGCGTAGAGCCGGCGGGCGATCTGCCGGGCGAGCCCCCCGGCGGCCCGGCGGCGGGCGCCCAGGCCACCGAGGTCGTAGGCGGCCGCCGGCCGCAGGGGTGCTCCGGCGCCGTCGGGGAGCGCCGTCGAGGCGGCGCCGTCCAGGGCGGCGAGGATCAGCGTGATGGTCCGCGCGAGGTAGCCCTCGAAGGCCGCGAGCATCACCGTGTGCGATTCCGTGCCGAGGCGGCCGATCGCCACCGGCGCACCGTCCGGACCGCGCAGGGCCGCCACCGGCGCCCCGTGGGCGAACAGGGCGGCGAGGAGGCCGGCCTCGCCCGGCATCCCATCATAATCGAGCCGCCAGGCGGGCTCCGCGCCCGGATCCGCGGGGCTGTCCGAGAGGTCGAGGACGAGGTCGGCAGCGCTCCCGCCGGGCTCCGCCCCGTCGGGGCCCGCCTCGTAGGGGGCGAGGGCCACCGGCTCCGCCGCGGTCGCCAGACCCGGCCGCGGCAGGCCGTGGATGGCGGCCTCCAGGCGGAACAGGAGCTCCGCGTTCGGCGGCAGGCCCTCCGCGTGCTCGACCCAGGCGACGCGGATCCGATGGTCGGGCCGCTGCCCGAGCTGGTCGAGGAGCCGGATGTGCCAGCCGCGCAGGGACCGGCGGTCGAGCCGCACGACGATGGTCCGGGTGCGGGCGCGCGTCCCGGAAGACGACGGCTCCGTCCGGGCGGGAGCCCGGCCACCGGTTGCCGACGGCCGGTCCGCGCCTCCGATCACCCGCTCCATCAGCCGGTCAGCCCCGCGCCCCGCGTGCCGGATTTCGTATCGACGCTCACGGCGGCCAGACCCAAGATGCGCCCGGCCTCGACCCTCGATACGGTCGAGCCGGGCTCGAATGCTGTTACGCCGCGCCACGATCAAGCACGGCCGCGTGACTGTCTACAGGTTCAAGCTTAACGTGCGGGACGATTTCTGGAGGATGAACCGAAAAAATCGAAACGCCGTCCATCAAATAAACGCGTGTTGGCGGGTCGTGATACAGTGTCGCGAGGCGGTGGCAGTTCGCCGTGGGGAACCCCACCTCCAGCTGGACCGTTCGCCAGTCAAGGACGTGGTGCGGAGACAGGACATGACGCGCAAGACGCTGACGATGCCCCTCGCGGCGATGCTCCTCGCCGCCATTCCCGGAACGGCCTTCGCCTGGGGCGGCGGTGGCGGTGGCGGCGGCGACAGCGGGAGCGGCCTCTCGCCCTACGCGGCGCTGAGCGGCAACGATCGCTCGGCGGGGGTCAACAACGGCAATTACCGCGACCCGGCCCTCGACCCCTATATCCGGACCTACGATCCGGAGGCCGCGGCCCGCTACGCGGCGCCGCCGGCCGCGCAGCCGCGCCTGCGCGTGCGGCCGTACTACGGCTACCCTTACTGAGGCGATCCGCGGAGGCCGTCGCGCGACGGCCTCGTCGTTCAGGAGCGTCCGAGGCCGCTCGCGGCCCGGACGCGCTTGAGCGTCCACGGTCCGCCCGAGAGCTTGCAGCCGGTGCCGCGGACGAAGCGGCTGCGGGTCGGCGCGATCACCGATGCCAGGAAGTTGCGGCAGATCAGCTCGTCCGAGACGTACGGGAGCCCGGTCGGGTTGACCGACCCGTGAAGCCCGGTCTCCGGGTTGTCCCACTTGACCGGCCGCCCGTTGCCCTGTGGATCCAGGGCGACGCCGAGGGCGGCCCGCGCCCGGCGCCAATCCTCCTCGGCGAGGTCGTCCCCGAAGCTCACGGGCCGCTTCTCGATGCTGCCGGTGACGGTCGGCTCCTCGACGACGCGCGGCGGCGCCGCCGGCGGATCGCCCCGGAAGACCAGCAGGGGCTGGCTGCAGCCGCACAGGGCCATCGCCATCGCCATCGACACCACCGACACGGACGCGCAGATGCGCGACCGCCGGCTTGGCCCTTTACACGCGCATCCCCGCATTACACCTGACTCACGACGGGCTATTCGCTCGACCGAACATGCCGATGTCGGTGCCCCCTCAGGCCCTGGACGCGGCTGGCAGGAGTCTTGGCGTGGATCAGTTAAGGACCGATGACCCGAAGAGCGCGGACTTCACGCTGAGCGAGGACCCCGTCGGGCTGTTCGCGGCCTGGATGAAGGAGGCCGAGGCCTCCGAGCCCGAGGACGCGAACGCGATGGCGCTCGCCACCGCCGGATCGGACGGGCTGCCGGACGTGCGAATGGTCCTGCTGAAGGACTTCGACGCCCGAGGCTTCGTCTTCTACACCAACACGCAGTCCACCAAGGGGGAGGAGCTGGCGCAGAACCCCCAGGCGGCCCTGGTGCTGCACTGGAAGAGCCTGCGCCGGCAGGTGCGGGCCCGCGGGCCGATCACGCCGGTCACGGCCGCGGAGGCCGACGCGTATTTCCAGAGCCGCCGCCGCGAGAGCCGGCTCGGGGCGATCGCCAGCCAGCAATCCCGCCCGCTGGCCGACCGCGCCACGCTGATGAACGCCGTGGCGGAGCTGTCCGAGCGCTACGGCGACGGGCCGATCCCCCGGCCGGAGCACTGGACCGGATTCCGGATCGCGCCGGTGAGCGTCGAGTTCTGGCAGAACGGCGATTTCCGCCTGCACGACCGGGTCCGCTTCACCCGGACGGGCGCTGGCTGGAGCCGGGCGCGGCTCTATCCCTGACATCAAGCCGAAACGCAGAGAGCCCCGGCAGGGCCGGGGCTCTCGCGTCGCGTGACGGGTGGCGCTGAGGCTCAGGCCTCCTCGCCGTCCTTCTTCTCGTCCTCGGCGGACTCCTCGGCCTTCTCCTCGGCGGCCTCGGCCGACTGCGCCTCGGCGATGGCGGCCTCCTCGGCCTCCACCTCGGCACCCAGCACGGTCGGCGGCACGATGTTGGCCACCGGGTCGGTCTGCTCGCCGGTGTAGGTGCCGGCCGGGATCTTGATGTCGGAGACGTGGATGACGTCGCCGATCGCGCGGCCGGTCAGGTCGACCTCGATCGCGTCCGGGATCTGGTCGGGGGCGACGTCGAGGCTCAGCGTGTGGGCCACGATGTTGAGGGTGCCGCCGAGCTTCTTGATGCCGGGGGCCGCGTCCTCGTTGACGAAGTGCACCGGCACCTCGACCGTGACGGTCTGGCCCGAGACGACGCGCAGGAAGTCGACGTGCAGCGGCACGCCGGTCACTGGGTCGAGCTGGAAGTCGCGCGGGATCGCGCGGACCTTCTTGCCGCCGGCGTTGATCTCGAACAGCGTGGTCTTGAAGCCGCCGGCGTAGATCAGGGTGCGGGTGCGGATGAGGTCGACCGCGATGGATTGCGGCGGCTGGCCACCCCCGTAGATGACGGCGGGAATCTGGCCCTGGCGACGAACGGCCCGGGCGGCCCCCTTGCCGACCCGGTCGCGTGCCACGGCCTCAAGCGTCTTCACAGCGCTCATGGCGTGATCCTTTACGATTGCTGGAGCCGGAAAACGAAAAGGCCGCCCCTGGCGGACGGCCACATCCTTCCCGGCGCGCCCCTGCCTCCAAGGGTGTCTCGGGGGCGCGCCGTGCGCATACACGGGCGGGGGCGGATTGGCAATGCGGCGGCGCCGCCGACCCGCGGCGGCCCGGCCGTCCGGCATCGATCACAGGCCCGCCAGTGCCCGCCGCGCCCGGCGCTTCTGCAGCCACAGGGTCAGGCCGAGCGCGGTCCCGATCACCAGCGCCGAGACGGCCGTGGTGACCGTGCCGAGGGCGTAGATCTCCGGCGTCGTCACCGTGGTGGTCAGGCCCTGCAACTCCAGCGGCAGGGTGTTGCGGCCGCCGATCGCCTGGCTGGTGCGGGCGAGCTCGTCGAACGACAGGGTGAAGCCGAACAGCGCGACGCCGACGAGCGCAGGCGCGAGGATCGGCACCACCACGTGCCGGAGCGTCTGCGGGCCGCTGGCGCCCAGGTCGCGGGCGGCCTCCTCGTAGGCCGGGTCGAACCGGTTGAACACCGCGAACATGATCAGCAGGCCGAAGGGCAGGGTCCAGGTGAGATGCGCGCCCAGCGCCGAGCTGTAGAGGCCCATCAGCGTGCCGTGATCCTGCAGGAAACCCCAGCCGGTGGCGGCGGCGAGCGCCTTCACGGCGTCGTCGAGGAGCCGGAACTCTCGGCCGATGCCCAGCGAGACCACGATCGAGGGCACGATCAGGCTCGAGACCGCCAGGGCGAAGACGAGGCCGGCCCCGCGAAACCCCTTCCGGAAGGCGAGGCCCGCGTAGAATGCGATTCCCACGGTGAGCGCCATGACCACGAGGCCGAGGGCCAGCGAGCGCCGCAGCGCCGCCCAGATGTCGATCACGCCGACGCCTTCCCACAGCTTGGCGAACCAGTGGGTCGAGACGCCGTTCATCGGGAAGGTTAGACCGCCGGACGGGCCCTGGAAGCTGAGCGCCAGGATCGTCAGCGTCGGCCCGTAGAGGAACAGCACGTAGAGGGCGAAGACTGCCGCCAGCAGGTAGAAGGCGCGGCCGCGGGGCTGGTCCATCGCTACAGCTCCCGCCGGAGATCGATCATCCGGGTGAGCCCCAGGATCATCAGCAGCACGGCGGCGAGCAGCACCACGGCGTTGGCGGCGGCGGCCGGGAACTGCAGGTAGGACATCTGCACCTGGATCACCTTGCCGACGCTGGCGATCTGCTGGCCGCCCATCACGCCCACGGTGACGAAGTCGCCCATCACCAGGGTCGTCACGAAGATCGTCCCGATGGCGATGCCGGGCTTGGCGAGCGGCAGGATCACGTTCCAGAGGATCTGCGCGCCCGACGCGCCGCCGTCGCGCGCCGCCTCGATCAGCCGCCGGTCGATGCGCGCGAGGCTGTTGAAGATCGGCACGATCATGAACACCGTGTCGAGGTGCACGAAGGCCAGGACCACCGCGAAGTCGGAATAGAGCAGGCCCTCGATCGGCTCGCGGATCAGCCCGAGGGTGCGCAGCGTGTCGTTGACGAGGCCGTTGCGGCCGAGCAGCGGGATCCACGAGATCATGCGGATCACGTTCGAGGTCCAGAACGGGATCGTGCAGAGCAGGAACAGGCCCATCCGCACCGTGCCGGAGCGGACGTGGAAGGCCAGGAAGTACGCGATGGCGAAGCCCAGCGGCAGCGTGATCGCCAGCGTCAGCACGACGAACTTCACCGTCGACAGGTAGGTGCGCACGGTCGTGCAGAGGTCGGCCGACAGGCAGCCGTCGAACACGTCGGCGTAGTTCTGCAGGGTGAGCGCCGGGATGATCTCGTACTCGTTGTATTCCCAGAGCGAGACGATCCCGGTGAGCACCAGCGGCACCACCAGGAAGACCAGGAAGACGAGGGCCAGCGGCGCGGCCTGGAGGTAGGCGAGGGCGCGGCCGCGCGGGCGCGCCGCGACGGCGGGCGCCGCGGTCCGCTCGGCAGTCGCGGCGGCGGGCAGGGCGAGATCGGTCATCGGATTTGCCCGCCGCGCGCCGGCGCAGCCGGTCCCCTTCGCGGACCCCGCGAGGCGCGAAGCGCCCCCTCTCCCGCACGGGAGAGGGGACCCGCGTTCCACCCGGCGGCCGCGTCGCTGCGCCGGATGGGCGTCTCCGAGTGCCCTTGGAGAGAGGAGGGCGGGGAGGCGGCGCGCACCGCCCTCACGCCGCGATGAACTCGTTCCACTTGCGCACCATGTAGGTGTTCTCGTCCATCACGGCGTTCCAGCAGGCGACCGCGCCCATCCGCGCGTCGAAGGAGCCGCCGTCGCGGGTGGCGCCGGCCTTCTCGATCAGGGTGCCGTCGGGGCCGAGGATGTCCTTCTCGGCGGGCTTCCCCTCCATCCAGAAGGCCCACTCGTAGGGCTGCATGTTCGCCTGGGCGGTCTCCAGCACGGCGGAGTAGTAGCCCTGCCGGTTGAGGTACGCCCCGGCCCAGCCGGACAGGAACCAGTTGATGAAGTCGTAGGCCGCGTCGAGCTTCCGGCCGCTCAGCGTCTTGGGGATGCCGAAGCCCGAGGCCCAGGCCCGGTAGCCCTCCTTCAGCGGCTGGTAGGTGCAGGGCACGCCCTGCGCCCGCACCTTGGTGACGGCGGGCGACCACATCGACTGGATCACCGTCTCGCCCGAGGCCATCAGGTTCACGGATTCGTTGAAGTCCTGCCAGAAGGCCCGGAACTGGCCGGCGCGCTTGGCCTCGATCAACACCTTGATGGTGCGGTCGATCTCGGGCTTCGTCATGTTGCCCTTGTCGCCGTAGGTGTAGTCGCCGGTCGCCTCCACCACCATGGCGGCGTCCATGATGCCGATCGACGGGATGTTAAGGATCGAGGCCTTGCCCTTGAAGGCCGGGTTCAGGAGCTCCTTCCAGCTCGTGACAGGCACCTTGATCAGGTCCGGCCGGATGCCCAGCGTGTCGGCGTTGTAGACGGTGGGGATCAGAGAGATCCAACCGGTCTGTTCGCCGGCAAATTTTTTGGAATCGATGCCCTCCAGGTAGAAGACCTTCTTGGGCGCCGTGCCCTGGTCGCCGATCTTCTTGCCCGCGACCTCGCCCTTGGTGAAGACCGAAGAGATCTTGTCGGCGAGCTTGATCCGCTTGGCGTCCATGCCCTGCAGGTTGCCGGAGGGCAGGATCTTCTTGAGGCTGAAATACTCGGTGTCGATCAGGTCGAAGGAGTTCGGCTGGGTGACCGCCCGCTTGGTCACCTCGTCGGTCACCACCGGAATGTATTCGAGGGTGATGCCCAGATCCTCCTTCACCTTCTTGGCGATGTCGGCGGACTGGTTCACCGCGGTGCCGAGATAGCGCAGTGTCACGGGCTCGGCGGCGTGCACCGCCGGGAAGCCGGTCACCGGCGTCGCGGCGAGCGCGGCGGCCCCCTTCAGGAGCGTGCGCCGGCTCGGCTTCTGGGGCAGGTCCATGGTGGTCTCCGTTAGGCGTCGAGGCGGTGGGCGGCTGAAGCGTCCCAGCCGACCGGGATCATGTCGCCGGGGCGGAGCGGGCGGGCCGCGAACTCCGCGTCGCTGAGGATCGCCGTGAGGGCGGCGGGGCTCTCGGGCGCGCGCTCCAGCCCCTCGGCGTCGAGGCCGACATGGACGCTGGTGCCCTGGTACTCGACGGCCACCACCCGGGCCGGCCGCGCGGCGGGGCCGGCCTCGGCGCCGAGCCGCATCCGGTCCGCCCGAACGGCGACGAGCCCCTCCGGCAGCCGGATCACGTTGTGGCCGCCGATGAACCGGGCCACGAAGGCGGTGGCCGGGCGCTCGAACACGGTGCGCGGGTCGGCAGCCTGCTCGATCCGGCCGGCATTCATCACCACCACGAGGTCGGAGAGCGCCATCGCCTCCTCCTGGCTGTGGGTGACGTGGATGAAGGTGAGCCCGAGCTCGGTCTGGATCCGCTTCAGCTCGACCCGCATCCGCACCCGCAGGAACGGGTCGAGGGCGGAGAGCGGCTCGTCGAGGAGCAGCACCTTCGGGCCGGTGACGAGGGCGCGGGCGAGGGCCACGCGCTGCTGCTGGCCGCCCGAGAGCTGGGCCGGCAGGCGCCCGGCGAGGTGGCCCATCTGCACGAGGTCGAGCATGGCCATCGCCTTGGTCCGGCGCTCCGCCTTGCCGATCCCGCGCATCTTGAGGCTGAAGGCGACGTTGTCGCGCGCGTCGAGATGCGGGAACAGCGCGTAGCTCTGGAACATCATGGCGGTGCCGCGCTCGGCCGGGGCGGCGTCGCCCACCGCCTTCGGACCGATCACCACGTCGCCCGCGCTGGCGCGCTCGTGCCCGCCGATCATCCGGAGCGTCGTGGTCTTGCCGCAGCCGGAGGGGCCGAGCAGGCAGCAATAGGCGCCGGACGGCACCTTCAGGTCGATGCGGTCGACCGCAATGGCCGCGCCGTAGCGCTTGGTCAGGCCGATCAGCTCGACGTCCATGCGGTTCTCCCCCGGGAGCTGCAGGCAAGCGGCGGGCCAGCGCGGCCGTCAGGCGTCCCGCCGCTCGGCCGGATCGACGGCCCGGTCGAGCACCCGCCCGCGCCCCGGCTCGGACAGGACCCGGCCGTCCTCGGCGATGACCTGCCCGCCCGCGATGGTCATGACCGGCCAGCCGGTGACGTCGAAGCCTTCCCAGGGCGTGTAGTCGGAGCCGTGGTGCAGGTTCGCCTGGCGGATGGTCTCGCGCCGGTTCGGGTCCCACAGGGTCAGGTCGGCGTCGAAGCCCGGGGCGATCGAGCCCTTGCGCGGGTAGAGCCCGTAGAGCTTCGCGTGGTTCGTGGCGGTGAGCGCGGCAAACTGGTTGAGGCTGATCCGCCCCTTCGAGACCCCCTCCGAGAAGAACACCGGCAGCCGCGTCTCGATGCCGGGAATGCCGTTCGGGATCCAGCGGAAGGAGGTCTTCCCCCGCGGGTTCAGTTTGCCCTGCGGATCGTCGTAGCGGAACGGGCAATGGTCGGACGAGATCACGTCGAAGATCCCGCGGCGGATCCCCGACCACACCGCCTCCTGGCTCTCGACGTCCCGCGTCGGCGGCGAGCAGACGTACTTCGCCCCCGCCATGAGATCCTCCTGGCCGAGACCCTTCATGTCCTCGGCCGTGAGGGTGAGGTATTGCGGGCAGGTCTCGGCCCGGATCTTCAGGCCCCGCCCCTGCGCCCAGGCGATCTGCTCGGTGGCCTCGCGGCCCGAGACGTGGACGATGACGATCGGCAGGTCGATCAGCTCCGCGTGGCTGATCGCCCGGTGGGCCGCCTCCCGCTCGACGATCTCGGGACGCGACAGGGCGTGGCCGTAGGGCCGGGTCTCGCCCGCCCGCTCCAGTCGCTCGCTGAGGTAGCGGATCGCGTCGTAGCCCTCGGCGTGGACCATGACCCGGGCGCCCTGCCGCCGCGCGACGTGGAACACGTCGAGGAGCTGGCGGTCGTTCAGCACGAGGTCGTCGTAGGTCATGAAGACCTTGAACGAGGTGTAGCCGTCGGCCACCAGAGCCGGCAGCTCCTGGCCGAGCACCGCCTCGGTCGGGTCCGAGATGATCATGTGGATCGCCACGTCGACGTGGCACTGGCCCTCGGCGCTGGCCCGGTAGGCGTCGACGGCGCCGCGCAGCGAGGCGCCCCGGGGCTGGAGCGCGAAGGGCATCACGCAGGTGGTGCCGCCGGCCGCCGCCGCCCGGGTGGCGCTGGCGAAGTCGTCGGCCATGACGATGCCGGGGCCGGAATCCTGGGCGATGTGGACGTGGCTGTCGATGCCGCCCGGCAGGACCAGCAGGCCGGAGGCGTCGATCACCCGGGCGGCGTCGGCGATACCCTCGGCCACCGCGACGACCCGCCCGCCGCGCACGCCGATATCGGCCCGGACCGTGTCGCTCGCCGTGACCACCGTGCCGCCCCGGATGGCAAGGTCGAATTCGGGCATGCCGCTCACTCCTCCGCGCCAGCGGGCGCGCCGGGCCGATGCACGGTCCGCGCCGATTCGGGCTGACCGGTTCGGCACGGCAGGAGGTCACAGGCCGATGTTCGGGTCCAGCGGGCCGCGAGCGGCACGGCCTGACGCATGCGGTTCCAGCCGAAGCCTTCGGCCGTCGTCGCTCTCCCGTCATCACGAGCGCAGCGACGTGACCCCGGGGCGCGCGACGCCGGAAAGCGGAGCGCTACCCTGGATTGCTTCGCTCCGCTCGCAAGGACGGGTGTCTCGCGGGGTGCCTCGGTCGGACCGGCGCGGACGCTCCGTCCGCGGGTCCGGCACGCAGGCGCGACGGCGCCGCTGCGTGGAACTGCCGCCAGACGCGGCGCATGTGCCGGGCGGAGCCGAAGCCGGCGCGCTCGGCGACCTGCTCCAGGCCGAGGTCGCTCTGCGCGATCAGCTCCCGGGCCAGCGCGACGCGGGACCGGTTGACCGCGTTTGTCACGGTCATGCCGGCGTGGAGCCGGAACAGTCGCGCGAGGTTGCGCGGGCTCGCGCCCGCGACCCGGCCGAGCAGCGCCGGCGACCAGTCCCGGGCCGGGTCGGCGGCGATCGCGTCCTGGGCCCGGTGGACCGCCGGGTGCAGATGGCTGCGCCCCTCGAGCCAGGGCGAGAGTTGGGGATCGTCGGGCCCGCGCCGCATGTACACGACGAGCGTCCGCGCGACGGCGACCGCCGTAGCCGGGCCCGCCCACTCCGCCACGAGGTGCAGCATCAGGTCGATGCCGGCCGTGACGCCGGCGCTGCTGAACCGGTCGCGGTCCTGCACGAACAGGCGGTTGTCCACGACTCGGGCCTCGGGGGCCGCCGCCCTCAGCCGGTCGCAGCTGGCATGGTGGGTGGTGCAGACGTAGCCGTCGAGGAGCCCGGCCCGCGCCGCGAGAAGCGCGCCCTCGCAGACGGTCGCCACGATGTGGCCCGGCCGGACCGCGACGCGCAGCCACGCGACGATCTCGGCCTCCGCGTCGGCGTCGGGCGCTCCGGCCGGCCCGTCGCCGAGCACCTGCGTGGCGGAGCCCGGCAGGAGCACGACCGTCCCGTCCGCCACCGTCTCCGGCAACGGTCCGGCACCGCCCAGGTCGAGCCCGATCGAGCAGCGGGTGAGCGCCCGCGGTGCCGCGTACGCCACCGCGAAGCCGACCCGGTCCTGGACGGTGCCGGCGATCCGCAGCACCTCCAGCGGGCCGGCGAGGTCGAGCAGCAGCGCGCGCGGCGGCAGGACCACGAGGACCGGGATGTGCCGCGCCGTCCCGCTCACGCGGCGACCGGCAGGTCCGGGCCGGCCAGCGCCTGGTCCACGGTGGCGATCCGGGCGAACCGGTCGGTCAGAACCAGCTCGGTGCGGGCCTTGATCTCGTCCGCGTCGAAGCGGCGGCCGTCCGGGTGGGTCATGGCGAAGGTCAGGGTGGCCTCCGTCACGTAGTCGACCTGCCAGCCGCTGTCGGAGGCGTGGCGGGCCGTGGTCTCGCAGCACTGCTCGGTCCGGATGCCCGACACGATCAGCCGGCGGATGCCGTGCTGGGTCAGCCAGCCGGGCAGGCCGGTCTCGACCAGGGCGCTGTGCCGGCGCTTGTGGAAGGTGGCCGTCGGCGCGATCACGACCGGCTCGAGGGTGCGGACGTGGCCGGACGCGATCGAGAACGGTCCGCTCTCGGCCAGATGGAAGACCTGCAGGACCGGGATCCGCCGCGCGGCGGCGCCGTCGATGAGCGCCTGCAGGCGCGCGGTGAAGGGCGGGACATCGGCGTCGTTCCAGAAGGGCCTGTGCCGGAAGGATTCCTGGACATCGATGACCAGCAGCGCAACATCGGACATTTCGTGTCTCCCGCTCAGTGAAGCGAGCCGCAGCATTCACCGGTGGGACGCAGCGGGAAAGAAACCGCACCGCCAACCAGCGGACATATCCGGCCATTCTCAGGCGAACAGGAGCCGCGCGTGACGGACCATCCCAAGACGATCTTCGTGCTGACCGGGGCCGGCGTCTCGGCCGAGAGCGGGCTCGGCACGTTCCGCGACCGCGGCGGGATCTGGGCGCGGTTCGACCCGATGAAGCTCGCCACCCCGGAGGCCTACGCGGCCGATCCCGACACGGTGCTCGACTTCTACGACCATCGCCGCCGCGGCGTGGTCGCGGCCGAGCCGAACGCCGCGCACTTCGCTCTGGCGCGGGCCGAGGCGCGGATCGCCGACCGGGGCGGGCGGCTGTTCCTGTGCACCCAGAACGTCGACGACCTGCACGAGCGGGCCGGCTCGCGGGCGGTCACCCACATGCACGGCGAGCTGCTCAAGGCGCGCTGCTGCGCCTGCGGCGCGGTCACCCCGTGGCGCGCCGATCTGAGCCGGGCGGACAGCTGCCCCACCTGCAGCACTCCGGGCCGGATGCGGCCGGACGTGGTCTGGTTCGGCGAGATGCCGATGCATCGCGACGCGATCGAGGCTGCGCTGGCCGAGGCCGACCTGTTCGTGGCCGTGGGGACGTCGGGGGCGGTCTACCCGGCCGCCGGCTACGTGCGGCAGGCCCAGGCCCTCGGCATCCCGACCTGCGAGGTCAACCTGGAGCCGTCCGACAACGCCGACGCCTTCGACGCGACCCGCTACGGGCCGGCGAGCGTCGCGCTGCCGCGCTACCTCGACGAGCTCGGCCTCTAGCGGGGCGACCGGCCGACGGCGGGGATTCGGGGCCGGCCGCGGACGGGGCCGACCACGCGGCGTTCGCCTTCGGGCTCGCCAACCTGTTGTGCGAACGGGGTTTCTCGGCCCGTGATCCGCCGGACCGGGCCAGGATCAAAATCTTAAATGACGCGAATCACATCGGCGCGAGCTGTCAAGAACTGGTCGGGCAGTTGCCCACGGGTTACAACAGTCAAGCTCGGGATCGGCGTCGCGGCCTACCCGAGCGTTCGTTGAAGCCACAAGGGGAAGCAACTACCCATGCAGCACTTCACCGTAACCGACCGCGAGCGTGACACCGTCCTGGCGGCACTGCGCTATTACCAGTTCTACCGGATGCAGGGTCATCCGTTCGACCCCCGTCAGGATCACCTGATCGACACCATCGCCGGCCGGGCCGGCGAGGCGTTGGACCTCGCCGAGATCGACGATCTCTGCGCCGGCCTGAACGGCAACCCGCACGCCCTCGCCGCCGCGGCGGCCTGAGGCAGCTTCCGGGGCGGCCGAGGCCGCCCTCGACGACCCCGCGGCCGGCCCAGGGACGGGGCCGGAGGACGGGCAACCTCCGAGATGAGCGGGCCACCGCCGCCGGAGCGAACCTTCCTCACCGGGGCCGGGCTTCGCGCCCGAACCACACCCTGCCGACGCGCATCCGGGCCTGCCCCGCGGCGCGTCGGTCCGACGGGTGGGTCCGCGCGGCGGGCCCCCCGAAAGGCCGGTTTCGCGCGACGCCGAAACGTGGCCTAACGGATGCGCGACGGCCGCACGGCCGCGCCTTCCGGGAGCGCCGAGGTCGATGATGCGGACGGGTTCGCGACGGATCCGCCGCGGCGTCCTGCGGGGCGCCGTCCTGCTGCTCCTCGGGCTCGCGCCTGCCACACCCGAGCCCGTTCAGGCCGCGCCCGAGAGCGTCGCCACCGCGCTGGTCGTCTCCGTGGACGTGTCGCAATCCGTCGACGAGGCGCGCTTCCGGCTGCAGATGGAGGGCATCGCCGAGGCTCTGGAGGATCCGTCGGTCCTCGGCGCGATCACCGGCAATCCGGGCGGGATCCTGTTCGCGATGGTCACCTGGGCGGACCGGGCGACCCTCGCGGTCGGTTGGCGGCGGATCGCCGGCCGGGCCGATGCCGCGGCGGCCGCGGCCCTGGTGCGGGCGACGCCGCGCCAGGCGGGCGAGTTCACCTGCCTCGGCCAGATGTTTCGCACCGTGACCGCCGCCGTGCTCCCGGCGCTCCCGGTCCCGGCCGAGCGCGTGGTGGTCGACGTCTCCGGCGACGGGATCGACAACTGCACCGACGCCGACAGCCTCGCGGAGGCGCACCGGTCACTGCTCGACACCGGCGCGACGGTCAACGGCCTGCCGATCCTGGTGCCGGGCGAGAACGACGTGGTCGGGGCCGGGGCCTACCGGGCGCCCGGCTACGGCCTGCTCCCGACGCCGCTGCCGCAGGAGCGCACGGGCCTGGAGCAGTGGTACCGCGCGCACGTCATCGGCGGCCCGGGGGCGTTCCTGCTGGCGGCCGCCGGCTACGGCGACTTCTCGCGGGCGCTGCGGCGGAAATTCGTGATCGAGATCAGCGCGCTGGGGCAGTGACGGGGCTCTCCCCGGACGTACGTCACGCGGATCGGATCGCCCTCGCGGCCGGCCCTGAGCCAACCGTGACGGGCCGGCGCGGACCTGACGGAGGCTGGGGTATTACGCGCTCCGTCATCATGAGCGAAGCGACCCAGGGCAGCGCGACCTCGGAAGGCTTGGCGTGACCCTGGGTTGCTTCGCTCCGCTCGCAAAGACGGTGGGGCAGAAACGGACAACCGGAAAGCGTATCAGCCCCTCAGGGTGCCTTCTTCAACTGCTGCTCGGCGCGGGTGAGCGCCGCCTCGCACGCCTTCGCGTCGCCTTTCTGATCCGCCGTGCGCGCCTCTTCCAGGGCGACCTTCGCCTGCTGGGCGGCGTCCGCGCCCTGGCCGGCCTGGGCCGACTTCTCCGGCGGCGCCTGCGGCGACTCGTTCGCCCGCTGGCCCTCCGTCCCGGTGACACCCTCGCCGCTGCGCTTGGCGGCGTTACCCTGGCCGCTGGTCGAGGCGGAGATCGACTGGGTCAGCTCGGACTGGACCCGCTTGGAGACGCCCTCGATCCGGTCGCCGCAGGGCGAGGCGAGGGCGGGGGCCGCCGTCAGGATCAGGGTCAGGCAGGCCGTCAGGGCGGGACGCATCATCGGGTCGAGTACTTTCCAAGAGAATGGGGCCGCGGGTTTCCCCACGGCCCCAACGCCTCGCGACGGGTGACGGTTCAGGCGCTCAGCTGATCGCGGATCGGCAATTGCCGGACCCGCCGGCCGGTGGCCGCGAAGATCGCGTTGGCGATGGCCGGCGCCACCGGCGGCACGCCGGGCTCGCCGACGCCACCGAGCGGCCCGTCCCAGCGGCCGGTCGGCACCAAGTGCACGCGGACCGCCTTCGGGGCTGCGTCGATCCGGAGGACCTCGTAGCCGTCGAAGTTGTTCTGGACCGCCCGGCCCTGCTTGAAGGTGATCTCGGAGGTGAGGGCGAGCCCCATCCCCATGACCACGGCGCCCTCCATCTGCGAGCGGATGCGCTCCGGGTTCACCTGCGGGCCGCAATCGACCGCGATGTCGATCGCCTTCACCTGGACCTGGCCCTTGTCGTCGACCTCCACCTCGGCCGCCACCGCCGTGTAGGTGACGAAGCTGTAGTGGCCGGCGATGCCGAGGCCGGTGCCCTTGGGCATCTGGCGACCCCAGCCCGCGCCCTTGGCGGCCGCCTCGATCACGCCGCGCAGGCGGCCGGTCTCGATCGGGTAGCGCTTCGGGTCCTCGCCGTAGTTCCAGACGTCGCCGATCTCGGTCGGGCTGATCTTGCGATCGGGTCCGATGAGCGCGAGCAGGTACTCCTTCGGCTCGCGGCCGGCGGCGTGCGCCAGCTCCGACACGAAAGACTGGATCGCGAAGGCGTGCGGAATGTTCGACACCGAGCGGAACCAGCCGATGCGGGCATGCGCGGCGGCCTCGGGGTTTTCCAGCCGCATGTTCGGGATGTCGAGCGGCGTGTTGACCAGCCCCATCCCGAGCTCGAACGGCAGCTCGTGCTTCGGGTCGGGCGCGAAGATCGAGCCGATCGTCGGCGCCACCGAGCGGTGCAGCCACGCCACCGGCATGCCCTTGTCGTCGAGGCCGGCCTCCAGCCGCTCCACCGAGATCGTGTGGTAGAAGCCGTGGTGGAGGTCGTCCTCGCGTGTCCAGGCCAGCTTCACCGGCGCGCCGTCGACGGCCTGCGAGCAGAGCGCCGCCTCGACCACGTAATCGGGCTTCGACTTGCGCCCGAACCCACCGCCGAGCAGCGTGACGTTCACCTTGACCTTGTCGTCGGGCAGCTTGAGCGCCTTCATCAGGCGGTCGTTGGCGGCCTGCGGACCCTGGACGCAGGCCCAGGCCTCGCAGAACCCGTCCTTCACCCGGGCTACCGCAGCCGGGGGCTCCATGGGGGCCTGGGCGAGGTGCGGCACGAAGTACTCGGCCTGGACCTTGGTCTTGGCCTTGGCCATGGCGCCGTCGACGTCGCCCTGCGTGCGCACGACCTTGCCGGGCTTTCTCGCGGCGGCCTCCAGCTCCTTGCGGAACGCGTCGGTATCGTAGCCGGCGTTCGGGCCATCGTCCCAGGTGATCTTGAGCGCGTCCCGGGCCTTCAGGGCCGCCCAGGTGTTCTTGGCCACCACGGCGACGCCGCCGAGCGGCATGAACTCCGAGGGGATCGGGGTGGCGTCGATCTTGAAGATCTTCACGACGCCCGGGACCTTCTTGGCCTCGCTGTCGTCGAAGGACTTCACCGTGCCGCCGTAGACGGCCGGGCGCGCGACGACCGCGTACAGCATCCCGTCGAGCTTGGTGTCGAGGCCGTAGATCGCCTTGCCGGTGGTGATGTCGAAGTTGTCGATCAGCCCGACCTTGCCGGTGCCGATGTAGCGGAAGTCCTTGGGGTCCTTCAGCTTGACGTCGGTCGGAACCGGCAGCTCGGCGGCGGCCTTGGCGACCGCGCCGTAGCCGAGGGTGCGGCCCGACTTGGCGTGGGTCAGGGTGTGGTTGACGGCCGTCACCTCGGAGACCGGCACGCCCCACTGCTTGGCGGCGGCCTGGATCAGCATCAGCCGCGCGGCGGCGCCGGCGTGGCGGAAGTGCTGGAAGAAGTGGCGGGTCGAGCGCGAGCCGTCGGTGTCCTGGTTGCCGAAGCGGGTCTCGTCGCCCCAGGCCTGGACCACCTTCACCTTCGACCAGTCGGCCTCCAGCTCGTCGGCGACCGTGAAGGCCACCGAGGTGCGGATGCCCTGGCCCATGTCGGAGCGGTGGTTGGTCACGGTGACGGTGCCGTCCAGCGCGATCGCGACGAAGACCTTCGGGTCGTCGCGCCAGCCGTGCGGCATGCCGTCGGCGCCGAACTTCTGCTCCTTCTGCTCCTGGGTCTGGGTCTCGTCGGCCCGGGCCGGGCGCAGCGAGAGGGCCAGAACCAGGGCGCCGGCGCCGCCGAGGATGCCGCGGCGGCTGACGTTGTCGAGGGCCGGCGTGGTGCCGGCGGCGCGCTCAGCTGTGAGCTTGGCGTCGTGGATCACAGGCGCTCTCCCTTGCTGGCGGGCGCCGTCTGGCCGGCGGCCTGATGGATCGCGGCGCGGATGCGCGGGTAGGTGCCGCAGCGGCAGATGTTGCCGCTCATCGTGGTGTCGATGTCGTCGTCGGTGGGCTTCGGCGTGTCCTTGAGGAGGGCGGCCGCCTGCATGATCTGGCCGCACTGGCAGAAGCCGCACTGGGCGACGTTCTGGTCGCGCCACGCCACCTGCACGGGATGGTTGCCGTCCGGCGACAGACCCTCGATAGTCACGACCTCCTGGCCGGCGGCCGCCGAGACCGGGGTGATGCAGGCGCGGGTCGCCGCGCCGCCGAGATGGATGGTGCAGGCCCCGCAGAGCGACACGCCGCAGCCGAACTTGGTGCCGGTGAGCCCGAGCTCGTCCCGCAGGTACCACAGCAGCGGCATGTCGGGGTCGCCGTCGAAGCTGCGCGCAGCCCCGTTCACGGTGAGTTTGATCATCGTTGCGTCCTGTCTGGCGGCGCCGGAGCGGCGATCAGTCGGGTCCGAGCCGGGCCGGGGGCCTCGGCCGGCTTAGCCGGCTCACGTTCCCCGGTGCGGACAGGCCGCGGGGCGAACGCTCAAGCTCAGAATAATAAATATTCTAAGGCACGCGGCGGGGTCGGCGCAACGCGGGGACGCGGCCGGTCATCCCCGAGCCTCTGCGCCCCGGGCATGCCGCGTGCGGCGGCGCACATGGGCGACCATCGATGCGGAGACGCGGGCCAGTCGATTCAGGCCAGCGGCCCGGTCAGCCGCGCGCCGTGGCCGCGGTTGGTTCGAAGCGCGAACGCATCGTTACGCCCCGACATAGCGTGTCGATCCTCAGGCGTTTCGCTCGCGAGGACGGCGTTTCGCGTCCAACTCAGAGCCCCTGGCACTGACCCATTCCGGATGCAACCGAGGCACGTCGGTCGCAGACCGTCACGGCACGGTCTCCAGATCCGTCCTGCGGAACTCGTCGGCCGTGGCCAGGATCGGCGTGCGGTAGAACCGTGCCGCCGCGTAGTGGAGACAATCGCCGAGGTTGAGGCCGTGGCGGCCGGCCCGGTATCGATGCGCGGCCGACAGGGCGAGCGCCGTCGTCTCGCTGGCCGGCGGCAGGTCGCAGATCTCGATGCCCCTGGCCTCGAGAAATTCGAGGACGATCGGCCCGACCGCCTCGACCGTCATGTCGAACTTGTCGGGCCGCGCGAGGGCCAGCACCGTTTCGAGGACGGCAACGGGCGACGTTCTGCTTTGGTGTGCCGAGGCGAGCGCCGTGGAGATCCGCTCGGCCTCGGGCTCGTCGGCGAGCAGGGCCACCATCGCGGACGCATCCACGAACATCAGGCGCTTTCCCACATCGCGTCATACGCGTCCCGCGCGAGAGGCACGCGGGCGGTCTCGCTGAGCGCGACCCCGTGCTTCTGGCGCACCCGTGCGGCGGTCTCCCGCGGGGACTCCTCCCGGTGGCGGCGCTCGATCGCCTCACGCATGGCGATGACGATCGCCTCGGTGATGCCGACTCCCGCCAGGGCGGCGAACCGGCGTGTCAGCGCGTCGGCCTCGGGATTGTTGACGTTGATCGGCATGCGGTCGGCCCTCGGGCATGATGTAGATAAGCCCTTCCGCCGATCTACACCAGCGTGCGGCCCTCAGACCGTCACCTGCGTCCCGACCTCCACCACGCGCCCGGTCGGGATCTGGAAGAAGTCCGTCGCGTCGTTGGCGTTCTTGGCGAGGGTGATGAAGATCCGGTCCTGCCAGAGCGGCATGCCCGAATGCGCCGCCGGCCGGATCGAGCGGCGCGACAGGAAGAACGACGTCGCCATGATGTCGAACTTGAAGCCCTGGCGGCGCAGCAGCACCAGCGTCTTCGGGATGTTCGGCGTCTCCATGTAGCCGAATTTCATCACGACCTTGTAGAAATGCGGGCCCACCGGCTCGAGCCGCACCTTGTCGGCCTCGTTCGAGCGCGGTGTGTCCACCGTCTCGACGGTGAGGATCACGTTCTTCTCGTGCAGCACCTTGTTGTGCTTGAGGTTGTGCAGGAGCGCCGCCGGGGCGATCTCGGGATCGCTCGTCAGGAACACCGCGGTGCCGCGCACGTGGTGGGGCGGGCTCTTCTCCAGCATGCCGACCAGCTCGACCAGCGGCACGTCGGTCTTGCGGGTCTTGTTGAACAGGATCGTCACCCCGCGCACCCAGGTCCACATCAGGATGATGAGGCCGCCCGCGAGCAGCAGCGGCACGTAGCCGCCCTCCACGACCTTGATCAGGTTGGAGAGCAGGAACAGGAACTCGAGGACGATGAAGGGCAGCATCACGGCGGCCGCCGCGACCGGCGACCACTTCCACATGCGCCACATCACTAGGAAGGTCAGCGAGGCGGTGAGCAGCATCGTGCCGGTCACCGCGATGCCGTAGGCCGAGGCCAGCGACGACGAGGTCTTGAACAGCACGGCGAGCAGCACCACGCCGAACATCAGGAGGGCGTTGATCTGCGGCAGGTAGATCTGGCCGGCATGCGACTCGGAGGTGTGTCGGATCTCTAGCCGCGGCAGCAGGCCGAGCTGGATCGCCTGCCGGGACAGCGAGAAGGCGCCGGTGATCACCGCCTGGCTCGCCACCACGGTGGCGATCGTGGCGAGCACCACCATCGGCAGCAGGCCCCAGGCGGGCACGAGCTGGAAGAACGGATCGGCCGTGTCTGGCTTCTCCAGCACCAGGGCCGCCTGCCCGAGATAGTTGAGGGCGAGCGCCGGGAAGACGAGGCAGATCCAGGCCACCTGGATCGGCTTGCGGCCGAAATGGCCGAGATCGGCGAACAGGGCCTCGGCCCCGGTCACCGCCAGGAACACCGCCCCCAGGGCGATCAGCGCGCCGCTGCCGTGGCCGAGCAGGTAGTGCACGGCGTGCCAGGGATTGAGCGCGCGGAACACCTCCGGGTGCAGGGTGATGTGCGGCAGCGCCGCGAGCGCCATGGCGAGGAACCACACGACGGTCACCGGCCCGAAGAAAGCCGCCACCTTCCCGGTCCCGCGGTTCTGCACGAGGAACAGCGCGACGATGATCACCACGGTGATGGGCAGGACGTACTCGTCGAGGGCGGGCGTGACGAGCTTCAGGCCCTCCACCGCCGAGAGGACCGAGATCGCCGGCGTGATCACCGCGTCGCCGTAGAACAGCGAGGCGCCGAGGAGCCCCAGCATGAACACGATGCGCGAGCCGCCGAGCGCCTTCCGGGCCAGCGCCATCAGCGAGAGGATGCCGCCCTCGCCGTTGTTGTCCATGCGCAGCAGGATCGCGACGTACTTGACCGTCACGATCATGAAGAGGGCCCAGAGGATCAGCGACACGGTGCCGATCACCTCCTCGGGCAGCAGGATGCCGTCGGTCCGGGCCGGGACCAGGGCCTCGCGGAACGCGTAGAGCGGGCTGGTGCCGATATCGCCGTAGACGACGCCGACGGAGCCGACCAGCAGCGTCCAGAACCCGGCATGGCCGTGCTGGGTCTCGGCCTTCTCGGGGGCGTCGAGGCTGCCGGCGGTGGCCGGCCCGTGCGTCGGCGCCGGGGCGCCGGTCTCGTCGGCGGCCTGGGCGGCCGCGCGCGCGGCATCGGGGGCTGCGGGCGCGGGCTGGGGGGCTACGCCGGGTGCGAAGGTTTGGCTCATGCGGATGTCGGAAGCTCGGGCGTGGCCGGCGCTTCGCGGTTCGGCTCAGGGGCCAGTCGGGGCCGGGCAGAAAACGCGAAGACTCCGCCGAACCGTGCGGGCCGGCCACCGGGCCGACCGCTCGCGGGATCGTGCGGCCTTGCTATCATGCCCTCGTGCGCCCGGAAACCGTGTGCACCCGCGAAGAACGCGGAGCTGGGTCTCGGCACGGCGGGCCACGCCGCCAACGTTAACCGGACGCGCGGCGCCCCGGAGCGACGGCGGGAGGCGACGCGGTCTCCGTCTCGCGGGACCTGCGCGTCGGCCCGCCCGTCACTCGGCGGCGGTGCGGTTCCCGCCCTGGCCGAATCGGCGCTCGATGTAGTCGATCACGATCGTCTCGAAGTCCTTGGCCAGCGTCGGGCCGCGGAGCGTCATCGCCTTCTTGCCGTCGATGAAGACCGGCGCGGTCGGGGTCTCGCCGGTGCCGGGCAGCGAGATGCCGATATCGGCGTGCTTCGATTCGCCCGGGCCGTTCACGATGCAGCCCATCACGGCCACGTTCAGCCCCTCGACGCCCGGATAGGTCTTCTTCCACTCCGGCATGGAGGTGACGATCCAGTTCTGGATGTCGCGGGCGAGTTCCTGGAACGTGGTCGAGGTCGTGCGGCCGCAGCCCGGGCAGGCCGCCACCATCGGCACGAAGGTGCGGAACCCCATGGTCTGCAGGAGTTCCTGGCTGGCCTTGACCTCGACGGTCCGGTCGCCGCCGGGCTCGGGGGTCAGCGAGTACCGGATCGTGTCGCCGATCCCCTCCTGGAGCAGCACGCCGATGGCGGCCGAGGCGGCCACGAGACCCTTCGATCCCATGCCGGCCTCGGTGAGGCCGAGATGGATGGCGTAGTCCGAGCGGCGCGCCACCTCGCGGTAGACGGCGATCAGGTCCTGCACCGCCGAGACCTTGGCCGAGAGGATGATCTTGTTCTGCGGCAGGCCGAGCTCCACGGCGCGGTCGGCCGAGCTGATCGCCGAGCGGACCATCGCCTCGCGCATCACCGCCCGGGCGTCGATCGGCCGCGGCGCCTTGGCGTTCTCGTCCATCAGGTGGGTGAGCAGCTCGCCGTCCAGCGAGCCCCAGTTGGCGCCGATCCGCACGGTCTTGTTGTGCTTGATCGCCTGCTCGATGATCGCCGAGAACTGCGTGTCCTTCTTGTCCTTGAAGCCGACGTTGCCGGGGTTGATCCGGTACTTGGCCAGCGCCTCGGCGCAGGCCGGGTGGTCGGCGAGCAGCTTGTGGCCGATGTAGTGGAAGTCGCCCACCAGCGGCACGTGGACGCCGATCCGGTCGAGGCGCTCGCGGATCTTCGGCACCGCGGCGGCCGCCTCGTCGCGGTCGACTGTGATGCGCACGAGCTCCGAGCCGACCCGGGCGAGCTGGGCGACCTGCGCCACCGTGGCGTCGATGTCGGCCGTGTCGGTGTTGGTCATCGACTGGACGACGATCGGGGCGCCGCCGCCGACGGTGACCGCGCCCTCGCCCTCACCGACCGTGACGCCGACGGTGCGGTGGCGCGGGGCGGGGCCGGCGATCTCCGGTCCGCCGCCGGCCAGCGGGTTGTCGGCGGGGTTCTCGGAACGGGTGGCTTCCATGACTTCCATCGTGGACTTTCGCGGGCGCGCCTCGCGGGTGCCGGAGCCGTAACGGCTGCCGGGCCGGTCCCGGGGACACGCCTCGCCGGAACTTCGGGGCTGCCGCGGGTTAGCTGCGGACGACCCGGCGCCGCGTCAACCCGGCGCCGCGCGGGGCAGCATCGCGCAGGACAGCATCGCGGCTGTCATGTCGTATCCGGGCGCGGATGTCGAGTTTCCTGCACGTCCTGGAGGCACCCGCCGCCGTCGCCAGCCGGTTTTCGTCGGACGCTGTTGCCGATTCGCTCGGGCCGGGACAGGTGCCGGCGCGGGGCGGGCACCCCGCCGCGATCCCGTCGCACGGTTGATGCTGCATAGCAGCATCCCATCTGTGTGGTGGATCAGGAGGCTGACATGAGCGAGCAATTCGGTGGCGCCGAGCCGCACAACCCCGCCACCGCCGTTCCCGAATCGCCCGTCACCGACGCGATCGAGGCGCAGCCGGCGCAGGTGCCGGGCCCCGCGCTCGCCGGGCCCAAGTTCGAGAAGCCGGTGGCGCTCGCCCTCCAGGGCGGCGGCGCGCACGGCGCCTTCACCTGGGGCGTGCTCGACGCGCTCATCGAGGACGGCCGCCTCGGCTTCGAGGCGGTGACGGGGGCGAGCGCCGGGGCGATGAACGCCGTCGTCCTGGTGGATGGCTGGCTGAAGGGCGGCCCGGACGGGGCCCGCGAGGGTCTGGAGCGGTTCTGGCGCGAAGTCAGCCTCGACGGCGACCTGGGGCCGGCCCAGCGCAACCTCGTGAGCGGCCTGTTCAGCCTGTGGAAAGGCAACCCGGTGGCCGAGTTCTGGGCCAAGATGCTGGCGCCGAGCCCCTACGTGTCGAACCCGCTCAACATCAATCCGCTGCGCAAGGCGCTCGCCGAGCAGGTCGATTTCGACCGCCTCCGCGAGGCCGACACGGCGGGCCTGTTCGTGTCGGCGACCAACGTCTGGACCGGCAAGCTCGCGGTGTTCGAGCGCGAGCGCCTGACCGTCGACCACCTGATGGCCTCGGCCTGCCTGCCCACGGTCTTCCAGGCGGTGGAGATCGACGGCGTGCCCTACTGGGACGGCGGCTATCTCGGCAACCCGCCGCTCTACCCCCTGCACCGCGGCGCCCAGACCCGCGACATCCTGCTCGTGCAGATCAACCCCGTGGAGCGGCGCGAGACCCCGCGCACGGAGGCCGAGATCCGCGACCGGCTCAACGAGATCACGTTCAACGCGAATCTGATGCGCGAATTGCGGGCGATCGACTTCCTCGACGGGCTGATCGAGGAGGGCACCCTCGGCCAGGGCCAGTACCGCCGGGTCCTCGTGCACCGGATCGACGGCACCGACGCCCTCGAGGACTACAACGCCGCCTCCAAGCTCGACGCGCGCTGGACCGTGTTCAAGCGCCTGCGCGACAAGGGCCGCGCCGCCGCGCAGGCCTGGCTCGCCGAGAACTACGAGCGGATCGGCCGGGATTGCACGGTCGACCTTCAGCAGGCGTATCAGTGATGGGCCCTTCGGGTCGCGTACGGATAATTGATCTCAAGACATTTTCCTGTCGAGATCTGTCAAAGATTGTCGGATCTGGCAGATTATCGGCCTGCCGTTCGGTGGAAGGAAATGAGTTTGCGTAGATGGATCTTGGTCTGACTTAGAGTTAATAAAATTTCTCTTCATAAGCGACGATGAAGCGTCTACGGGCAGAGCGCGGTTGATGAGGCGGCGACTCACTCACCGCGGGGAGAGCCCGAGACATGTCATTTCGTATGTCCGACTACAGGATCAGCATCAAGATCGCCCTTGTCATGGGCGCGATGCTCATCGTTACATTGGTCGTGGCCGGCATAACCTTGCGGAACATCGGTGACATCCGGGAGGCACAGGACCGGATCGAGCACACGCAGGCGGTGCTGGAACAGGTCGAGCGGATGAGCCTCGCGATGGTGAATCGGGAGACCGGCCTGCGCGGCTACCTGATCGCCGCGGAGCCGCGCTTCCTCGAGCCCGAGACGGCCGGACGTGAGGCCTTCGCGGCGGCCTGGTCAAAGATGCGGCGGCTGGTGGCGGACAACCCCGCGCAGCAGGCACGCTTGACGGACCTGAAGTCCCTGGCTGATCGCTGGGGCAGCGCGTTCGCGGATCGCGAGATCGCCCTGATGCGCGATGCCGCGACGCGGGAAGAGGCGCGCCGGATCATGATCTCGGGCGTCGGCAAGGCGATCATGGACGAGATCCGCGCCAAGACGGCCGAGATCGCCGACACGGAGCGCGCGCTGATGAACGGCCGGGCTCAGGCCGCGGCGACGGCCATCGCGGCGACGCGTTCGGCGAGCCTGATCGGCCTCGGCCTGATGGCCGGCATCGGGCTGATCGGTCTGGCGCTCCTGCAGATCGGCATCGCCAAGCCGGTCCGCGCCATCACGGCCGCGATGACCCGGATGGCGGCGAACGATCTCCGGACCGAAGTGCCCGGAGTCGGCCGCGGTGACGAGATCGGCGCCATGGCCGATGCGGTCCGGGTCTTCCGCGACGGCCTCGTCCGAGCCGCGACCCTCGAAGCCGAGGCTGCGCAGGCCCGTGCCGCCCTCGATGCGCAACGCAAGGCCGCGATGGTCGAGATGGCCGACGGCTTCCAGGCGGCGGTCGGCGGCGTGGTGCGGGCCGTCTCGTCGGCGGCGAGCGAACTCGAATCCACGGCCGCGCGCATGAGCTTCGCCGCGGCCGAGACGGCCGACCAGTCGACGACGGTCGCGGCGGCGGCCGAGCAGGCGGCCACGAATGTCAGCACGGTGGCCGCCGCCGCCGAGGAACTCGGCACGACCATTCACGAGATCGGCCGTCAGGTGCAGACGGCGGCCGGCTTCGCCGACACGGCCGTCGCGGAGGCCGGACGATCCGCGGACCTGATGCGCAGCCTGCGGGAGAGCGCGACGCGGATCGGCGACGTGGTCGGCCTCATCTCGGGCATCGCCGGCCAGACCAACCTGCTGGCCCTCAACGCCACGATCGAGGCGGCCCGCGCCGGCGCGGCGGGTCGCGGCTTCGCGGTGGTCGCGAGCGAGGTCAAGGAACTGGCCGAGCAGACGGCGAGAGCCACCGAGGAGGTCGCCCGACAGGTCGGCGAGATTCAGTCCTGGACCGGGGACGCCTCCGACGCGATCACGCGGGTCGTCAGCCGCATCAACGAGATCAGTGCAGTGTCGAGCGGGATTGCCGCGGCGGTCGAGCAGCAGGGCTCGGCGACCCAGGAGATCGTCCGGAACGTCGGTCAGGCGGCACTCGGGACCGGAGCCGTCACCAACAACATCACGGCCGTGGCCCGCTCGGCGGAGGGGGCCGGGAGCGCCGCCGCACAGGTGCTCGAGGCGGCGTCCGGGCTGCTGGGGCAGGCTCAACAGCTCGACGTGGAAGTGGGCCGCTTCCTCGACACGGTCCGGACCGGTTGAGGCCGCCCGCCGGCCTTCCGATCCGCCGGCGGTCGAGCCTGCGTCGAAACGACCGTCGCGGCGCATGAAACCGTGGCGGATCGGGCGCGTTGCCGCGCGGAAAATCGCGCGCTCAGCGGCGCGACGAGGTCGCGAAGAGGTCACCGCCATGACGCTGCTGCGCCGCGAGGCCCTGATCCTGATCGGTGCCGGTCTCGCCGGCGGCGCCCGCGGCGCGGAGCAGCCCGCCGGGACCGCGCGGGCCACGGATTTCGCCTTCGAGACCCCGGAGGCCGCGCCGATGCCGCTGTCCGCCTACGCGGGGAAGCCGATTCTCGTGGTCAACACCGCGACAGCGTGCGGCTATGCCGGGCAGCTCACCGGGCTGCAGACGCTCTGGACGCGGTTCGGCGATCGCGGGCTCATCGTGCTGGGCGTCCCGTCGCCGGATTTCGGCAACCAGGAACCCCTGGACGGCCCGGCCATCGCGGAGGCGGCGCGGAGGAATCACGGCGTCACATTCCCGCTCACGGCCAAGACCCGCGTGAAGATGCCGGGCGCCCACCCGTTCTACCGCTGGGCGGCGGCCGAGCGCCCCGCCGAGACGCCGCGCTGGAACTTTCACAAATACCTGATCGCCCGCGACGGCACCCTCGCGGCGGCCTTCGCCACGCAGGTCGAGCCGACCGATCCGCGGGTGATCTCGGGGATCGCCGCCACCCTCGACCAGGCCTGACGGCGACGCCGGGCCGGGAGGCGGGATTAAACGCGCGGGCCCCGCGTTCACACATCATGGCATCGGACAAGAACAAGCGCGCGGACCTCCTCGACCTGCTGGTGCCCCTGCGGCGCTACGCGCGGTCGCTCACCCGCGACACGCTGCGGGCCGACGACCTCGTGCACGACACGCTGGTGCGGGCCCTGGAGATGCAGGGCTCGCTCCGGCCGAACACCAATCTGCGCACCTGGATGATGACGGTGCTGCACAACGCCTTCATCGACGAGCAGCGCCGCCGGCAGGTCGAGGCGCGGCACGCCGACACGCTGGTGCGGATGAGCGAGGACATGGCGCCGCCGGCCCAGGAGGGTCAGGTGCGCCTCGCCCAGATCCGGCAGGCCTTCCTCAAGCTGCCGGAGGAGCAGCGCGCGGCGCTCCACCTCGTCACGCTGGAAGGCATGGCCTACGCCGACGCGGCGGCCGTTCTCGGCATCCCGATCGGCACGCTGATGTCCCGCCTCGGCCGCGGCCGGGCGGCCCTGCGGGCCTTCGAGGAGGGGACGCGGACCGACCGCGGCTCCGATGAGGCGGAACCCACCAAGACATCCGAGACGCGGCGCGGACCGCCCTCCACCCTCCGGCTCGTCGTCTCCGACGAGCCGCGAGAAAGGTCCGCCTGGCCTCTGCGACGCGCCGTCGGAGAGAGCTGAGCACGGAGCTGATGAAGGACCGGCACCCGCGGGCGCCGGTGCCGACTGACGATTGCGACCGGCGGATCGCCTCCGGGCACGCTGGATTCGAGGACTTCACGATGATCGATCCGATCACAGACGACGATCTCATCGCCTTCGTCGACGGCCAGATCGACCCAATGCGCCGTCTCGACGTCGAGGCGCACCTCGCGGCCAATCCCGAGGCCGCGGCCCGGGTAATGGCCGAGATGCACGATCGCGACGCCCTCAGGGCCTGCTTCGAGCGCGTTCCGGGGCCCGGGCCGGACCGGAACATGGTCCTGGCGCGCCGCTTCGACCGGAACCTGCGCTGGCGCCGCGTCGCCTCGCGCCTGAAGCGGGCCGCCGCGATCGCGGTGCTCGTGGGCGCGGGCTGGCTGGCCCACGACGAGATCGGCCGCTTCGGCGTTCCCGACACCCTGGCGGCGACCCCGGATCCGGCCCTGATCGCAGACGCGCGGCAGGCCCGGGTCGTGGCGCAGCTGCGCAAGAGCATCGGTGGCCAGGCCGACGATCCGGTCTACGACCGGGCGCGCCTCCGCTCGGCGACCGGCATCGACCTGCCGGCCCTGCCCGATGGCTGGCGGGTGCGCGACATCCAGGTCTTCCCCGCCCGGCACGGCACCGGGATCGAGGTCGCCTTGGAGACCGAGCGCTTCGGCGAGGCGTCGCTGTTCGCCACCCGCGGCATCCGGGGCGGACCAACGACGCTCATCACCGGCTCGGACGACGGCGACGTCGTCTCGTGGAACGCGGGCGACACCGCCTACGCCCTGAGCGGTCCGCGCAGCGACGCGGACCTGCGGCAGGCGGCGAGCCTCCTCGGCGCCGGTCCGGCGACCCGCTGAGCGCGCGCCGGACTCCCGCCCGGGGCCTCGACAGGGCGCCCCGGCGGGTGCCAAAGATCGGCCATGCAGGCCACGGATCCAGCACGGGACCCAGCACGGGACGATGACGGGCTCGCAGCCCTGTTCGACGCGGCGCGCGCGGTGCGCGCGCGGGCGCACGCCCCCTATTCCCACTTCCCCGTCGGAGCCGCGCTGCGCGACGAGCGCGGCGCGATCCACGCGGGCTGCAACGTCGAGAACGCCGCCTACCCGGTCGGGACCTGCGCGGAGGCCGGGGCGATCGCCGCCATGGTGGCGACCGGCGGCCGGCGCATCGCGGCGATCCTGGTCTGCGGCGACGGCAACGGCCTGGTGACGCCCTGCGGCGCCTGCCGCCAGCGCATCCGCGAGTTCGCCCGACCGGACACCCCGATCCACGCCGCCGGTCCGGGTGGAGTCGCCCGCACCTTCACGCTGGCGGAGCTGCTGCCGGAATCCTTCGGCCCGGAGACGCTCGGTGAGTGAGGCGGCCGCCCGCGACGCGCTGCGCGCCGCCGGCTTCGCGGGTCCCTACGCCTGCGCGGTGGTGACCGGCACCGGCCTCGGCGGGATCGCGGCGGCCCTCACGGACGCGAGCGCCGTCGACTACGCGGCGATCCCCGGATTTCCGGGGCCCGGCGTCAGCGGCCACGGCGGCCGGCTGCATCGCGGCCGCCTCGCCGGGCGGCCGGTCCTGATCTTCGAGGGGCGGGCCCACGCCTACGAGCGCGGCGATCCGGCGGCGATGCGGGTGCCGCTCGCCTGCGCCCGGCACCTCGGCGCCCGGCGCCTCCTCCTCACCAACGCCTCCGGATCCCTGCGGCCCGGGACCGGGCCCGGCAGCCTCGTGCTGCTCGCCGACCACATCAACCTCTCCGGCCTGAACCCGCTGATCGGCGAGGCCAGCGACGCCCGGTTCGTGCCGATGACCGAGGCCTACGACCCGCATCTGCGGGCGCGGCTTCGCGCGGCGGCCGGGGCCTGCGGCGTGCCCCTGGGGGAGGGAGTCTACGCGTGGTTCTCGGGCCCGAGCTTCGAGACGCCCGCGGAGGTGCGGATGGCCGGCATCCTGGGCGCCGACCTCGTGGGCATGTCCACCGTGCCGGAGGTGATCCTCGCCCGGTTCCTCGACCTGCCGGTGGCGGCGGTCTCGGTGGTGACGAACCTCGCGGCCGGCATCGCCGGCGGCGCGCCGCACCACGCGGAGACGAAGGCGGTGGCGGCCCGGGCCGCGGAGGATCTCGGCCGCCTGGTCCGGGCGTTCGTGGCCGGCCTGCCCGACGGAGAGACAGCCGATGACTGACCCCGAAGCCGGCGCGGTCGCCCGCCGGGCCCTGCCGCTCCTCGACCTCACCGATCTCGGCGAGACCTGCACCGAGACCCGGATCGACGTCCTCTGCCGGGACGCGAAGCGCGGCGGCGTCGCGGCGATCTGCGTCTGGCCGCGCTTCGTCGCGCAGGGCGCGCGGGCGCTCGCGGGCACCGGGATCCGGATCGCCACGGTCATCAACTTCCCCGCGGGCGGCGAGGACTGCGCCCGCGCCACCGACGACACCGCCGAGGCTCTGCGCGACGGCGCCGACGAGATCGACCTCGTCCTACCCTACGGCGCGCTGCTGCGGGGCGAGGCGGCGGTGGCTCGCGACATGGTCGAGGCCGTGCGCGACACCTGCGGATCCGCGACCCTGAAGGTGATCCTGGAGACGGGTGCGCTCGCCGAGCCGGAGCGGATCCGGGAGGCCAGCCGGATCGCCCTGGAGGCGGGCGCCGACTTCCTGAAGACCTCCACGGGCAAGAGCTCGGTCTCGGCGACCCCGGAAGCCGCCGAGGCGATGCTGGCCGAGATCCGCGCCGGCGGCCGCCCCGCGGGCCTGAAGGTCTCCGGCGGCCTGCGCAGCGTCGCCGACGCCGCCACCTACCTCGACCTCGCCGACCGGTTGATGGGTCCCGGCTGGGTGAGCCCGAGAACCTTCCGGCTCGGGGCGAGCAGCCTGTTCGAGACCCTGATGCGGGCACGGACGCTGTGAGCGTGCGGCTGCCTCAGGAGACGATCCGGGCCAAACGCGACGGCCAGCCCCTCGATCCGGACGAGATCGGGGCCTTCATCCGCGGCCTCACCGACGGCACGGTCGGGGAGGGGCAGGCGGCGGCCTTCGCCATGGCGGTGTTCTTCCGCGGCCTGTCGCTGCCGGAGCGGGTGGCGCTCACCCGCGCGATGGCGGAATCGGGCCGGATCCTCGCCTGGGACCTGCCCGGGCCAATCCTCGACAAGCACTCCACCGGCGGCATCGGCGACGCGGTGAGCCTGCCGCTCGCCCCGATGGTCGCGGCCTGCGGCGGCTACGTTCCGATGATCTCGGGGCGCGGCCTCGGCCATACCGGCGGGACGCTGGACAAGCTCGGCAGCATCCCGGGCTACGACGCCACGCCCGGGCTCGACGCGTTCCGCCGGGTCGTCGCGGAGGTCGGCTGCGCCATCATCGGCCAGACCGCCGAACTCGCGCCCGCGGACCGGCGCCTCTACGCGATCCGCGACGTCACCGGCACGGTCGAGTCCCGCGACCTGATCACCGCCTCGATCCTGTCGAAGAAGCTCGCCGCCGGGCTCGACGGGCTCGTGATGGACGTGAAGCAGGGCTCCGGCGCCTTCATGGCGGGCGTGCCCGAGGCGCGGGCGCTGGCCCAGAGCATCGTCACGGTTGCGGAGGGGGCCGGCCTGCACACCGCCGCGCTGATCACCGACATGGACGCGCCGCTCGCCAGCGCGGCCGGCAACGCCGTCGAGGTCGCCTACGCGCTCGACTACCTGACGGGCGCGCGCCGCGAGCCGCGCTTCCACGCGGTCACGGTGGCGCTGGGCGCCGAGATGCTGGTCGTGGGCGGCCTGGCGCCGGACCGCGACAGCGCCGCGGAGCGGCTGGAGCAGGCCCTCGCCTCGGGCCGGGCGGCCGAGGGCTTCGCCCGCATGGTCGCGGCGCTCGGCGGACCGGGCGATCTCCTCGAGCGGCCGGAGGCGCATCTGCCCGCCGCGCCGGTGCGCCGGGCGGTCCGTCAGGACGGGACCGTCGCGGGGATCGCGACGCGGGCGCTGGGCTTGGCGGTGATCGGACTGGGCGGCGGCCGCACGCGGCCTGAGGATCCGGTCGACCCGCGGGTCGGCTTCACGGATCTTGCCGGTCCCGGATCGTCCGGCGGGCTGCTCGGGATCGTCCACGCGGCCGACGAGGCCGCCGCGGACCGGGCGGAGGCCGCGCTGCGGGCGGCCTACCGGATGGGCGACGCGCCGCCGGAGCGCCCGCCCGTCCTCGAGCGGGTGGGCGCCAGCTAGCGGGCGCGCCCGGCCATCACGGATCCGTGGCCGGGCGCGGCGGGCTCGGAGCCCTTACCAGCGGCCGTAGCCGTGGCGATGGCCCCAGCCGCCGTGGTGATGGTGACGCGGGCCGAAGCCGCGGTGCCCCCAGCCGTGATGATGGCCCCGGCCCCAACCGTGGTGGTGATGGCGCGGGCCGTAGCCGCGGTGACCCCAGCCGCCGTGGCGGTGCCCGTAGCCGTAGCCGTACTGGACGGTCTGGACGTCGCCGGCTTCCGCCTGCAGGCCGGCATCGCGGCCGAGGGGCGCGGCCATGGCCGGCGCCGCGAAGGCGAGTCCGCCGAAGGCCAGGGCGGCGGCCAAACGGGTCCGTGCGGTCTTGGTGAACATCGGCGTTCTCCTGATCCACGCCGGTCGCCCTGTGGCGTCCGGCCGTGTCCCAGGTGTGCGCCTTTCCAGTTGACGCAAACGTGACCTGTTCGCTCAGGCCGTGTTCAGGTCAGGGTCGGCGGTAGACCCAGACCCGCGCCGGCGGCAGGTTCAGCCAGACCCGGTTGGAGCGATCGGCGGTGTAGCTGCCGGCCTCGCAGCGGGCCGGGATCGGCGGAACGACCGCGTAGGTGAACTGCACGAAGGGCGCGCCCGGCCGCATCAGGTCGTGGGCGGTGTTGAGCAGGTCGAGCCGCTGCTCCAGCGGCTTGGTGAACAGCGGCAGGCTCGAGATCGTCGCGGCGGCGGGCTCCGTCAGCACGTCCTGGAGGCTCGCGCGCATGTTGTAGGCGTCGCCCTGGATGACCCGCACGCCCGGGAAGCGATGGGTCAGGAGGCGGCAGAAATCGGGGTTGAACTCCACGAGGATCAGCCGCTCCGGCGCGACGCCGCGCCGGATCAGCGCCTCGGTCACAGGACCGGTGCCGGGGCCCAACTCGACCACCGGCCCTTCGAGGCGCGGGTCGACGTAGGCCGCCATGGTCCGGGCGAGCATCTTGCCCGAGGGCGTCACGGCCCCCGTGACCAGGGGGCGCTCCAGCCAGGACCGCAGGAATCGGGCCTCGTCCTCGAGGGGGTCGCGCCGCGGCCCGAAAATCGCGCTCCTGCCCGCAGGAGCCTTCGCGTTGGGACGGCGGAGCGGCGGCAAGTCCTGGATTCCTTGATGCCGGATGAGAATGAATGGCTAGGGACGGCGCTGTCTTACAGTCAAGCCGGCGCCGCGCCTAGGGGATGCAAGCCACGCCGGCCGCTTGCATAACGGGTCTTCCCGGGATTCGGATCCGGCCTCACGGCCGGACCGCGCCCCCGAAGAAGTCCCGCACCTTCGAGAAGAAGCCCGCGGACTCCGGATGGTTCTCCGGGGAGGCCGACTGGTCGAACTCCTGGAGCAGCTCGCGCTGGCGCTTGGTCAGGTTCTGCGGGGTCTCGACGAAGACCTGGATGTAGAGGTCGCCGACCTCCCGCGAGCGCAGCACCGGCATGCCCTTGCCCTTGATGCGGAACTGCTTGGCGGTCTGCGTCCCCGCCGGGATGCGCACCTGCGTCTGCGAGCCGTCGATCACCGGCACGGTGATCTCGCCCGAGAGCGCGGCCGTGACCATCGAGATCGGCACCCGGCAGAACAGGTCGGCGCCGTCGCGCTGGAAGAACTCGTGCTGCTTGATCGACAGGAAGACGTAGAGGTCGCCCGCCGGCCCGCCGCGCAGCCCGCTCTCGCCCTCGCCGGCGAGCCGGATCCGCAGCCCGTCATCGACGCCCGCCGGCACGTTGATCGAGAGGGTGCGCTCGCGGTTGACGCGCCCGGCGCCCTGGCAGGCGGTGCAGGGGTCGTCGACGATCTCGCCGCGGCCGTGGCAGTTGGGGCAGGTCCGCTCGATGGCGAAGAAGCCCTGCGCCGCCCGGACCCGTCCGTAGCCCGCGCAGGTCGGGCAGGTCCGCGGCTTCGAGCCGGGCTTCGCGCCGGACCCGTCGCAGACCTCGCAGGTGATCGAGGTCGGGATCTTGATGGTCTCGGCCTTGCCGGTGAAGGCCTCCTCCAGGGTGATCTCGAGGTTGTAGCGCAGGTCGGCCCCGCGCTCGCGGCCCGGCGTGCCGCCGCGTCCGCGGCCACCGCCGGCGGCCCCGCGGCCGTCGCCGAAGAAATTGTCGAAGATGTCCGACATGAAGTCGCCGAACTCGTTGCCGAATCCGGGACCGCCGGCACCGCCCTGGCTGAAGGCCGCGTGGCCGAACCGGTCGTAGGCGGCGCGCTTCTGGCCGTCGGACAGGCACTGATAGGCCTCGTTGATCTCCTTGAACTTGATCTCGGCGTCCTTGTCGCCGGGATTCCGGTCGGGATGATAGGTCATCGCGAGCTTGCGGAAGGCGACCTTCATCTCGCCTTCCGTGGCGGTCTTGGTGACCCCCAGGATCTCGTAGTAGTCCCGCTTCGACATCCCGCCCTCAGGTGCCTTCCCGTCCCGTCCCGTACCCCGGGCCGCGACGCTTCTCTACCACCGCGCCGCCGTTCCGGGAGGCCGCGACGAGCCCGGAAACCGGAGGCGCCGACGACGCGGATCCGCGATCGGCCGGCGGCTCCCGGTTCCGGGCCCCGCAGGCCCGGCATGACGGAGCTTCTGAATACGCTTCTCACGCAAAGGCGGGGCCGGATCGCTCCGGCCCCGCGCGGTCGTATCAGATCCGCGCCTCAGGCGCGCTTCTTCTGGTCCTTCTCGTCGACCTCCTGGAAATCGGCGTCGATGACGTCGTCCTTCTTCTCGGAGGCCGCCGCCTCGGCACCGGCATCCGGGCCGGCCGCCTGGTTGGCGGCGTACATGGCCTCGCCGAGCTTCATCGAGGCCTGCATCAGGTCCGTGGTCCGGGCCTTGATGGTCTCGACGTCGTCGCCCTCCAGCGCGGTCTTGAGCGCGGTCATCGCGGTCTCGATCGCGCCCTTGTCGGCGGCCGGGACCTTGTCGCCGTACTCGGTCACCGACTTCTCGGTGGCGTGGATCAGGCTCTCGCCCTGGTTCTTCACCTCGACGAGCTCGCGCCGCTTCTTGTCGGCCTCGGCGTTCGCCTCGGCGTCCTTCACCATCCGGTCGATGTCGGCGTCCGACAGGCCACCCGAGGCCTGGATGCGGATCTGGTGCTCCTTGTTGGTCGCCTTGTCCTTGGCCGTCACGTTGACGATGCCGTTGGCGTCGATGTCGAAGGTCACCTCGATCTGCGGCATGCCGCGGGGCGCCGGCGGGATGCCGACGAGGTCGAACTGGCCGAGCAGCTTGTTGTCGGCCGCCATCTCGCGCTCGCCCTGGAAGACCCGGATCGTGACCGCGTTCTGGTTGTCCTCGGCGGTCGAGAAGGTCTGGGACTTCTTGGTCGGGATCGTGGTGTTGCGGTCGATGAGCCGGGTGAACACGCCGCCCAGCGTCTCGATGCCCAGCGACAGCGGGGTCACGTCCAGCAGCAGCACGTCCTTGACGTCGCCCTGGAGCACGCCGGCCTGCACGGCGGCGCCGATGGCCACGACCTCGTCCGGGTTGACGCCCTTGTGTGGCTCCTTGCCGAAGAAGGACTTCACCACTTCCTGGATCTTCGGCATGCGGATCATGCCGCCGACCAGCACCACCTCGTCGATCTCGGAGGCCGACACGCCGGCATCCTTGAGCGCCTTGCGGCAGGGCTCGATCGTGCGCTGCACCAGATCGTCGACGAGCGACTCGAACTTCGCGCGGCTGAGCTTCAGCGCGAGGTGCTTCGGGCCTGTGTTGTCGGCGGTGATGTAGGGCAGGTTGATCTCGGTCTGGGTGGCCGAGGACAGCTCGATCTTGGCCTTCTCGGCGGCCTCCTTGAGGCGCTGGAGGGCGAGCTTGTCCTTGGTCAGGTCGATGCCCTGCTCCTTCTTGAACTCGGCCGTCAGGTACTCGACGATCCGGTTGTCGAAGTCCTCGCCGCCCAGGAAGGTGTCGCCGTTCGTCGACTTCACCTCGAAGACGCCGTCGCCGATCTCGAGGATCGAGACGTCGAAGGTGCCGCCGCCGAGGTCGTAGACCGCGATCGTGCCGGACTTCTTCTTGTCGAGGCCGTAGGCGAGCGCCGCCGCGGTCGGCTCGTTGATGATGCGCAACACCTCGAGGCCCGCGATCTTGCCGGCGTCCTTGGTGGCCTGACGCTGGGCGTCGTTGAAGTAGGCCGGGACCGTGATGACCGCCTGCGTGACCGGCTGGCCGAGATGCGACTCGGCGGTCTCCTTCATCTTCTGCAGGGTGAAGGCGGAGATCTGCGAGGGCGAGTACTTCTTGCCGTCCGCCTCGACCCAGGCGTCGCCGTTGTCGCCGCGGGCGATCTTGTAGGGCACGAGGCCCTTGTCCTTCTGGGTCATCGGGTCGTCGTAGGTCCGGCCGATGAGCCGCTTGATGGCGAAGAACGTGCGCTCGGGGTTCGTGACCGCCTGGCGCTTGGCCGGCTGGCCGACGAGCCGCTCGCCGTCGTCCGTGAAGGCGACGATGGACGGCGTGGTGCGCGCGCCTTCCGAATTCTCGATGACCTTGGGCTGCGTGCCTTCCATCACGGCCACGCAGGAATTGGTGGTGCCGAGGTCGATGCCGATAACTTTACCCATGGTGGGATCCCTCTTTGTGTCGCGTTCAAGCAGACCGCCGAGCCCCGAAGCAGCTCGGCCCATGGCGGTGTCGGGGGTGATGTGAGTATGGGACCCGGGCCGGATCAAGGGCCGTGAACGGCTGAAACCCAGCGCGCAATCCCGCGTCGAGGGCGATATAAGAAGCCCGTTCCGGGCCCGCAAGGCGAAGCCTGCGCGGCGGGATCGGCCCCGCGGATCCGCGCCATCCCTTTGTCATTCCGGCAGGATCTCGCCGCACGGACGGCGTCGGCCCGGTGGCGTGGCTGCATTTTGTTGCTCCGCTGCCACGTCCGCGCCATCGACGGCGTGTTAACGTTTCGACAAGGGGTTGCGCGTGGCCCCGCCACTTCGTCTCCCCGTCGTAGAGTCCGATGCGCCCGACCCGCAGCCTCCTGCTCCCGATCCTGGCGGTCGCCGTCGCGGCGCCCGGGATGCTCGCCGCGCCCCCCGCGCGGGCCCAGAACTTCTTCGAGCGCCTGTTCGGCATCAAGCCGGAGCGGCCGCCGACGCCGCCGCGGGGCCTGCCGGAACCGGCGCCCGGCCCGGCGGCGCCGGGCGAGCCGGGACCGCCCGCGGCTCCCGAGGCGCCCCGGCCCGCCCCAGTCCCGGCCCGCCCGGTCGTGCTGAAGACGCCCTCCGAGGACGGCGTGATCGGCCAGGAGCTGCAGCTCAACGGCCTGTCCGGGTCCCTGAAGCTGGAGCGCTCCGGCACGGCCGTCACGGCGCGGATCAAGCTGCCCGGGACCAAGATCTCGCAGCCGGCGGATTCGTGCACCGTCCCGCTCGCGGGCGGCAATCCGGTGCCGCTCACCGCCGAGGGCAAGCCCGAGGGCGTGCCCCGCTTCGAGGCCGCCGGGGCCGAGTGCCCGCTGCGCTTCGACGTGACCGACGGCGGCGTCCTGGTCTCGAGCCTGGGTTCGGGCCCGGTCTGCACCTTCTCGGCGGCGGATTGCGCGACCACGCCGGTCGGCCTCTGGGGGCCAGGCGCCGCCACCCTGATCCCGCGGGCCGGCGAGTTCGACACGGCTCGGGGCGTCGCCGACAAGGCCGTACGGGACAATTACAAGCTGATGACTCAGCGGGCCCGGCGCGAGGACGTGCGGCCGATCGTCAGCGAGCAGGCGGCGTTCTCCTCGGACCGGGAGCAGCTCTGCCGCACCTACGCGCGCGAGGGGACGCACGGGTTCTGCCATCTGCGGGTGACGGAGAACCGCGCCCTGGCCCTGGCGACCCGGCTCGGCGCCAACACGGCGACGCCCACCGCCGCCGTGGCGCCCCGGCGGCCCCGGCCCAAGCCGGCCGTCGAGGGCATGAACCCGGACGCGGTCGGCGGCGGCGACGCCGTTCCGGAGTAAGACCGCCCCGTAACGGCCCGGCGCAACCGTCTTTGCGAACGGAGCGAAGCAGCCCAGGGTAGCGCGGGGCTGGCCGGCGTAGCGTTCCTGGATCGCTTCGCTCCGCTCGCAAAGACGGCGTGCCGCCCCGGCGAGCGCGGCCGGGTCAGGCCCGGCCGGCGGTCATCGACAGCATCGCCGGATCGATGCCGTTGGCCCGCAGGGCGAGGTCGTACTTGGCGTCAAGGTCGGCGTTGAAGATCAGGGCCGGGTCGGCCGGGCAGTTAAGCCAGCCGTTGGCCATGATCTCGCTCTCCAGCTGCCCGGCCTGCCAGCCGGCGTAGCCGAGCGCCAGCACGGCGCTGGCCGGCCCCTCGCCGCTGGCGATGGCGCGGAGGATCTCCACGGTCGCGGTCAGGCAGATGCCGTCGTCGATGATCAGCGTCGATTGCTGGATGTGGAAATCGTCGCTGTGGAGCACGAAGCCGCGCCGTCCCTCCACCGGGCCGCCCATCAGGACCGGCATGTGGCCGACCCGCTCGCGCAGGCGGATCGCGTCCGCCTCGGGCGCCACGTCGAGCTGGACCAGCAAGTCCGGCATGCTGATGTCGGTCGCCGCCTTGTTGACGATGATGCCCATGGCCCCGTCGGCGGAATGGGCGCAGATGTAGATCACCGAGCGCGCGAAGCGCTCGTCGGCCATGCCGGGCATGGCCACGAGGAACTGCCCGTCGAGGAAGTGCGGGCCCGTCAGCTCCGTGCGGAGCGGCGCCGCCTTCCCGGCCTGGGACGACGCTGCCGACATGGGATCGGGCCTGCGGTGCGGAGGGTGCGCCATGCCTCCATGCTACGCCGCGCCCCTCCGTTGTCCAGCGGGCAAAAGGGACGCAGCAAGCCTCCCCCAAGCTTGTGCGGGTCTCATGCGCGCCGCAGAATGTCCTGGCCGGCACGCGAGGCGATCGTTCCGGCCACGTTCGAGACCGTGACCATCGTGGCTGGCCCCGCCTCTCAGACCGCGTTCGACATCGAGGAGCAGCGCGCCCGGATCGAGCGCGCGCACGAGGAGACGCGGAAGTTCGTCGCCGAGCAGCACAAGCTGATCGCCGAGCAGTCGAACCTGGCCGCGGAGCAGACTAAGCTGGCGGCCGAGCAGTTCAAGATGACGGCCGAGGCTTCGAAGACGGCCGTCGAGCAGACCAAGCTTGCGGCCGAGGCCGCCAAGATCGGCCGGGACCGGAGTCTCGCGCCCTGGCAGGTGGCACTGTCCGGCATGACGGCCGGGGCCGCGCTGTTCGGCGCCGGGGCGGCCTTCGTCAAGCTTCTCGGACCGTGAGCCGCAGGCCGCTCCCGATCCTCGACAGGCACCCCCTGCCACGCTAGGTCAGGCGCGCTGCTCACACGCGCCATCCCAGCGCGCGACAACGAGGGACCCGCGATGATCCAGGTCGGCGACCACCTGCCCCAGGCCACCTTCCGGGTGATCGGCCCCGAGGGCCCGATCGCGCGCACCACCGACGACGTGTTCAAGGGCCGGCGCGTGGTCCTGATCGGCGTGCCGGGGGCGTTCACCCCCAGCTGCCACCGCAACCACCTGCCGGGCTTCGTCACCCACCGGGACGAGATCCTCGGGCGCGGTATCGACGCCATCGCGGTGACGAGCGTCAACGACGTGTTCGTGCTCGACGCGTGGTCGAAGGCGAGCGGCGCCGAGGGGCTGGAATTCCTCGCCGACGGCAACGCCGATTTCGCCAAGGCCCTCGGCCTGGAGATGGACGGCACCGGCTTCGGCCTCGGGATGCGCTCGAAGCGCTACTCGATGCTGGTCGAGGACGGCGTCGTCCGGATCCTCAACGTCGAGGAGACGCCCTCGAAGGCCGAGGCGTCCGGCGCCGAAGCACTGCTGAAGGTCCTCTGAGGACGCCGCCGGCCGCAGATCGGCCCTCTTAAGGCCACGTTCCGTCCGCTTGTGTCGCCGGGCTCTGCCCGGAGACCGGCCCGAGGACCGCATGGCCTTCCTGAACGACCTGCCCATCGCCGACCTGATCGCGAATTACGGATACATCGCGATCTTCGTGATCATCACCCTCGAGAGCGCCGGCGTGCCGTGCCCCGGCGAGACGGTGCTGATCTCGGCCGCCGTCTACGCGGGGAGCACCGGGAACCTGAACATCGGCCTGGTCATCGCCGCGGCGGCGACGGCGGCGATCCTGGGCGACAATGTCGGCTACTGGGCGGGGCGGCGCTGGGGCATGCCGCTGCTGCTCCGCTACGGCCATCTCATCGCCCTCGATCACGGGCGGCTCAAGCTCGGCCAGTACCTGTTCCGCCAGCACGGCGGGAAGATCGTGTTCTTCGGCCGCTTCACCGCGATGCTGCGCGCCTACGCGGCCCTGCTCGCCGGGGTCAACCGCCTGGACGCGCGCCGCTTCTTCGCCTTCAACGCCCTCGGCGGCGTCGTCTGGGCTGGCAGCATGGGCATCGGCTCGTACTATTGCGGGCGCCAGATCGAGCACATCGTCGGCCCGGTGGGCCTGACCCTGCTCGCCCTGGTGGTGTTCGGCGGCCTGGCCCTGTGGCTGTTCGTGCGCCGCCACGAGGCGCGCCTGCTCAGCGAGGCGGAGATCGCCATCCCCGGCCCGCTCGCCTGACGGGCATCACGTCTCCGCGAGGTCGAACGCCTCGATCGCCTCGAGGGCGTCGTGGTGCAGGAGGAGGACGCCGGTGGCCGTGGCGAGCCGGCGCGCCGCCGGCGTGAAGCCGGCGTTCGACACCACGGCGGCCCGGTCCCCGTCCCAGTAGCGCAGGGCCGCGGCGGCTTCCTGCACGGCGGCGTTGCCCACGGGCTTGCTCAGCCGCTTGCACTGCACGACGAGGCGCAGCCCGTCCCGCACCGCCACGATATCGGCGCCCTGGTCGCCGCTCGCCGGCGTCCGGTGCGCCCGCCAGCCAGCCCGGACCAGGCGCTCGGCGCAGTAGCGCTCGTAGTCCAGCCCGTCCCCGGGCGCCTCGTCCTCCTCCGGGAGCGCGACGGCGGCGGCCTCGGCCTCGACGATCGCCAGCATCCGCGCGTGCTCCGCCTCGGCGAGGTCGGCGAAGCGCGGGCCGAGCTGCGGCAGGACGGTCCGCTCGAGGAAATAATCGCGCTCGCGCAGCCAGCCGTCCTCGATCCGGTTGCCGTAGGGGTCGGTGTAGCTCTCCTGCCGCCGCCGCAGCGCCAGCGTCTCGGCATGGGCGCGGGCGATCCGGCGCACCCGGGCCCGGAACCGGCGCGGGCGCCCGAGATGCCGCAGCAGGACGAGCGCGAGGGCGAGTCCCGTCGCGGCGAGCGCCGGCCGGCCGTACCAGAGCCCGAAGGGAAGGCCGATCACGGCCGTCCAGAACAGGCGGGCGACGAGGCTGGGCTTGCCGGGCATCGGGTCTCGGGGGCGCTGACGGGCCCCCGACCCTCGCAAGCGCGGCTTGCCCGATGCCTAACCCGCCTCCGAAAGCTGTGGACGCGGACGCGGATGAGAGCGCCGCGCCGTCAGCCCTTCCGGCGCTGGTGGCCGAGGCCCATGCTCTTGGCGAGGCTGGACCGCGCCGCGGCGTAGTTCGGCGCCACCATCGGGTAGTCGGGCGGCAGGCCCCACTTTCCCCGATACTCCTCGGGCGTCAGGTTGTAGTGCGTCCGCAGGTGGCGCTTCAGCGACTTGAACTTCTTGCCGTCCTCCAGGCAGACGATGAAGTCGGGCTGGACCGAGCGCCGGACCGGCACGGCCGGCCGCAGCTGCTCCGCCGGCGGGGCGGACGGCTCGCCGAGCCCGTGCAGCGTCGCGTGGATGGCCGCGATCAGCCCCGGCAGTTCCGGCGCGGGGACCGGATTGTTGCTCACGAAGGCCGACACGATGTCGACGGACAGCGTGAGATAGTCCGGTTGCCCTTCACCCGTGGCGTCCATCCCGTAACCTCCAATCGATCCCAGCCGGCCACCCACGCCGGCCGGGATCTGTCTCTGCTCGACCCGATACAGGGTAGTTAATGGGCAGTTACTATGGTGGTGTGAATTCAATAGCAAGTCCAATCCACACATGCCCACAAGTGCCGTCTTAGAGTGGATAAATGGCGCCCGATATTGAACAAAAGGAGGTCTGGAGACCGCGCTCGCGTCGACCACGCGATTTCCGGCTGGCGCGTGCCGACCGGGCGTTGCAGGCGCGCCGGATCGCGCCATCTGGGAGGGCGGCGGGCGCTCCGGCGCCTCGTCCGTTCGGACGTGAGCGAGAGGCCAGATGCGTGCCGCCAGGAACGGCCTGCGGGACCGCGTCCCGTGACGATGTCGTGAGCCGCCGGTCGTGAGCACCTACCGGTTCGACAAGCTGCTGGCGCCCCGCTCGATCGCCCTGGTCGGGGCGGTGGGGCGCGAGGGCTCGCTGGGGCGCAGCGTGCTCGACAGCCTGCGCGCCGCGGGCTTTCCCGGCGCGATCATGCCGGTCCAGCCCGATCAGGCCGCCGTCGAGGGGCTGGCCTGCGTGCCGCGGGTCGCGGATCTGCCCGCCGCCCCCGACCTCGTCCTGATCGCGGTGCCGCCGCCGAGCGTGCCCGAGGTCGTCGCGCAGGCCGCCGCGATCGGCGCCGGGGCGGCCGTGATCCTCACGGCGCGGCTCGGATCCGGGCCGGAGGATCCCGGTCCGGTCGCCCACGGGATCGCCCGCGCCCACGGCCTGCGCCTGCTCGGGCCCGACAGCGCAGGCTTGGCGGTCCCGGGCGCGAGGCTCAACGCCAGCCTGTTCGCCCAGGCGCCCGAGGCCGGCGACCTCGCCCTCGTCTCGCAATCCGGCACGGTCGCGGCCGCCATCGTCGCCTGGGGCGCCCGCCACGGCACGGGCTTCTCGGCGGTGCTGTCGCTGGGCAGCGTCCTCGACATCGGCGTGGCCGACTGCCTCGACCACTTCGCCGCCGATTTCCGCACCCGCGCGATCCTGCTCTGCCTCGACCGGGTCGCGGATGCCCGCCGGTTCATGTCGGCCGCCCGCGCCGCGGCCCGGGCCAAGCCCGTCGTGGTCCTGCGGGCGGGCCGGCACCGGCCCGACACCCGCGCCGCCGTCACCCATACCGGCGCCCTGGCCCGCCCGGACGCGGTCTACGCCGCGGCCTTCCGGCGGGCCGGCCTGCTGGCCGTGCCGGACCTCGACGCGATGTTCTCCGCCGTGGAGACCCTGGGGCGGCAGCGGCCGTTCCCCGGCCACCGGCTGGCGATCGTGTCCAACGGCCGCGGCATCGGCCTCCTCGCGGCGGACCGGCTGATCGAGCGGGCCGGGACCCTGGCGGCGCCCGCCGAGGCGGAGGGCCGCGCGCCGGGAAACCCCCTCGACCTCGGCGTCGACGCCGCCGGTCCGGCCTTCGCGTCCGCGCTGACGCCGCTGCTGACGGATCGGACGAGCGACGCCGTGCTGGCGATCCACGTGCCGACGATCCGCTCGGAGGCCGGCGCGGTGGCCGAGGCCGTCGCCGCGACGGTCAAGGCCGCCCGCGCCGGCCAGACCCGCAAGAAGCCGGTCTTCGCGGTCACGCTGGGCGACGCGGAGGCGGCGCGCGAGACCTTCGCGCAGGCCGGGATCCCGCATTTCACCACCGATTCCGAGGCGATCGAGGGCTTCCTGCACCTCGTGCGCTACCGCGAGGCCCAGGACGACCTGATGCGCACGCCGGACTCGCTGCCGCGGGACTTCTCCCCCGACACGGCGCGGGCCCGCTCGATCGTCGCCGGCGCCCTGCGCCAGGGCGCCGCGTGGCTCGACCCGGTGGCGGTGAACGGCCTCCTGCAGGCCTACGGGATCCCGACCGTCCCGATCACGCTCGCCCCCGACACGGACGCGGCCGCGGCGGCCGCGTGGCCGATCATCGCGGCGGGCGGGACGGTGGCGCTGAAGGTCGTCTCGCCGGACATCGTGCACAAATCCGACATCGGCGGCGTCCACCTCGACCTGACCAGCGAGGCCGACGTCGCGGAGGCCGCCCGCAGCATCCTGGCCCGCGCGCGCCGGGAGCGGCCCGACGCCCGGGTCACCGGCTTCGCCGTGCAGCCGATGGTCCGCCGCGGCCAGCGCCGGGAGCTGATCGCCGGGCTCGCGGAGGACGCGGTGTTCGGCCCGGTGGTGGTGTTCGGCCGGGGCGGGACCGCCGTGGAGGTGATCGACGACCGCGCCCTCGGCCTGCCGCCGCTCGACCTAACCCTGGCGCGCGACCTCATCGCCCGCACCCGGGTCGCGCGCCGCCTCGAGGCCTACCGCGACGTGCCGGCGGCCGATCTCGGGGCGATCGCGCTGACGCTGGTGAAGCTGTCCCAGCTCGCCGCCGACCTGCCGCAGGTGCGCGAGCTCGACATCAACCCGCTCCTGGCCGACGAGACCGGCGTGCTGGCCCTCGACGCCAGGGTCCGGATCGGGCGCGCCGAGCGCGGCGCCCACGGCCGCGGCCACCCGCGCTTCGCGATCCGGCCCTATCCGGCCGAGTGGATCCGCACGCTCAACCTCAAGGACCGGACCGTGCGGGTGCGGCCCGTGCGCCCGGAGGACGAGGGCCTGTTCCTGGCCTTCTTCAAGGGTCTTGACCCGGAGGACCTGCGGCTGCGGTTCTTCGGGCCGGTGCGCGAGTTCAGCCACGCCTTCCTGGCCCGCCTGACGCAGCTCGACTACGCCCGCGCCATCGCGTTCGTGGCCACGGAGATCGGGCCGGGCGGCGGCGAGCGCATGCTCGGTGCGGTCCGGCTCCACGCCGACGCCAACCACGAGAGCGGCGAGTACGCGATCGCGGTGGGCCGCGACGCCCGCGGGACGGGCCTCGCCTTCGCGCTGATGCGCCTGATGATCGACTGGGCGCGCTCCGAGGGGATCGGCCGGGTCGAGGGCACGGTGCTCGCCGAGAACCGGCCGATGCTGGCAGTGTGCCGCCGCCTCGGCTTCACGCAGGGGCGCGACCCGGACGATCCGGGCCTCGTGAAGGTGCACCTCGATCTCGCAACCGGCTAGCGGCGCGGCGAGGCCCGACCCGGCGCCGGCCGCGCCGGTGCCGGGGGGCGCGGCTCAGTGGCCGCTGTCGGTCGCGTTGCGGGTGGTCTCGTAGAGGAACCACGTCCGCTCCTCGGACTGGTCGATCCACTCCTCGAGCTGCGAGGTGGTCGCCACGTCGCCGGCCTCGTCGGTGACCCCGTGGAGCGTCCGCATGTTGGCGGTGAGGACCTTGTTGTCGTCGCGCAGCTCCTTGAGCATGTCGAGGGGCGAGACGTACTCGGCATCGTTGTCGGCCACGCGGGTCAGGCTCTTGGCTTGGCCGAGCGAGCGCAGGACCGTGCCGCCGATCTTGCGGGCGCGCTCGTTCACCGCGTCGATGATCTCGAAGATCTGCGCCGACTGCTCGTCCAGCAGCAGGTGGTAGTCGCGGAAATGGGGCCCGCTCATGTGCCAGTGGAAGTTCTTGGTCTTGATGTAGAGGGCGAACAGGTCCGAGCTCAGGACCGTCAGGCCCTCGGCGATCGTCCGGACGTCGCTCGGATCGAGGTCGGTCGGGGTGTTGAGGCGCGCGCTCTCGATGCGGCTGCTCGGCTTGGCCTTGGCCATGGTCGTCTCCAATGCGATTCGCTGGCTCGGCGCGCCGCTCCGTCACTCCGCGGAGGGGCGAACGCGCCTTCTGCAGGCCAATGGCCGGCCCGCCGGGATGTTCCGGCGTGCCGAGAATCGCATAGCTGGGTTGGCTTTAGCGGATAGGTTCGACGGATTCCAAACTGCGGCGCTCGGTAACGGGCCGCTCCGGCGACGGCTTCGCCGGTGCGGGCCTGACCGGCGCGGGCCCGACCGTTGCGGGCTTGGCCGCGGCAGCCCGCGCGGGAGCCGGCTTCGCGTCGTGGGCCGCACCGGGCCGGGGCGGGGCCGGCGCGGTGGCGGGGGCCGGCTTCGCGGCGTCCGCGCCCGCCGCGGGCGGGATCGCGCCGGTGGCGGCAGGCTCGGGCGCCGGCGTGTCGAGGTTGTAGATGTCGTCGCGGAAATGCGCCTTCCCGTCCGGCGTGGCGAAGCCGGTGAGGTACACGAAGGTGACCGGAATCGGCTTGGTGAGCTTGATGTCGCGGCGCTCGCCGTCGGCGATGCCGGTCTCGATCTCGATCGGCCCCCAGCTCGTGCCCGGCCCGTTGGGGCCGTCCGTGCCCTGCAGCAGCCAGCCGACCAGCTCCTTCACCTGTCCGACCCGGACGCAGCCGTGGCTGTGGAAGCGCACGCTCGCGGCGAAGAGCGACTTCGCCGGCGTATCGTGCATGTAGACGGCAAAGCGGTTCGGCATGTCGATCCGCACCTGGCCCAGCGAATTGTCGAGGCCGGAATCCTGGCGCAGCGTGTAGTTGACGGCCTTCTGGCCCGCCCAGTCGATCCGGGTCGGGTCGACCTCGCCCGCCGGGCCCAGGATCCGGATGCGGTTCTTGGCGAGGTAGCCCGGGTTCTTGCGCATCGCCGGGATGATCTCGTTCTTCACCACCGAGGCGGGGACGGTCCAGGTCGGGTTGAAGTTGATGTCGGTGATCCGCGTCTCGACGGACGGCGTCGCCTTGTCGGGGGAGCCGACCACCGCGACGTAGCGGCGCGCCACGGCGCCGTTCTCCACCGCCTCCACGGCGGCGGACGGGATGTTGACCACCACGTAGCGCTCGCCGAACGGGAATTTCGAGCCCATCAGCCGGGCCGCGGAGGCGGCGAGCTGGCGCTGGCGCACCGCGGCCGGCACGTTGAGCGCGTTGATCGTGAGCCGGCCAAGGATACCGCTGTCGGGCAGGCCGTGGCGGCCCTGGAAGGCGGCGATCGCCGCCACCAGGGGCGGGTCGAGGCGGTCGTTCGCGGGCGCATCCGCCGGCAGGTCGCCGGTCAGCGTCAGGTGGTGGCGCAGCGCGGGGACCGCCGGGTGGCGCTCGCCGGGCTTGAGGCGCGCGAGATCGTCTGGCAGCCGCTCCCAGCCCCCGGCCTCCGCGAAGGCCGCGTAGCGCTCGGCCGCCCGGAGTGTGTCGAGGAACGTCCGCGGCGTCAGCGTCGGGTTCGGGTCGGCGGAGACCTTGGCGTAGACCAGCGGCGCCGGCTCGCGGGACCTCTTCGCAGCTTCCTGAGGCTTGGCCGGCTGGGACTTGGTCTCGGCCGATCGGGCGTCGGACGCCTTGCTCTCCGACGCCTTGCTGTCCTGTGCCTTCGCGTCCTGTGCCTTCGCATCTTGCGCCTTGCCCTGCGCCGGGACGGGCTCTGGTGCGGCCTCGGTCGCCCGGGGCTCGGCCGGCCTGATCTCGGCCGGCCTGGTGTCGGCCCGCTTGGCCTCCGCCGGCTTGCCGGTCGCGCCCTTCGCCTCACCCTTCGCCTCCGGTGCGCGGGGCTCCTGGCTCTTCGCGGTCTCGCCCGCGGCGGGCGGCACCGCGACCGGCGCGGCGAGCGGCGGCACCGGCGCGGGGCCGCCCTGCGCCGCGCCGGTCCCCTGCGCCAGGGCGACGCCGGGCGCTCCGAGCAGGGCCAGCAGGGACAGGCCCGCACCCAGCGCGGCGTGCGGGCGGGCGTGACGGCGGGGCTGGACCGGGACCATACGCAACACTCCCGACGCGCTCAGGCGGCGCGACCGGGCCGGATGATGGGCCGGCGTGGTTACCAATCTCCTCCGACCCCGAGAGCGGGCAGGATCGGGATTCACGATCCCGCCATTGATTCATCCGCGTGTGACGTCGCGGATGTCGGTCGGCGTCAACGTCGCGCTCATACATTCATGCGTTGCTGGCTCCGGCGCCCACGTCTTTGCGCGCGGAGCTAAGCGATCCAGACGGCGCGACGCCGCCCGTCGTCGCGCTGCCCCGGGTCACTTCGCTCCGCCCGCGATGGCGGAGTAGGACACCTTCATCGAAGCGTTCCGTCGGACACCGCGTGGCCGGGCCGCCACGGCTGCCCAGGCCCGGACAGGAGATCGGTCCCCAGCATGCCGGATTCCGGTGATCCGATCCCGAAGACGATGCCCTACCTGCCGCAGCTCGACGGGGTGCGGGCGCTCGCCATCCTGATCGTGTTCGCGGCCCATTGCGGCTACGGGCACGTGGTGCCGGGCGGCTTCGGCGTGACCGTCTTCTTCTTCCTCAGCGGCTACCTGATCACCACGCTCCTGCGGATCGAGCGGGCGCGGACCGGAACGGTGTCGCTTCCCGCCTTCTACCTCCGGCGGAGCCTGCGCATCCTGCCGCCCATGTACCTGACCCTGCTCGCCTCCGGCGCGCTCTACGCGGCGGGGTGGCTCGACTGGATGCCGGTCGCGCCGGCGGCGGTCTTCGGGCAGGCGACCTTCCTGACGAACTATCCCGGCCTGTTCGGCACCGAGGCGGTGCTGCCGGTGCCGCTCTGGAGCCTCGCCATCGAGGAGCATTTCTACCTCGTCTTCCCGCTGGTCTTCCTGCTCTGGCTCGGGCGCCTGCGGCCGCGCCGCGCGGCCCTGGCCTGCCTGGGGCTCTGCGCGGCGGTCCTGGCGATCCGGTGCGTCAACGTCTGGCGGCTGCCGGATTACAGCCTGAACTACAGCTGGACCCACACCCGGATCGACGCGATCCTGTTCGGGTGCTGGCTCGGGCTGTGGAACAACCCGGTGGTCCCGGCCGACCGGGCGTGGCGCCCCGCGCCCTGGCACGTGGCGGCGAGCTTCGCGGTGATCCTCGGGACCCTGGCGGTCCGCGATCCCGCCTTCCGGGAGAGCCTGCGCTACACGCTCCAGAGCGCCGCCCTGTTCGTGCCCTTCGCGTACCTGCTGCACGGCGAGGGACCTCTGGTGCGGCTGCTGGCCAGCCGGCCGATGCGCCGGCTCGGGCTCTGGTCCTACAGCTTCTACCTCGCGCACATGACCGTGGTGGCCCTGGTGCTGCACCTGCGGCCCGGGCTGCACGGCGTCGGCCTGATGCTGGCGGCCTTCCCGGTGACCCTGCTGTGGTGCTGGGGCATGTACGGCCTCGTCGAGCGCCCCTGCGCGCGCCTCCGCCGCCGGCTCCTGGCGGATCGGCCGCCGGAGCCGAGCCTGGCCGAGGACGGCCGCCGGGCCGAGGTCACGCCCGCCTGAGCTTCTCGCGGGCGGCCCTGTGATCGGGCGCGGCCTCGAAGGCCGCCTTGATGGCGTGCCACAGGGGCTTGCGCCGGAACTGCGCGTCGAGCGGCAGCGCCCGCTGCGGCAGGCCGTCGGGCCGCTTGCGGTAGGGGTGGTCGTTCAGCCACGTGTCCGGGTCGTAGATGTCCCAGGTCAGGACGTCGAGGCAGGCGGGCTCGTCCAGCACCACGTCGAGGTAGCGGCGGGCGTAATCGGCCACCATCCGGTCGCGGGTCGCCACGTCGGACGGGAAGGCGCGGTCGTCGATGTCGAGCTCGGTGATCTCGATGCCGAGACCCATCTGGCCGATCTCCCGCAGGAAGCGCCGCAGCTGGCCCTGGTCGATCGGGATCGTGCTGGTGAGGTGCGACTGGAGCCCGAAGCGCCGGATCGGCACGCCCCGGGACCGCATCGCCTCCAGGCGGCGCAGGACCTTGGTGCGCTTGGCCTCCATCCAGGGCACGCCCTGCTCCACCGCGTCCTCGTTCCACGTGCCGGCGGCGGCCGGATCGGTCTCGTGCAGGATCCGGAAGGCGAGGTCGACGTAGCCGGGCCCGATCGCGGCGAGCCAGGGCGAGTCGCGCAGGCCGCCGCCGCGGTCGGGATCGGACTCGTTGCCGAGGATCTCGTTGACCACGTCCCAGGCGACGATCTGGCCGCGGTAATGGCCCGCCACCGTCTCGATCCAGCGCCGCATGAAGTCCTCGGCCTGGACGGCGCTCGCCCGGCCGAGCAGCGGTCCGACCCAGGGCGGCAGCGCCGCGTGCCAGACGAGCGTGTGGCCGCGCATGCGCTGGCCGTTCGCTCTCGCGAAGCGCAGGATGGCGTCGCCGCGGGCGAAGTCGGTCTTGCCCGGCGCCGGCAGGACCTCCTCCATCTTCATCTCGGTGCCGCAGACGAGGATGCCGCATTCCCGCGCCACCGCCTGCCGGTAGGCGGGCGTCGCGTCGAAGCGGTGGAACGGCACCTCGCAGCCGTATGTCAGGCCCTTGGCGGCCGCGGCGGCCTGGAGGCTGTCGGCCGACCAGGACGGCCGGCCGAGGGGACCGAACCCCGCCGGGCCGGCCGCGCGCGCCGCGCCGGCGAGGCCGAGGGCGGCCGCGCCGGCGAGGATCGACCGGCGGTGCGGGAGAGGGGGCATCCGGGTGCTTCGTTCCGTGACATGCCCGCCACCCTAGCAGAAGCCGCCGCGGCGGCGATCCGCAGGTTCTGCCGGGGCGGCGCGGGACCGCGGCGCGAACTCGCCTTCCGCCCGGGGCGCCCCATCTGATGGGCGCCCGTCAGCCGAGGATCCGTCATGAGCCAGCACCCCGCGATCAGTCCGGGCCGCAGCGCGGTCGTCACCGGGGCTGCGAGCGGCATCGGGCTCGCCGCCGCGCAGGCCTTCGCCCGGGCCGGCATGAACGTCTGGCTCGCCGACCTGCCGGGCCCGGCCCTGGACGCGGCCCGGGCCGCCGTCGCCGAACTCGCCGCCGTCGAGGTGCGCGCCGTGCCCACCGACGTGTCGGACCGGGGCGCCGTCGAGGCCCTGGCGGCCGCCGTCGCCAAGGGCGGGCCGCCCGCCCTGGTGATGCTGAACGCCGGGATCGAGGCCGGCGGAAAACTGTTCTCCGACGCCGACACTTGGACGCGGATCCTGGGCACGAATCTCGGCGGCGTGGTCAACGGCATCCACGCCTTCGCGCCCGGCATGATCGAGGGCGGCAGGCCGGGGGCGATCGTCGTCACGGGCTCGAAGCAGGGCATCACCACCCCGCCGGGCAACGCGCCCTACAACGTCTCCAAGGCGGGCGTGAAGGCGGTCACCGAGGCGCTCGCCCACGAGCTTCGCAACCGGGAGGGCTGCCACACCACCGCCCACCTGCTGATCCCGGGCTTCGTCTATACCGGGCTCACCAAGGCCCGCGGCGTCGCCGAGAAGCCCGCCGGGGCCTGGACGCCCGACGAGACCGTGGCCTTCCTGCTGGAGCGGCTCGCCGCCGGCGATTTCTACATCCTCTGCCCCGACAACGAGACCACGCGCGCCCAGGACGCGAAGCGGATCGCCTGGGCGTCCGGCGACATCGTCGAGAACCGGCCCGCCCTCTCGCGCTGGCATCCGGACTACGCCGAGGCGTTCAAGCGCTACATGGAGGGCTGAACCCCCGGCGGCCCGCTGCCCTGGGTCACTTCGCTCCGCTCGTGATGACGGAGGAGCGAGACCCGCTGCGTGACTGCGCGGGATGCCGCGTTCGCCGTCTTTGCGAGCGCAGCGAAGCAATCCAGGGATCCGCGACGCCGGACCCGTTCACGCGAGCTCGGGATACAGGTCGTTCCAGTCCGGATTCATCGCCTCGATCAGCGCGAGCTTCTTCTTCCGTGAGCCCGCCTTGATCTGCTTCTCGCGGGTGATGGCCTCATTCATCGTCGGATGGCGCTCGTACCAGACGAGGCGTTCGCAAGCGTAGCGGCTCGTGAAACCGGGAAGCAGCGCCTCGCGGTGCTCGTAGACCCGCCGTGCGAGGTTCGCGGTCACGCCGGTGTAGAGCGTGCCGTTGCGGCGGCTCGCCATGATGTAGACGGCCGGCTCGCGCATCGTGCTGTCCTTCGGCGCCGCCGCGCTGCCCTGCGTTGCTTCGCTGCGCTCGCAAGGACGGAGCGTGGCAGCGTGGACTTGCCCGGATCAGTCCCGGCCGCCCCCTGAACCGGACAGCGCTGGCCTGCGCCCCTCGTCTGGCGAAGCCCTTGCACACGGGCTAGGTCAGTGCGACGCAGCCGCCGCACGAGACCAGCGCACGACAACCGGGAGCCGCACTTGGCCACGATCATCCCCGTCGCTTCCTTCGACTGCGTCGTGTTCGGCGCCACCGGCGATCTGACCGCGCGCAAGCTCCTGCCGGCCCTGTTCTACCGATTCCGCGACGGCCAGATCCCCGAGACCAGCCGGATCATCGGCGCCTCGCGCTCGGAACTGTCCCTCGACGCCTTCCGCGAGCACGCCCGCGACGCGCTCAAGCGCTTCGTGCCGGCGTCCGACCTGTCCGACGACATGCTCCACCGCTTCCTCGACCACGTCGACTACGTCGCGGTGGACGGCGCCGGCGACAGCGGCTGGACCGACCTCGTCGCCAAGCTCGACGAGCGGCCCGACCAGGTCCGGCCCTACTACCTCGCCACCTCGCCCGACCTCTACGGCTCGATCTGCCGCAACCTCGCCGCCCACGGGCTCGTCGGCGAGAAGTCCCGCGTCGTGCTGGAGAAGCCGATCGGCAAGGACCTGAAATCGGCCCGGGCGATCAACGACGCGGTCGGCGAGGTCTTCCCCGAATCGCAGATCTTCCGGATCGACCACTATCTCGGCAAGGAGACGGTCCAGAACCTGCTCTCGCTCCGCTTCGCCAACACGATCTTCGAGCGGCTCTGGACCTCCGACGTGATCGACCACGTCCAGATCACGGTCGCCGAGACGGTGGGGGTCGAGGGCCGGGCCGGCTACTACGACACGTCGGGCGCGATGCGCGACATGCTGCAGAACCACATCCTGCAGCTCCTCTGCCTCACCGCCATGGAGAGCCCGCTCAATCTCGAGGCGAACTCCGTCCGCGACGAGAAGCTCAAGGTGCTGCGCGCCCTGAAGCCGATCACCAGTCAGGACATCCCGCTGGTGACGGTGCGCGGCCAGTACGTGGCGGGCGCCGTCGACGGCAAACCCGTCGAGGGCTACCTCGCCGAGCTCGGCCACGAGAGCCGGACCGAGACCTTCGTGGCCATGAAGGTCGAGATCCAGTCCGGGCGCTGGGCCGGGGTGCCGTTCTACCTGCGGACCGGCAAGCGCCTGCCCCAGAAGCTGTCCGAGATCGTGGTGCAGTTCCGCGCCTCGCCGTTCTCGATCTTCCCCGAGGAGGCCTTCGGCCGCGAGCCCAACCGCCTCGTGATCCGCCTGCAGCCGCAGGAGGGCATGAAGCTCGAGGTGATGACCAAGGACCCGGGGCCCGGCGGCCTGCGGCTGCGCCCGACCGACCTCGACATCTCCTTCGAGGAGACCTTCAAGCAGCGCTACCCCGACGCCTACGAGCGGCTGCTGATGGACGTGGTCCGCGGCAACGCGACGCTGTTCATGCGCCGCGACGAGGTCGAGGCCGCCTGGGCCTGGGCGGACGGCGTGCTCAAGGCCTGGGCCGACCGGCCCGAGGCGCCCCGGCCCTACCCGGCCGGGAGCTGGGGCCCGACCGCCGCCATCGCGCTGATCGAGCGCGACGGCCGGACGTGGCACGAGGAATTGCGGTAACGACGCGCCGCGGCTCACGGCCAAGCTGCCTTGATACGGTCAAGCCGGATGTGAAATCTGTCGGCGCTGCCGGATACCGCCCCGCCAGAGGGTGGAGACGGCGCAGCACGAGGGATCATCACATGCTGGACCATCATCGGGACGCGGCCGTCCAGGCCGAGCGTCGCCTGGAGCGTTCGGTCGCCGCCGCCCTCCGCGTCATCGCGGCCGCCCACGACGAGCGGCAGGCGCCGCCGGTCACCGCGGCCCGCCGCCGCCTGAGCGAGGTCTACGGCGCCACCCGCCTGGCCCGGCGCCTGGAGCAGGAGCGCCGGACCGCCTGAGACACGCCGTCTTCGCGAGCGCGGCGAAGCGGCCCAGTGTCGCGCCACCTTCGGGGATGTCGCGCCGCCCCGGGTCGCTTCGCCACGCGCGCGATGACGGAGCCTACACGGCGGCGTCCCAGGTCTCGCTGAGGGGTGCCGTGCCGCGGACCAGCCGGGCGCGCAGGACGACGTCGCCCGGCGGCACCGGCTCCGGCGGGCGCCACTCGACGTAGATCCGCCAGCCTCCGGTCTGCGGCACGAAGTTGGCCACCGGATCGTGCAGCGTGCCGGCGCTGGCCGAGACCTCCGCGGCGACCGCGTCGTCGGGACCCTTCGGCAGGCCCGGACCCTCGAAGTCGATGACGCAGAGCCGCCGCCGCGGGTCGGGCGGGTTCGACGGGCGCAGGCGCTCCGCCGAGCCGAGTCGCGTCGACGTCACCCGGGCGAGGGCGGTCTCCGGGATCGCCGGCACCGGCTCGGCCCCCACCGTGGTCAGCCCGTAGCGGACGTGCAGCGGCGCGCCGGGCTGCGCCGGGGCCGCCGGCACGAAGGCCGCCACGATGTTGTCCATGTACTCCTCGCCCGACGGGATCTCGAAGAGCTGCACGGCGCCGTCCGCGAAGGCGCCCCCGGCGGAATCCGGCGCCACCCACAGGCCCGGCCGCGCCTCGTGGCGCGCCTCCACGTCGAGGTAGGCCGCGAAGCTCCGCTCCCGCTGCAGCAGCCCGAAGCCGGCGAGCGGCCGGGCCGCGAAGGCGGAGATCTGCGGCTGCGCCCGCCCGTTGACCAGGGGCCGCCAGATCCGGTCGATCCGCGCCGGGTCGGCCCCGGCCGCGACGCAGAGCCCGTCGGAGTCGTGCACCTGCGGCCGGAAATCGTCGAACGGCTTGGCGCCCCGGGCCCCGGGCCCGTTCTGGCCGTACAGGAACATGCTGGTGAGCGGCGCCAGCCCGAGCTTCGGGAGCGCCCGGCGCGGGTAGAGCGCCGCCGTGACGGCGATCCGGGCCGGGTCGCCGGGCGCGATCTCGAACCGGTAGGCGCCGGCCACGCTCGGGCTGTCGAGGAGGGAGAGCACCGTGAGGGTGCGCGCCTCCGGCTCCGGCTCGCAGATCCAGTGGGCGACGAAGTCGGGGAATTCCTCGCCCTCCGGGGCGCCGGTGCCGATGGCGAGCCCCCGGGCCGAGAGCCCGTATTCCTGGTTCGCCGCCCGCAGGCGGAAGTAGGAGGCGCCCAGGAAGACGAGGAACTCCTCCTGGAAGCCCTTCGGCCGCCAGGCCGGCGTGTCCGGGAAGGCGTAGTGCAGGCGGAAGCCCGCGAAGCCGAGATCCGCCGGGAAGCCCTGGCCGGCGAGCCGCGTGCCCAGGTCGAACAGCCCCGTGTCGTAGGGGATCGGCCGCGCGGGCCCCCGGAGCGGCTGGAGGTGGAGCGCCACGCGCCGGCGCTGCAGGAAGCCGCGGTGGAACAGCTGGGCGCTGAAATGCGCGCCGAGCCGCAGGCCCGCGTCCGGCCGGAAGGTGATCGCCCGGTAGCCGTCATAGTCGAGGGCGGCGAGCGCCGGCGGCAGGTCCTCGGGCGGCGGGGCGTAGGGCACTGCGGCGCGCTGCGCCGCCTGCGCCGACAGGCTCTCGAAGGTCATCGCGTCGCCCTGCGGCGGAAGCGCCGGCCCGGCCCACGTTCTGGACCCATTCAGATCCGTCGCGCTAGGTAGAACCGTGCCGGCAGCCGCGGCCAGGACTGTTCGAAGAACGCGGCGCCGGGAGGGGGGATTGATCCGTTCGGCTTCCGGCGGCCTGGGCTGCCGGCTCGGCTCCGTATCCTCACCCCGCACATCGGTATCCACGGTCATCGGTTCCCGGCCCCGCACGGCCGGGCGGCCGGCAGCCTTCCACGGTCGAGTTCCTCGCGCCATGTCGTCACGCGTCACCTCCTCCGCCGAGCGGTCGCACCGGAACGCGGCTCCCGCCATACCCGATCCGTCGGAGAACGCAGCCTGCCGCGAGGTCTGGACCGACGCGCCGCGCGGCGCCCTGCGCGCCCGCCGCCTCGCCCTGGCCGTCCCGAGCCTCGCCACCGCCGGCGGCCTCGTCTGGCTCGCCGCGCTCGCCTACCCGGCGGGTGTCAGCCCGCTGGCCTGGGCGGTCCTGGTGCTGTTCGGCCTCGTGATGGGCTGGCAGGCCTTCGTCGCCTGCCAGTACGTCTACGGGTTCGTCGCGGCTCTCCTGGGCGATCGGGCGAAGTCCGCGCTGGAGCGCCGCTCCGAGCAGGCTGGCGCCGGCCCGGACGGGGCCGGTCGCACCGCCGCCGTGGTGGCAATCCACGCCGAGGACGCGGTCGCGGTCTTCGCCCGCCTGCGGGTGATGGCCCGGTCGCTCGCCCGCGCCGAGGCGCGGGGCATCGACATCTTCGTCCTCTCCGACACACGGGACGGCGCGATCGCCGCCGTGGAGGAGCACGAGTACGCCCGCATCCAGGCCTGGGCGGCCTCCGACCCGGCGCTGCCGCGGATCCGCTACCGGCGCCGGACGGAGAATGTCGGCCGCAAGGCCGGCAATATCGGCGAGTTCTGCCGCACCTACGGCGGCGAGTACGCCTTCATGATCGTGCTGGACGCCGACAGCCTGATGACCGGCGCGGCCATGGGCCGCCTCGTCGGGCTGATGCAGGCGAGCCCGCGCACCGGCCTGATCCAGACCGTCTCGTACGCGGCCGGCCGGGACACGCTCTTCGCCCGCATCCAGCAATTCGCCGTCCGCCTCTACGCGCCGCTGGCCCTGCGCTGCCTGGAGACCTGGCAGGGCCCGGAGGGCAGCTACTGGGGCCACAACGCGATCCTGCGGGTCGAGGCCTTCGCGGAGAACGCGCAGCTCCCGAAGCTCCCGGGCCGGGAGCCGCTCGGCGGCGAGATCCTGTGCCACGACATCGTCGAGGGCGCGCTGATGGTGCGCGCCGGCTGGGAGGTGCGGCTGCTGCCCGAGATGGGCGGCACCTGGGAGGAGATGCCCACCAACCTCGTCGACCTGCTGGGCCGCGAGCGCCGCTGGTGCCAGGGCAACCTCCAGCACCTGCGGGTGCTGCCCTGGGCGGGCCTTCACGGCGCGAGCCGCTGGCACCTCCTCGTCGGCATCCTCTCCTACGGGGTGCTGCCGCTCTGGATCGCCTTCCTGGGCCTCGCCGCGTGGCAGGCCGCCCGGACCGGCGATCTCGGCCTCCTGGCCTACGGGCTGACCGGGCAGGGCGCCGCCGCCCACGCGCTCGCCGCCCTCAGCGTCGCCGTGCTGGCCCTGCCCAAGCTCCTGAGCCTCGGCCACGTCCTCGCCTCCGCGGAGCGCCGGGCGGCCTTCGGCGGCACGCGGGCGCTGCTCGCGAGCGCCGCCCTGGAGCAGGCGGTGTGGGTGGTCCTGTGGCCGGTCCTGACCCTGTTCACCGCCGGCGCCGTGGTCTCGACCTTCTTCGGCCGGGTGGTCCGCTGGGAGACGCAGGACCGGGACGACCGGCAGGTCTCCTGGGCGGAGGCGTTCCGGCTCCAGGCCGACGCCGTGGTGGTCGGCGCGCTGATGGTGCTCGCCCTGGTCCTCGTCGGGAACCCGTGGCTCGCCCTCTGGCTGGCGCCGATCGCCCTGGCGCTGCTCACGAGCCCGGCCCAGAGCGTCTGGACCAGCCGGGCCGATCTCGGCCGCGCCGCCCGGGCGCGGGGCCTGTTCCTGAACGCCGACGACACCGCGCAGGCGCCGGAGCTCGCCGAACTCGCCCAGCTGCGCGGTCTGCCCGCCGCCCCGGCCCCGCTCCGCCCGGCCGCGCGCGAACCGGCGATCTGGCTCGCCGCCGACGAGGCCTGACGGGGGGCGCGAACGCGCGGATCCGCGCCCGTCATCCCGGCTCTTACGGCCAAGCTGCCACAGTGTTGCCATCGAGTCACGGGCGGGCGGAACCGCCCCGGCCGGGCGGTTTCAGGCTTGGATTTGAGGCGCGAGCGTTTACCCCTTGGCGAGGATCGGCACGGCATCGTGCCGCGGTCTTCGCCGCGTTCCCGCCATAGTCCGCGCCTGCCCCGAGAGGCTTTGATGCGTCGTTTTCTCCCCGCCCTGATCGGGCTTCTCGGCGCGGCCGCCTGCGCCGCGCCGGCACTGGCCTACGAGATCGACCCGCTGACCCGCCAGCCGCTGAACGACGCGCTCACCGTGCGCGTCCGCCCGCAGGCCGTCGAGACCGTCGCGGTGCCGGTGGCCAATGCTGCCCTGAACCCCGCCGACCCGCTGAGCGCCGACGCGGCGGTCCCGCAGATGTCGGCGATCCCGCGCGAGACGGTGGCCTATAACGGCCCCTACGGCGCCGGCACGATCGTCGTCTCCACCGCCGAGCGGCGGCTCTACTACGTGCTCGGCGGCGGCCAGGCCCTGCGCTACGGCGTCGGCGTCGGCCGGCCGGGCTTCACCTGGGGCGGTGTGCAGACCATCACGATGAAGCGCGAGTGGCCGGATTGGCGCCCGCCGTCGACCATGCTGAAGCGCCGGCCCGACCTGCCGCGCTACATGAAGGGCGGTCTCGAGAACCCGCTCGGCGCCCGCGCCATGTATCTCGGCGGCTCGATTTACCGCATCCACGGCTCCAACGAGCCGGAGACGATCGGCACGGCCGTCTCGTCGGGCTGCATCCGCATGACCAACGACGACGTGACGGACCTCTACACCCGCGCCAAGGTCGGCACGAAGGTCATCGTCCAGCGCTGATTCCTTTCGGAGCTTCGACGAGGGGGCCGGCCGCGAGGTCGGCCCTTTTCGCGTTTCGTAGGGTTTCCGGTCGATGGCTTCGGCGCGGCCGTCTTTGCGAGCGGAGCGAAGCAATCCAGCGGCGCCACGCCTGCAGAGGTCGCGCTGCCCTGGGTCACTTCGCTTCGCTCGTGATGACGGGATAGGCACATCAACCGAAGCGTTCAAACGGAAACCGGATCAGGGCAGCGTGACCAGCGCGTCCGGACGCTTCACCTCGATCTCGACGAACGCGATCGGGTGGTCGGATCCGTTCATCACGTCGTGTCGGATGCCCGCGGGACGCATGTACGATTGCCCGGCCGCGAGCGCCGTCTCGCTGACTGCCGCGCCGTCGTGGACGCGCAGGATCCCGTCCACCAGCATCACCACGAAGTAGGGCCAGCCGTGCTCGTGCCAGCCGGTCACGCCGCCGGGCGGGAAATCCCAGCGGGTGATGCGCACAGCGGCGTCGTCCTGCTGGATCGTGGGCGTCGCGGGGATGGTGCAGGCGAAGGCCATGGCGGCTCCGAAGGTGCGGGCTGACGGGTGCGCGGCTCGACGCCGCCGTCATCGCGAGCGCAGCGAAGCGACCCAGGGATGCGCGACGCCGAAAATCGTGGCGTCACTCTGGATTGCTTCGCTCCGCTCGCAAAGACGAGGCTCGGGGCCGGAGTGAGCGGGAGCGGCTGCCCTCAGTGGCAGCCGCACGAGCCCGACCCGCAGCCCCCGCCCTGCTTTACCGGGGCGGTGCGCGCGGTCTCGCGGTCGAGGCCGCGCTCGGCGAGCTCGCCGAGATAGGTGTTCCAGCGCGTCTCGTACTCGCGGCCCAGGGTGTGGAGGTAGCCCCAGCCGTAGATGCCGGTGTCGTGCATGTCGTCGAAGCCGAGCTTCACCGCGTAGTTGCCGACCGGCTCCACCGCCAGGATCGCCACGGCGCGCTTGCCGCCGATCACCTTCCGCTCCAGCGGCGAGTGCCCCTGCACCTCGGCCGAGGGGCTCGACACCCGCAGGTACTCGGCCGGCAGGGCGTAGCGGGCCCCATCCTCGAAGGCGACGTTGAGCACCCGCCGGTCGGCCGACAGGCGGATCTCGGTCGGCCACAGATCCTCGCTCACGGGTCACACTCCTCACGCAATCCGGGACTGCGGCGCGGGATCGGCTTGCCCGCGACCGCCGGTGGCATCATATGCCGGACGATGCTCGATGACAGCTCCCTGACGCCGCAGACGTCCGCTCTCGGCGCGCCCGCCGAGCCCGCGCCGCTGATCGACCCGTTTCAGCGGGCGATCTCGTACCTGCGCATCTCGGTGACGGATCGCTGCGACCTGCGCTGCGCCTACTGCATGTCCGAGCACATGGAGTTCCTGCCCAAGCGCGACCTGCTGACCCTGGAGGAGCTGGACCGGCTCTGCAGCGTGTTCATCGCCCGGGGCGTGCGCAAGCTCCGGATCACCGGCGGCGAGCCGCTCGTGCGCCGCGACATCATGCACCTGTTCCGCCGGCTCTCGCGCCACCTCGATTCGGGGGCGCTGGAGGAGCTGACGCTCACCACCAACGGCACGCAGCTCACGCGCTACGCCGACGAGCTGGCGAGCCTGGGCGTGCGCCGGATCAACGTCTCGCTCGACACCCTCGATCCGGACAAGTTCCGGGAGATCACCCGCCGCGGCGACCTGAAGGTGGTGCTCGATGGCATCGCGGCGGCGCGGGCCGCCGGGATGAAGGTGAAGATCAACGCCGTGGCGCTGCGCGACGTCAACGCCGACGAGATCCCCGGCATGATCGCCTGGGCCCACGGCCTCGGCATGGACATGACGCTGATCGAGGTCATGCCGCTCGGCGAGATCGAGGCGGACCGGACCGACCAGTTCCTGCCCCTGTCGGTCGCCCGGCAGCGCCTGGAGACCCGCTACACCCTGACGCCGCTGCCCGACCGCACCGGTGGCCCGGCGCGCTACGTGCGGGTCGAGGAGACCGGCGGGAAGCTCGGCTTCATCACACCGCTGACCCATAATTTCTGCGAGAGCTGCAACCGGGTCCGCCTGACCTGCACGGGCCAGCTCTACATGTGCCTCGGCCAGGAGGATTCGGCCGACCTGCGCGCGGTCCTGCGCGCCTCCCAGGACGACGCGGTGCTGGCCGCGGCGGTGGTCGAGGCGATCACCCGCAAGCCCAAGGGCCACGACTTCGTCATCGAGCGCCAGCGCCCGGCCGCCGTGCCGCGGCACATGAGCGTGACGGGGGGCTGACCGCCTCCGTCCTTGCGAGCGCAGCGAAGCAATCCAGTGCAGCGGGCCCTTCCCGGACGTAGCGCATCCCTGGATTGCTTCGCTGCGCTCGCAAGGACGGGAGCGCTCACATCTCCTCGTCGGCGTAGCGGGCCTGCTGCCGCCCGCGCTGGCCGGATCCCCGCCGCGGCGCGCCCGCGCTGATCCCCGCCACCAGGTCGGCGATGTGGCGGAGCGTCTCCACGGAGAGCGCCTTCTCGCCCTCGCCGCGGCCCTGCGGGATCAGCGCCTTGGCGAAGCCGAGCTTCTGCGCCTCCTTCAGCCGGGAGCCGGCCTGCGCCACGGGCCGGATCGCCCCCGACAGGCCGATCTCGCCGAAATAGACCGTCTCGGGCGGCAGCACCGCCCCCGACAGCGACGAGACGAGCGCCGCCGCCACCGCCAGATCCGCTGCCGGCTCGGTGATGCGTAAGCCTCCGGCAACATTCAAATAAACGTCGTGGCTGCCGAGCCGGATGCCGCCGTGGGCCTCCAGCACGGCGAGCACCATCGACAGCCGGTTCGGGTCCCAGCCGACCACGGCGCGCCGGGGCATGCCGAGCGACGAGGGCGCGACGAGCGCCTGGATCTCCACCAGCAGCGGCCGCGTCCCCTCCATGCCGGCGAAGACCGCGGTGCCCGCCGCCTGATGGTCGCGGCCCGCCAGGAACAGCGCCGACGGATTCGGCACCTCGCTGAGGCCGGCATCGGTCATCTCGAACACGCCGATCTCGTCGGTGGGCCCGAACCGGTTCTTCACGGCGCGCAGGATGCGGAAATGGTGGCCCTGGTCGCCCTCGAAGGAGGCGACCGCGTCGACCATGTGCTCCACCACGCGGGGACCGGCGATCTGCCCGTCCTTGGTGACGTGGCCGACCAAGATCACCGCCGTGCCGGTGGTCTTGGCGAAGCGGATCAGCGCCTGCGCGGAGGAGCGCACCTGCGTGACCGTGCCGGGGGCCGATTCCACCGTCTCGGTCCACATGGTCTGGATCGAGTCGATGATCGCGAGCGCGGGCGGGCGCCCCTGGCTCAGGGTCTCGACGATGTCCTCGACGTTGGTCTCGGCGGCGAGCTGGACCGGGCGCGCGCTCAGGCCCAGCCGCTCGGCCCGCAGGCGCACCTGTCCGACCGCCTCCTCGCCCGAGATGTAGGCGACCCGCTCGCCCGTGCCCGCCATGGCGGCCGAGGCCTGCATCAGCAGGGTCGACTTGCCGATGCCAGGATCGCCGCCGAGCAGGATCACCGAGCCGCGCACGAAGCCGCCCCCGGTCACCCGGTCGAGCTCGCCGATCCCCGAGGGGATGCGCGGCGCCTCCTTGGCCTCGCCGGTCAGGCCCTCGAGGGGGAAGACCCGGCCGCGATTGCGCGACGGCCGGGTCGCGGCGGGGCCGGACTGGCCGGGGGCTGAGGGCGCCTCCTCGACGATCGTGTTCCAGCCGTTGCAGGCCTCGCAGCGCCCGCGCCAGCGATTGTAGACCGCCCCGCAGGACTGGCAGACGAAGGTCTGGTGGATCTTGGCCATTCGGGTCCGGGCGCCGGCCGTCCGGCGTGTCAGGATGGAGTCGCGTCAGCCTACATAAGTTCGAACATACCGAGAACCCAGCCCCGTCAGGATCTCGTACCCGATCGTGCCGCCGGCGCGGCCGACCGCGTCGATGTCGAGGCTGTCGCCGATCAGCACCGCCTCCGCCCCGCGCCGGGCCGCGGGCGCCGCCGTGACGTCGAGGATGATCAGGTCCATGGAGACGAGGCCCAGGATCGGGCACGGGACGCCCCCGACCAGCGCCTGGCCGCGCCCGCTGATCGCCCGGGGGAAGCCGTCGGCGTAGCCGAGCGAGAGCGTCGCCAGCCGGCTCGGCGCGGCGGCGGTCCAGCGGCCGTTATAGCCCGCGGTGGCACCGGCCGCGACGCCGCGCACCTGCGCGATCGCCGCCTCCAGCCGCACCACCGGGCGCATCGGGTTCGCGGCGCCCGGCGTCGGGTTGCCGCCGAACAGGGCGTAGCCCGGCCGCAGCAGGTCGTGCCGGGCCCCGTCGAGGAAGATTCCCGACGAGTTCGCCAGCGAGGCCCGGAGCCCGGGATAGGCGGCCCGGACCCGCGCGAAATCGGCGATCTGCCGGGCGTTGACCGGGTCCTCCGGCTTCTCGGCGCTGACGAAGTGGCTGAGGAGCAGGTCGATCCCGGCCGCCGCGATCCGCGCGTCCCCGGCGAGGTCCAGCGCCTCGGGCACCGACAGGCCGAGCCGGTTCATGCCGGTATCGACGTGGAGCGCCGCGGGCGGCCGGTTCCCCGGGAACGCTGCCCAGTCCGACAGCTCCTCGACGCTGCCGAGCACCGGGCGCAGACCGTGGGCCGCGAAGGCCGCCGCGGCGCCCGGGGGCAGACCGTTCAGCACGTAGATCGCGGCCTCCGGCAGGGCGGCCCGGGCGGCGACGCCCTCGGACAGGTGCGCGACGAAGAAGGTCCGGCAGCCGGCGGCCCACAGGGCCGGCCCGACGCGGCCGACGCCGCAGCCGTAGGCGTCGGCCTTCACCACGGCGGCGCAGTCGGCGCCCGCGCCGCGGGCCGCCAGGATCCGCCAGTTGGCCGCGATCGCCCCGAGGTCGATCGTCAGCCGGGCGCCGTGGGCGCCGATCTCCGTCACAGGTCCGGCCTCGGACACGCGGAACGCCTCCATCCATTCGCCACCGGGAGTCCGGACGCGCGGACCGGACCCCGGGCGCGACCCATAGCACCGGGACGGTGCCCGGGTGGAGCCGGGCATTCCGCGCGGCGGCGCGCGCCACGGTGATCGGCGCGTCCGATGCACGGTCTGATGCACGGACGGCACAGGCGCGCGATCAGGCGGGCGCGCCAGGGTGACGGCCGAGGTCGGGCTTGGTATAAATCCGCCGCGGCCCGGGGGAGCCGCACGGCCGACGCGCTATCCCCGCGGGTACCAAAAAGCTCAACGATGCCGTTTACCGTCCTGGATCTCGCCGTGCTCGGCATCGTCGCGGTCTCCGCGCTGCTCGCGGCCGTGCGTGGTGTGACCCGCGAGGTCCTGGCGATCGTCGCCTGGGTGGCGGCCGCCGCGGTCGCGTGGACGCTCCACCCCATGCTGCTGCCCACCGTGAAGCAGCACGTGAACAGCGACACCGTGGCGCTCGTCGCCTCGATCGCGGCGATCTTCCTCGGCACCCTGATCGTCGTGTCGATCATCACGGTGAAGATCTCCGACGTCGTGCTCGACTCGCGGATCGGCGCGGTCGACCGCTCGCTCGGCTTCCTGTTCGGCGCGGCCCGCGGCTTCCTGATCTGCGTGATCGGCTGGGTGTTCCTGTCGTGGCTGGTGCAGGGCAAGGTGCCGGACTGGGCCGCCCAGGCCCGCACGCGCCCGATGCTGGAGAAGTCCGGCGACGCCCTGGTGGCGCAGCTGCCCGAGAATCCGGAAGGCTTCCTCAAGCAGTTCAAGAAGCCGAAGACCGGCGCGCCGCCGAGCGATTCCGCCGACGCCCCGGCCGAGACCGACGCGGCGCCGCAGCGCCGGACCGAGACCGCGCCGACCCCGACGCGACGCTGATCTGCGGTATTCGCCGTAGGTCTCGTCGCGCGGAACGCCTAGATAGCGGTTCCGGTGGTGTACGGATTGCTTCCGCGACGACCGGCGCGCCGGCCCGTCGCCGCCGGGATCTGTGAGTGATCGACAGCCCCATGTCACACGCCGCCGCCTCCACCGACACCTTCGATCTCGATCTCGACGGCGACACGCTCCGCGAGGAGTGCGGCGTCTTCGGCATCTTCGGCCATCCGGACGCCTCGGCGATCGTCGCGCTCGGCCTGCACGCCCTGCAGCACCGGGGCCAGGAGGCGGCCGGCATCGTCTCCTTCGACGGCTCGGTGTTCCACTCCGAGCGCCGCCCCGGCCTCGTCGGCGATTCCTTCTCGGACGGGGACACGATCGCCCGCCTCAAGGGCCGCGCCGCCATCGGGCACGTGCGCTACTCGACCACCGGCGGGACGATCCTGCGCAACGTCCAGCCGCTCTTCGCCGAGCTCGCCAGCGGCGGCCTCGCGGTCGCCCACAACGGCAACCTGACCAACGCCCTGTCGATCCGCCGCGACCTCGTGCGCGACGGCGCGATCACGCAGTCGACCTCCGACACCGAGGTGATCCTGCACCTCGCGGCCCGCTCGCGGAAGCCGCGGATCATCGAGCGCTTCATCGACGCCCTGCAGGCGATCCAGGGCGCCTACGCGATCGTGGCGCTCACCAACAAGAAGCTGATCGGTGCCCGCGACCCGCTGGGCATCCGCCCGCTGGTGCTGGGCGAGCTCGACGGCCGCTACATGCTGGCCTCCGAGACCTGCGCGCTCGACATCATCGGCGCCCGGTTCGTGCGCGACATCGAGAACGGCGAGATCGTGGTGATCTCCGAGGAGGGGATCGAGTCGATCCGCTTCGCCGACGCCGTGCCGATGCGGCCCTGCATCTTCGAGTACATCTACTTCGCCCGGCCGGACTCGGTGGTGAACGGCAAGAGCGTCTACGCGGTGCGCAAGGCGATCGGCCGGGAGCTGGCCCGCGAGGCCGCGGCGCCCGCCGACATCGTCGTGCCGGTGCCGGATTCCGGGGTGCCTGCGGCGCTCGGCTTCTCGCAGGAGACCGGGATCCCGTTCGAGATGGGGATCATCCGCAACCACTATGTCGGCCGGACCTTCATCCAGCCGACCCAGTCGGTGCGCGAGCTCGGCGTGCGGATGAAGCACTCGGCCAACCGCGCGGCGATCGAGGGCAAGAGCATCGTCCTCGTGGACGACAGCCTCGTGCGCGGCACGACCTCGGTGAAGATCGTCCGAATGATGCGCGAGGCCGGCGCCGCGGAGGTGCATTTCCGGATCGCCTCGCCGCCGATCACCTACCCGGACTTCTACGGGATCGACACGCCCGAGCGGGAGAAGCTGCTCGCCGCGACCCACGATCTCGAGGCCATGCGCAAGTATATCGGCGCCGATTCGCTGGCCTTCCTGTCGATTCCCGGCCTCTACCGGGCGATGGGCGAGGAGGCGCGCAACGCGGCCTGCCCGCAATACACCGACCACTGCTTCACGGGCGACTACCCGACCGGCCTGACCGACCTGTCCATCGCCGGCCCGAAGCGCTTCGCCATGCTGGCCGAGGCCGACTGACAGGATCCGGCCGTTTCGCGCGATCGGGCATCCCCTGCGCGCGGAAATGCGCTAGGTCCTCGCCATGGCTGAGTCTCAGAGAATCCTGGAAGGCCGCGTCGCGGTCGTCACCGGCGCGTCCCGCGGCATCGGGCGCGCCGCCGCCCTGGCGCTGGCCGGGGCCGGCGCGCACGTCATCGCGGTGGCCCGGACCGTGGGCGCCCTCGAGGAGCTCGACGACGCCGTCCGGGCGGCCGGCTCCAGCGCCACCCTGGTGCCGTTCGACCTCGCCGACTACGACGCGATCGACCGCCTGGGCGCGGCGATCAACGAGCGCTGGAAGCGCCTCGACATCCTGGTCGCCAATGCCGGCATCCTCGGCGCGCTCATGCCGATCGGCCACATCACCCCGAAGATCTGGGGGCAGGTGATGGACGTGAACGTCACCGCCAACTGGCGCCTGATCCGCTCCCTCGACCCGCTGCTGCGCATGTCGGACGCCGGCCGGGCGATCTTCGTCTCGTCCGGGGCCGCCTCGAAGTGCCGGCCCTACTGGGGGCCCTACTCGGTCTCGAAGGCGGCGCTGGAGGCCCTGGTGCGGACCTACGCGGCCGAGAACGAGAGCGCGGCGATCCGGGCCATGCTGCTCAATCCGGGCCCCCTGCGGACCGGCATGCGCCGCTCGGCCATGCCCGGCGAGGATCCCGAGACCCTCCGGACGCCCGAGGAACTCGCGCCTCATTTCGTGCGGCTCGCGTCCCCGGACTGGACCGAGACCGGGAAGCTCTACGATTTCCCCACCGACCGGGTGCTGAGTTTCCGCGCACCCGAGTGAGCCCCTGCGCTGTTATTCGAACGCACATCCCACCGCCTGCCTCATCCTGAAGTGCCGGAGCGAAGCGGAGGCCTCGAGAGAACGGCTCGGAGGTCGCGCGATCCCTGGAGTCCTCCTTCGCGGTCCGCTCGCGCGGGCATCTCGGGATGAGGGGTTGTATGGGACGGGCCTGATCTTCCTCTCTGAGTTCATCACGATGATCGACGTCCGCTGCATCTGCGCGATCGGCCTGCGAGGCCAGCTCGGCCTCAACGGCCACCTGCCCTGGGAGGGCAACACCGACCCGCTCTTCGTGGAGGACGTCACGCGCTTCTTCGCGCTGACCATGGGCCACGTGCTGATCGCCGGGCCGAAGACCGTGGCCTCGGTGCCCGAATTCGCCTTCAAGGACCGCACCATCGACGTGATCCGCAGCCACGAGGATCCGGAGGCGGTGCTCAAGCGCTATCCCGGGCGGCGGATCTTCGTCGGCGGCGGGATCGCGGTGTGGAACGTCTACGCGCGGTACATCCAGAACTGGGACATCACGCGCCTGCCCTACGACGGCGAGGCCGACCGCTGGTTCGATCCCGCCTGGCTGGTCGGCGGGCCGCTGCGGACGCCCTGAGCGGCACCTTCGTCCCCGCCGGCGCGTTGGCGCGCACGCGTCGCGTTTTCCGGAGACCACGATGAGCGCCCCGAGCTACCGCTTCGGCATGGAGGAGGAGTACTTCCTGGCCGATGCCGAGACCCGCGGGACGCCGCGGGGCGACCTCGCCGCCTTCCACGCGCGGGTGAAGGCGGAGCTGCCCGAGACGGGGCGCGAGCTGGTGGCCGCGCAGGTCGAGGTCTGCACCCCGCCGCTCACCGACGCCGCGGCGGCCCGCGACAATCTCGGCGGCCAGCGGGCGCAGCTCGCCGGGATCGCCGCGGAGAACGGCCTCCGGCTGCTGGCCTGCGGCACCCATCCCCTGGCGCGCTGGTCGCGCCAGACCGCCACCGACGGGGCGCGCTACAAGGGCATCCTGTCGGATGTCGGCATCGCGGCGCGGCGGGCCCTGATCTGCGGCATGCACGTCCACGTCGAGGTGCCAAACCCCGAGGCCCGCGTCGACCTGATGAACCGGCTGCTGCCGTTCCAACCGCTGCTGCTCGCGCTGTCGGCCTCCTCGCCGTTCTGGCAGGGCGAGGCGACGGGCCTGCGGGCCTACCGGCTCAGCGTCTTCGGGGAATTGCCGCGCACCGGCCTGCCGGAACTGTTCGCCGACGCCGCCGCCCACGCGCGGTTCGTCGCCATCATGACCCGGTCGGGCGCCATCGCGGACGCGAGCTTCCTGTGGTGGTCGCTGCGGCCCTCCATCAAATTCCCGACCCTGGAGCTGCGCATCGCCGACGCCTGCACGCGCCTCGACGATTCGCTCTGCGTCGCCGCGCTGTTCCGCTGCCTCGTGCGCTTGTGCGCGCGCCGGCCGGACCTCCATGCCGGGCTCGACGGCGTCTCGCGGGCGCTGGCCTCGGAGAACCTCTGGCGCGCCCAGCACAGCGGCGTCGCCGCGTCCCTGATCGACGAGGCGCGCGGCGAGGCCGTGCCGTTCGCCGAGGCGCTGGAGGCGGTGCTCGCGCTGGTGGCGGAGGACGCGGACGCTCTCGGCTGCGCGGCGGACGTGGCCCGCGCGCGGGCGATCGTGGCCGAGGGGACCAGCGCGGACGGGCAGATCGCGGCCTACGAGGCCGCGCTCGCCGCGGATCAGGACGAGCGCGCCGCGCTGGCGGCCGCGGTGGACTGGATCGCCGACGCGGCGCGCTGAGCACTGCCGCATCCGCGCCGTCATCACGAGTGGAGCGACGTGACCCGGGGTGCCGCGACCTCGACCAGCGCGGCGCGACACTGGGTTGCTTCGCTCCGCTCGCAAGGACGACAGGAGCTCGGATCAGCCCTTGTCGAACGGGTTCTGCGAGGTGCGCAGGGACAGGCGGATCGGCGTGCCCGGTAGGTCGAACGCCTCGCGCAGGCCGTTCACGAGGTAGCGCGTGTAGGATTTCGGCAGGGCGTTGAGCTGGTTGCCGAACAGCGCGAAGTGCGGTGGCCGGCTCTTCACCTGGGTAGCGTAGCGGATCTTGATCCGCCGGCCCGACACCGCCGGCGGCGGGTTGCGGGAGGTGGCCTCGTTCAGCCAGTCATTGATGCGCGAGGTCGAGACGCGCCGGTCCCAGACCTCGGCGGCCTGCACCACCGCCTGCATCAGCTTGTCGACGCCGTCGCCGGCGAGACCCGAGAGCGGCACGACACCGACGCCGCGCACCTGCGGCAGCAGCCGGGTGCAATCCTCGCGGAGCTGCTTGAGCAGGCCCGGCTGGTCGGCGACCAGATCCCACTTGTTGAGGCCGATCACCAGGGCGCGGCCCTCGCTCTCGACGAGGTCGACGATGGTGAGGTCCTGCTTCTCGAACGGGATCGTCGCGTCGAGGAGCACCACCACCACCTCGGCGAAGCGCACCGCGCGCAGGCCGTCCGAGACCGCGAGCTTCTCCAGCTTGTCGTCGATCCGGGCGCGGCGGCGCATCCCGGCGGTGTCGTGCAGCTTGATCCGCCGCCCGCGCCACTCCCAGTCCAGGGAGATCGAGTCGCGGGTGATGCCGGCCTCGGGGCCGACGAGCAGCCGGTCCTCACCGAGCATGTTGTTGATCAGGGTCGACTTGCCGGCATTCGGGCGGCCCACGATCGCGACCTTCAGGGCGCGGCCGCCGGGGGCGTCGTCGTCGGCCTCCTCGTCCTCGTCGCGCTGGGGCAGGGCGCCCTTGAGCGCCTCGTGCAGCTCGCCCAGGCCCTCGCCGTGCTCGGCGGAGAACGGGATCGGGTCGCCGAGCCCGAGGGTGAAGGCCTCGTAGGCGCCGGCGAGGCCGGCGCCGCCCTCGGCCTTGTTGGCGATCAGGATCACCGGGCAGCCGGCGCGGCGCACCAGCTCGGCGAAGGGCTGGTCGGCCGGAAGCACGCCGGCGCGGGCGTCGATCACGAACAGGACCACGTCGGCGGCGAGGATCGCCGCCTCGGTCTGCATCCGCATCCGGCCCGTGAGGGTCTTCTCGTCGGCCTCTTCCAGGCCGGCGGTGTCGATCACCCGGAACTGGAGGCCGCCGAACGCGACGTCGCCCTCGCGCCGGTCGCGGGTCACGCCCGGGCGGTCGTCGACCAGCGCGAGCTTCTTGCCCACGAGGCGGTTGAACAGGGTCGACTTGCCGACGTTCGGCCTCCCGACGATCGCGACGGTCGGCATATCCATGGTGGTTCTCGAAACAGTCCGGACGATGAAATCAGCGCGTGATCGGCGGCGGCGGGGCGGCGGGCTCGGGCTTGGCCGCGGTCACCGTCACGGGGCCGCCCGCGACGATCGCCGCGTAGACCTCGATCCGCTCGCGCAGGTTCCGCGGCGTGTCGGGATCGGCCACAATCTGGTCGAACCAGCGGCTGGCATCCTCGTAATCGCCCTTCTTCAGGGCGGCGAGGCCCAGCATCTCGCGGGCCGTGTGGCGGAACGGCGTCCCGGCGGCGAGGCCCTGGAGATTGGCGAGTGCCGGATCCGGGTTCGCCCCGTCGAGGCGCAGCAGCGCGGCGCGCAGGCGCGCGAGGTCGCGCAGGCCATCGCCGAGTCCGGTATCGTCGGCGAGCTTGTCGAACTCCGCGGCCCCGGCCGCCGGGTCGCGCTTGCCGATCTCGGCCGCCGCCCGGAACCGGGCGAGCAGGCGGTAGCCCGCCGGGCCCTGCGCCTCGAGGGCGTCGAAGGCCTTGTCGGCCTCCGCGACCTTGCCGTCCTTGGCGAGGCGGTTGGCGTCGTCGAACTGCACCGAGGCGACCTCGGCCGCCGCGCGCTGCTGGGCCTGCCAGTAGCGCCAGCCCGCGACGCCCGCCACCAGCAGCACGGCGAGCGCGATGATCACGCCGCTGTAGCGCTTCCAGATCTGGAGGATCCGGTCGCGGCGGTAATCCTCGTCGACCTCGCGGAGGAACTCGTTGTTCTCGGCCATTCTATCCCGGCCCGCATGATCTCAGCGGGCCACCTCGTCGCGTTCGGGCCCCGCGCCTAACACACGGGCGCCGGGTTGGCGACAGGCCATGTCTCGGGGCCGCCTCGTGTGTCGTCTCGGGGGCCGGCTCAGGCCGGGGTGCCCGGCCAGACCGGCACGCCGATCACCGGGTAGTGCAGGTAGCGGGCGAAGACGAACCACGCGGCCGTGCCGATCACCAGGGCCAGGACGTCGTTGCGCCAGCCCAGCGGGGCCGCCGCCGGACCGCCGTGCTGGGCCGCGACCGCCCCCGGGGCGAGGCCCCGGCGCTTGGCGCTGATCCGGGCGGTCACCGCCCAGGCAAGGAAGCCGCCGAACAGCAGCATCGAGCCGAGATCGCCGTTGGCGAGGAGGTGCGCCGTCGCCCAGATCTTCACGGCGAGCAGCATCGGGTGCTTGGCCTTGGCGCGGATATGGCCCGGCAGGTAGGCGGCCGCGAGGCACACGAAGGCGGCCCAGACCAGCGTCAGGGCGAGGTGGCGCGTCCAGACGGGCGGGTCCCAGACCGGGATGTAGCCGGCGAGCCGGTAATTGTGGAAGCCGATCCCGATCAGCACGAGCCCGAGCAGCGACAGGGCGGTGTAGCCGAGCTTGTAGCGGCCCTCGCCGATCCGGCCGACGATCGCGGCGCGGCGGGTGCGGGCCATCGAGAAGGCGTGCGTGCCGAGGAACAGCACCAGCCCGAGGATCAGGAGAACCATGGATGACTTTCGGTCGGGCCGCGCGCGTCCGGTCGGCGGCAAGCACTCTGTAATGGTTCTCAAGCGAATCTCCGCCTGTTTGTCCAGGCGCGGCCGGGACGCAGCCGGGTGGCGATCATGGGTTGGGCGAACGGGATCGCCGGACGGACGCGCGCCGCGCGCCCAACCGGCTCCGGGACGGCGGCGCGCCGGATCCTGCCGACGCTTTCCCTGGCGCTCCCCCTGGCGCTATCCCTGGCGCTCCTCCCGCGCGTTGCCGCGGCCGCGCCCGAGCCGCCGCTCTCGGCGCTGACGCTGGTCGGGCCGCCCGCGCTCGTCTTCAAGGCGGGGCGCGACGCCTGCGACGGCGCCGACGTGCCCGACGCGCCGGCGCGCGCCTTCCGGGACGCGTCGGGCGCGGTGGCGCTCTACGGGATGCATTACCGCAACCGGGCGCTGCGCGGTCCCGACCTCGAGCATCTCAAGATCGACTGCGCGGTGGGGCTCGATTCGGGCGAGAAGCCCGATCCGGCCGCCTACGACGACCGCTCCTGGATCACCGCCACCTGGACCGAGGACGGGAGCCGCGTGGCCGCGCTCCTCCACCACGAGTACCAGGCCAACGAGCATCCCGGCCGCTGCCCGGCGGCCAGCTACATGGCCTGCTGGTACAACACGATCACGGCCGCCGCCTCGACGGATGGCGGCCGCAGCTTCAAGCGCCAGAGCCCGCCTGTCGTGGTCGCCGGGGCGCCGTTCCGGCAGGAGATCGACCAGGGCCGCCACCGCGGCTTCTTCAACCCGTCGAACATCGTCGCGGACGGGACGTGGCGGTACTTCCTCGCCTCGACCACCGGCTGGACCCGGCCCGGCAGCGATCAGGAGGCCGGGGTCTGCCTGTTCCGCAGCGACGACCCGGCCGACCCGGCCCGCTGGCGGGCCTGGACCGGCACCGGCTTCACTGCCACCTTCCCGGACCCCTACCGCGCCGCCCGCCCGAACACGGCGACCTGCCGGCCGGTCGGGCCGTTCCCGGGCCCGGTCGGCGCCGTCGTCCGGCACCGCGGCACGGGCGCCTGGATCGCCGTGTTCATGGCCAAGGCGGGGGAGGGCTTTCCCCGGTCGGGCTTCTACTGGACCACCTCCCGCGACCTGATCGCCTGGGACAGCCCGCGCCTGCTGCTCGAGGGCGCGACCCTCTACGACGACCCGTGCGCGGCGACGGCGCCGCTCCTCGCCTACCCTTCGCTGCTCGACCCGGACGCGCGCGGCCGCAACTTCGACGACGTCGGCGACCGGGCGCTGCTGACCTACGCGAGCCTGCGCACGGACGGCTGCACGATCACCTCCGACCGCGACCTGCTGCGCCGCCCGGTGGCGATCCGCGTCTGGCCCTGATCCCGCTCGACCGGCGCGGCCCCACCGCGCGACACCGTCCCGAGCCTCGGGCGCATCCCGTCATACCGGACGCGGCTCTACGGAGCGGGCCGGCCGAGCGCCACCGTGTAGGACGGGCCGGCCGCGACGGAGCGCCCCGGAAGGCCGATCCGCTGGCAGAGCACGGTGCCGAGGGTGACGCTCAGCATCAGCACGGTCGCGGAGAGCAGGAGCGTGGTCGCCCGGGCATAGGCGCGACCGGCATGGATCAGCAGGCAGCCGAACGCGAAGATCGCGACGGCCTGGAACAGGTGCTGCACGGGCGACGTCCTCTCTGGCGGCGGACGCGCGGTCCGGGCCGGCCGGGATCGAGCGCCATCGTCTCCGAGCGGCGTGAAAACGCGGTTAACGTCGGGTATAGCTGGCTCCGCAATCGCCCGCTCGGAGAGGAATCCGCATGTCGCGTTCGAGGGTTCCGGAGGCGCAGAGCCGCCCCGACGGGACGGGGGTGATCCCGTCCCACGACACGGCGATCCTGGGATCGGGCGCCGTCGGCGCGGGGGCAATCGGGGCGTCGGCCCTGGGCGCGCTGGCCCTCGGGGCCGCGGCCCTCGGCGTCGTGGCGGTCGGCGCCTTCGCGATCGGCCGCCTCTCGGTGGGCCGCGCCCGGGTCGGCACCCTGGAGGTCGGTTCGCTGGAGATCGACACGCTCACGGTGCGGTCGGTGCGGATGCCGGACCGCGGCTGAGCCGCGGCGCCGGGGACCGGCGCCGGGAGGAATGCGAGGAGGGGAGCGATGACCGATCGGAAACCGCCCTTCCGGCCCGCGGACGCGGTCGACGCCCTCGGCGAGGTCGAGGGCGATTTCGTCCTGCCGCTCTGCCTGCCCGGATCCAACCTGCTGATCGGCGAGGACCTCGCCATGCTGGTCCTCGACACGATCCACGGGCAGCGGGTCGGCCTGCCGCTGAGCCAGCAGGGCGCGGCCGACCTCCACGCGGTCCTGGGCGAGGCCCTGCGGCTGCTGCAGGCGCGGGACCGCGGCCCCATCCAGTAGGGCGCGCGCCGGCGAAAGGCTTCGTTGAGGCGGCCGGGATAGACAGGTCCCGGTTCCTCTCCGTGGCGGTCGATGCGCGCTCCGTTGCTTCTCCTGCTGCTGACCTGCGCCGCCCCCGCGCAGGCCCGGCCCGCCACCTTCCTGGCGGTGCACGCCGTCGGCATGGCCGCCCTGCCGCTGGTCCCGCCCGCGCCTGCGGCCGTGCCCGCGCCCGCACCGGTCGCCGCCGACGCCCGCGCCCGCTACCTGCCGCTCATCGCCCGCGAGGCCGCCGGCACCGGCCTGCCCCTCGCGGTGGCCGACGCCGTCGCGCGGATCGAGAGCGGCTACGACCCCACCGTGGTCGGCAGCGTCGGCGAGGTCGGTCTGATGCAGGTCCGCCCGACCACCGCGGCGATGCTCGGCTTCCGCGGCACCGTCGCCGAGCTGGCGTCGCCGGAGATCAACGTCCGCTACGGCGTCCGCTACCTCGCCGAGGCGTGGCGCCGGGCCGACGGGGACCTCTGCCGCGCCCTGATGAAGTACCGGGCCGGTCACGGTTCGGAGGCGATGTCGCCGCTGTCGCAGCTCTACTGCGCCCGCGCCCAGGCGATCCTCGGCAACCCGGAGGCGCGTGTCGTCCGGGCGAGCGCCCGCGTGGCCGCGCCGGACCGCCTCGCCGCGCGGCCGGCGGGCCCCGTCCACCGGACCCGCGTCGCCGCCGTCCCGGCGAAGCCGATGTCGTTCTGGGAGGCGCACCGGGCGCGCATCGCCCGGCTCAACGCCGCCGTGGTGTCGCGCTGGCGGGCCCGCGGCTGGTCGGCCGCGCCCGACGGGCCCTCCGGCGAGCCGGCCGGCGGCTAGCGCCCCTCACACCTCGGCTTCGGCCTCCGGCCCGTCCGAGCGCGCGCCGCGGGCGACCTCGCGCATCGCTGTGTCCGGGAGCGGCCGCTGGAGCCGGAGCGCCTCCGCGGTCGGCGCCTCCAGCCACGTCGCCCATTCCTCCGGCTTCGTGAGCAGGACCGGCATGGCCTTGGGATGGACCGGCCCGACGACGCCGTTCGCCTCGGTGGTCAGGAAGGCGAAGAGCCGGTGCTCCGCGGCGACGCGGTCGGGGTTCTCGCGCTTCGTGCCGCGCACGCCGGTCCAGGGCCGCCAGATCCCCGCGAAGGCGAAGAGCGGCCGGTCCTCGTCCAGGGCGAACCAGACGGGCGTCTTGCGCGGCTTGGTGTCGGCGTACTCGCTGAAGGCGGTGACCGGCACGAGGCAGCGGTGGGCGACGCCGAGCCAGGGCCGCCAGTGCGGGCTCGCGGCGTTGCGCACGTTGGTGATCGGGTGCTCGCCGAACGCCTTCGGGCCGGGCATGCCCCAGCGCATCATCGCGAGGTCGCGGCCGGTCGCGCCGTTCAGGACCACAGGCGCCAGCTGGTCGGGAAAGATAGCCGGCAACAGCGGGAGGTTTCCGGTGCGATCCTCCGCGATCTCGAAGGCCCGGCGCAGGTCCGCCGGGCCGGTTCGCAGGCTGTAGAGATTGCACATGGACACCCCGCGTGGTCGGTGAGCGCGTTGCCGGCTCTACACGCTTTCGGGACGCCGCGCCCAGCCCGGCGGAGAGGGGCGTCCCGGCCGATCGCCGACCGGGACGCCGCCGCCTCAGTTCAGGTGGAACACCACCTTCACGCAGCCGTCCTTCTTGTCGCGGAAGGTCTTGTAGAGGTCCGGGCCCTCCGCGAGATCCTGCGAGCGGTGGGTGATCAGGGAGGTCATGTCGATCTTGCCCTCTTGGATCAGCTTGGTCAGCGGCTCGAGGTAGCGCTTCACGTGGGTCTGGCCGCTCTTGAGGGTCAGGCCCTTCTGGACGATCGAGCCCATGTTGACCGGAATCGGGCCGCCGTAGACGCCCGGCACCGAGACGATCCCGCAGGGGCGGACCGCCTTGATGGCCTCGGCCAGCGCGTAGGGGCGCTCGGTGGCGGTGAGCTTCTCCTGCACCGTCGACAGCATGCCGGTGAGGCCGCCGTGGCCGGCGCTCGCCTCCATGCCGACGCAGTCAATCACGCCGTCGGCGCCCTGGCCCTTGGTGATCTCCTTGATCCGCTCGAACACGTCCTCGTTCATGAAGTCGATGACGTCGGTGGCGCCGGCCTTCTTGGCCAGGGCGATCCGCTCGGGCACGGTCTCGATGGCGATGATCCGCCCGGCCCCCATGATCTTCGCGGACTGGATCGCGAAGATGCCGACCGGGCCGGTGCCCCAGACCGCGATCGTCTCGCCGCCCCGGATCTCGCAGTGCTCGGCGCCCTGCCAACCGGTGGGCAGGATGTCGGTGAGGAACAGGACGGATTCGTCGTCCATGCCGTCCGGCACCTTCATGGGGGCGACGTCCGCCATGGGCACGCGCACGTACTCGGCCTGGCCACCCGCGTAGCCGCCGGTGAGGTGCGAGTAGCCGAACAGGCCGGCCGTCGTGTAGCCGAACTGCGCGGCCGCCATCTCGGCGTTGCGGTTCGACCGCTCGCAGACCGAGAAGTTGCCGAGCTTGCACTGCCGGCATGCACCGCAATTGATGTTGAAGGGCACGACGATCCGGTCGCCCTTCTTGAACTTGGTGAAGCCCTGTCCGACCTCGACGACCTCGCCCATGAATTCGTGGCCGAGGACGTCGCCGCTCTTCATGGTCGGCATCAGGCCGTCCATCAGGTGCAGGTCCGAGCCGCAGATCGCGCAGCTCGTCACCTTGATGATGACGTCGCGGGAATCCTCGATGACCGGATCCGGGACCGTGTCGCAGCGGATGTCGTTGCGGCCGTGCCAGCACAATGCCTTCATGGCGTCGTCTCTCCGGAAGCTCTCGGGATTGCGGCCGTCTCGGCCGCTCTCCCGTAAAGCCCGCTTCGGCACGGCCAAGTTCCGGCGTCGCCGTCCGGGCGACCGCGGACGAAGGGGTTTACGAATGTTTCACGTGAAACAGCCCCGTTCACCGTCGCTTTACGACTCGCGCGGCTCCGCTCGGATCAGGCGATCCCGTCGATGCCGATGCCGAGCTGCTCGGGCCCCCGGAGCGACGCGCCCGGCCGGTAGGGCGGCGGATCGACCGCGAGCCGCGGGGCGACGAGGCGGCGGCTCAGCGCCACCAGGGCGATCTCGGCCTCGAGCCGCGCCAGGGGCGCGCCGACGCAGTAGTGCAGGCCCCCGCCGAAGCCGAAATGCTCGATGTCGCCCCGGTCGGGATCGAAGCGGTCGGGATCCGCGAACCGGTCGGGATCGCGGTTCGCGGCGGCGAACATCAGGATGACGGGGGCCCCCTTCGGGATCATCTCGCCGGCCACCGCGATCGCGCCGAGAGCCTTGCGGGTCCGGAAGTGCACCGGCGGCTCGTAGCGCAGAACCTCCTCGATCAGCCGCGGCGCGCGCTCCGGATCGGCCCGGAGCCGCTCCAGCTCTTCGGGGTGCCGGAGCAGGGTCAGCATGGCGTTGGTGATGAGGTTCACGGTGGTCTCGTGACCGGCGACCAGCAGCAGGACCGCCGTCGACAGGAGGTCGAAGTCGCTCATCTGCTTCCGGCCGTCCGGACCGGGGGCGGCGAGGCCGCTCAGCATGTCGTCGGCCGGGCGCCGCCGCTTCTCGCGGATGAGGTCGCGCATGTAGGCGGCGATCTCGTCGAAGGCGCCGACGATCTGGCGCCGGGTCGTGTCGTCGTGGCGCGCGTCCGGCTCGACGGCCGTGGCGAGCTGCGTCGCCCAGGCCTGGAACCGCGGCTCGTCCTCGCGCGGCACGCCGAGCAGCTCGCAGATCACCGTCACCGGCAGCGGGTAGGAGAGGTCGCTCACGAGACAGACCTCCCGCCGGTCCCGGCAGGCGTCGATCAGGCCGTCCACCTCCCGGGCGATCCGCGGCCGCAGCGCCTGAACCCGCGCGATCGAGAATTCCCGCATCACCAGGCTGCGCAGCCGGTCGTGGTCCGGCGGATCGCGGAAGATGAACGGGCGGTGCGTGGCGCTGATGCGGTTCTTGATCGGGTTGAGGATCAGGTCCTTGAGCGGATTGCCGGTGCGGGGCCGCCGGGGCGGCGGCAGATCCTCGGAGCTGAGCCGCGGGTCGAACAGCAGGCTGCGGATCGCCGCGTGCGTGGAGACGACGTAGCTGCCGTCGCGCTGGCGGGAGACCGGCTGCTGCCGCATCCGTCGATAGAGCGGGTACGGGTCGGCCCGGTTGGCCGGATCCATCACCGCGGCGAACAGCGCGTCGTCAGACATGGACGGTCTCGGCGGAAGGCCGCGCCGGGGCGGCTCGGTGCGGCGGCGGGAAGCCCGGTGCCGCCATCTCGACGCGCGGCCGGTCGGTGGCGTCGGTGATCGGCGGGAACGGGTCGCCGGCCGTGATCGCCTCCGCGTAGGCCGGCAGCCAGCGGGCCTGATCGAACGAGACGGCCGCGATGCTGCGCCCGGCGCGGCCGTAGACGGCGAGGAAGCGCCGGGAGGCCCGCGAACCCTGCACCACCGCCACGGAATCGGCGCCGTCGGGGAGACCGACCAGCTTGATGTTGATCCCGAACTGGCTCGACCAGAAGGCCGGCAGGTGGCCGTAGGGGCGCTGGTCGCCGGGGCCGGCCAGCATGTTGCGCGCGGCGTGGGCGGCCTGCTCGACGGCGTTGCCCCAGTGCTCCACGGCGATCAGGCGATTGCCGTAGAGCGGGATCGGCCATCGGGCGACGTCGCCCGCGGCGTAGATGTCCGGGCAGGGCACCCCGTCGGCGTCGAGGACCCGGCAGGCGGCGTCGCAGGTCACGCCGCCGGCATCCGCGCGCAGGCCCGCGCCCCGCAGCCAGCCCGTCGCCCGGGTCGCCCCAAGGGCGGCGATGACGAGGTTGGTCTCGACGGTGCTGCCGTCCGCCAGCCGGGCCCGGGCGACGTGCCCCGCCGCGTCGCCCTCGAACGCCCGCACCATCGTGCCGGGGCGGAACGTGGCGCCGGATTCGCGCAAACGCTCGGCGATCACGCCGCCGACGAAGGTCCCGAGACCCCGGGCCAGGGGCGCGGCGTTCGGGTCGACCAGGGTCACGGGCAGGCCGAGGTCGCGCAGGCAGGAGGCCGCCTCGCAACCGATCAGGCCGCCGCCGACAATGAGCACCTGCCGCGGGCGCGCCAGCAGGGCGTCCCGCAGGGCGGCCGCGTCGTTGCGCCCGCGCAGGGTGAAGATGCCGGCGAGCCCGCCGCCGGTCTCGGCCGGCCAGGGCCGGGCCTCGGCGCCGGTGGCGATGAGCAGGGCCTCGTAGGCCAGCTCCGACCCGTCGGCGAGCCGGAGCGTGCGGGCTGCCCGGTCGAGGGCGACGGCCGGGCTCCCGAGACGCCAGCGGGCGCGCAGATCCGCCAGTTCCGGCAGCCGGGTCGCGTCGGCGGCGAGTTCCCCGGCAAGCACGTGCTTCGACAGGGGCGGCCGGTCGTAGGGCCGGTACGGCTCGGCGCCGACCAGCGTGAGCGGGCCGTCGTACCCGCCCCGCCGCAGCGTCTCGGCGCCGCGCAGGCCGGCGAGGGAGGCGCCGACCACGACGATGCCGGCGGGTTCGGCAGTCACGGCGCGTCTCCGTCGTCCGGGCCGGCCTGGAGGCTGATGGCGCGGACCGGGCAGGCCTGCACGGCCCGCTCGATGGCGCCGCGGCGGTCGGCCGGCGGCGCGGGATCGTAGAACAGGATCTCGTGGCCGCGGATCGCGAAGGCGTCCGGCGCGGCGTAGCAGCACTGGGCGTAGCCCTGGCAGCGGTTGAGATCCACGACGACCCGGAGCGCCGCGGTGTCGGAGGCCGGCATCACGCCGACCTCGCCAGCCGGCGCGCGGTCCCGGCATCGGTCCCGGCGCGCGCGAGATCGTCCAGAGCCGTCAGGATCGACGCCATGGCGTCCCGGGCCGCGAAGGCGTCCCGCAGCGCCCCGGCGCGCGCCCGGAAGTCGGGCTCGCCGAGCACCCGCGCCACCGCGGCGCCGACCGCCTCCGGGGCCGGCGCGTTGGTCCCGAGGTTGATCCCGACGCCGGACCAGCCGATGCGCGCGTTCACCTCCGCCTTGTCCTCGGTCAGGCCGGCCGACACGATCGGCACGCCGGCGGCGAGCGCCTGCGAGACGCTGCCGTAGCCGCCGTTGGTCACCAGCACGCTCACCCGCGGCAACAATTCGCGGAACGGCAGGAAGCACGACACCCGGGCGTTGGCCGGGACCGGAACCTTCAGCGCGTCCACCGGGCGGCCGCCGGTGGTGGCCAGGACCAGCAGATCGTCCCGGTCGGCCAGGGCGGTCAGTGTCGGCTCGACCAGCTCGCCGAAATCCGCGTTGGCCAGCGTGCCCTGGGTGACCAGCACGACGGGCCGGCCCGCCGCGTTCGCCGCCTCCAGATCGGGCCACCAGTCCGGGAGCGGCGCGGGCGGCGTCGGCGGATCGAGCAGGCCGATGAAGCGCAGGCCGGGCGGCAGGGTGCCGTACTCGTACTCGAAGCCCGGCACCGTCGGCTGCAGGAACAGGTCCGGCAGGACCACGATCGAGTGGGGCAGGGACGCCGGCAGGGGCGGCAGGCCGAGCGCGGCGAGCTTCGCGTCCGTGTAGGCCCGCACCGGGTTGACGAAGGCCGCGTCCATGTCGGCCTTCAGGGTCGCGTAGCGGACGAGATCGTCCCGGTCGCGGGCCGGCGGCAGGCCGAGGCCCACGGGCGCGTGGTCGGGCCGGTCGAGGAACAGGATGCTGACGTTGACGGTCACGATCGGCGGCCGCGGCGCGCTGTCGAGGAGCAGCGGGAGCGCGCCCAGGAACATGCTGCCGGCCAGGATCACGTCGGGCGCCTCGGCCGCGATCAGCGCCCGCAGGGCGGCGGCCTGGACCGGCATCGGATCCACGAACCGGCGCTCGAACTCGCGGCGGTAGCGCTCCGGGCCGGCCGGCAGCTCGGTCTCGCGGTACTCGGCCGCGTGGTTGTCCGCGTAGGGCGTGAAGCGCAGGCCCGCCGCCTCGACCTTCGGCCGGAAGGCCGGGTCGGTGAGCACGAGGACGTCGTCCCCCCGGGCCGCCACCGTCCGACCGATGGCGAGGAGCGGGTTCACGTGGCCGGTGAGCGGCGTCGCGGCGATCAGGATCTTCATCACGGCCTCCTCGAGCGCCGCCGGTCGGGCCGGCGTCGCTCCTGCTCGGGTGCCGGCGCCTTCACGCGCGGGTGCCCCGTGGCCCCCGGCGCGCCGGACTCACAGGGGAAATCGCGGCCGGTCCAGCGCAGTTACACAACCCCAAGGTGCTTGGTGCGGCGCCGCACCATGGCATCCGGTTGAAGTCCGACGCAATATCGGAGTGTCACAGGCCACAGCGATCGTGCGGCCTGCCGGATTTGGGCGCGTCCACCGTTCGAATGACGCGTCACCGGCGCCCGACCGCGACGGCCGGCGGCGCCGTCAGTCGACCACGACGACCCGGTTCGGCAGCTCGTCGGGATCGCCCGGGCCCGCGGGGAGATGCTCCGCCAGGCAGGCCCCGACGCGCGCGACCGCCGCCGTCAGGCCGTCCTCGATGGCGCCGCGCCCGAGCGCCGGTATCAGCTCGGCGAGGATCCCGTCCCAGGCGGAGGGCGGGATCTCCCGCAGGACGCCGAGATCGGTGACGATCTCGGCGTGCCGCTCGGCGAGCGACAGGTAGAGCAGGATGCCGGTGCGCCGGCGCGTCAGGCTCAGGCCGCGCGACCAGAAGGCTCGCCGGGCCGCCTCCCGGGCGCGGGCGCGGCGCAGGCGGCGCGGCACCAGGGCCATGCGCAGCCGCTCGTTCTGGCTCGCCGCGAGGATCGCCGCCACGAGGGCCGCCTGCGCCAGCAGGATCGACGCGGCGCTCCAGGCGGTCAGGGCGATCAGCGGCCAGGGCAGGACCAGCGCCGTGACGAGGGCGGTGAGCAGCACGATCGAGCGGTAGGCGCCGGCGCGCCGGCTCACCATCACGACGATCTCGCCGGAGGTCCCGGCCTCCGCGCGCCCGACCGCCTGAGCGAGCCGCTCCTGCGCTTCCGGAGTCAGGACAGCCGCGCGTCTACCAGTCACCGGAGGCCCCTCCGCCGCCCGACGAGCCGCCGCCGCCGGAAAATCCACCGTCGAAACCGCCCGAGGAGCCGCCCGACCCGCCGTCCGAGAAGCCGCCGCCCCACCCGCCCGAGCCGGGGCCCGGCAGGATGACGAGGCCGCCGGACCTCGACCGGCCGCCGCGGCTCATGCGCCACGCGACGAACACCACGATCAGGAGCAGGACGACGAAGACCGCCACCTGGGCGGGGTCGACCTCGTCGGACCGCACCTGCGGCTTGCGCTGCCAGTCCTGCGCGTCGCCGGCCAGGATCGACAGGATGCCGTCGACGCCGGCGTCGAGGCCGCCGAAATAGTCGCCGGTCTTGAAGCGCGGCGTGATGGCGCCGGCGATGATCACCTTGGACAGGGCGTCGGTCAGCGCCCCCTCCAGGCCGTAGCCGACCTCGATCCGGACCTTCCGCTCGCTCGGGGCCACCAGCAGCAGGACGCCGTTGTTGGTCTTGGCTTGCCCGAGCTTCCAGTCCCGGAACAGGCGGTTGGCGTAGTCCTCGACGGTCGTGCCCTGCAGGTTCGGCACCGTGGCGACGACCACCTGGTCCGAGGTCTTGTCCTCGTGCGCCTTCAGCTTGGCCTCGAGGGTGCCGCGCTGCTCCGGCGTCAGGATGCCGGCCGCGTCGACCACGCGGCCGGTCAGCGTCGGGAAGGTCAGCTCCGCCGCCAGCGCCCCGAGCGCGAAGACCGTCAGGCACGCCGCCAGGACGGCGAGCGACAGGGCGAGCCGCACCCGGTCGGGCAGGATCCCGCCCCGGGTCCGGGTCATGGTCGGTCCTACGCGCCGCCCCACGCGCCGCATCCTAGAACTTCACGTTCGGCGGCCGGTCGGCGTTCGGCGTCGCCGTGAAGGTCTCCATCGGCTTGGCGTCGGGGTACAGCACGGCCGCGATCCAGCGGCCCGGGATCGTGCGCACCTCGGTGTTGTAGGCCTGGACCGCCGTGATGTAGTCGCGCCGCGCCACCGCGATGCGGTTCTCGGTGCCCTCCAGCTGGGATTGCAGGGCGAGGAAGTTCTGGTTCGACTTGAGGTCGGGATACCGCTCCACCGTCACCAAGAGGCGTCCGAGTGCGCCCGAGAGCTGGTTCTGGGCGTCTTGGTACTCCTTGAACTTCTGCGGATCGCTGACCGTGGAGGCGTCGACCTTCACGCTGGACGCCTTGGCGCGCGCCTCGGTGACGCCGATCAGCACGTCCTTCTCCTGCTGGGCGTAGCCCTTCACGGTCTCGACGAGGTTGGGGATCAGGTCGGCCCGCCGCTGGTACTGGTTCTGCACCTCGCTCCACGCGGATTTGGCCTGCTCCTGCAGCGTCGGCACCCGGTTGACCGCCCCGCAGCCGGAGAGACCCGCGGCCACCAGGATCACCGAGAGCACGCCGAGGAGGCGCGCCGCGGGCGATGTCCGGCGCACCGCGCCGGCCGTCAGCGTCGTTCCCATATCGTCCCCCATCTGCCGGCCGAGACTCGGCCGCTTGATCACGAGCCCCAGAGATAAGGGCCGGAACCGCCAAGGTAAGGCCCTCGCCCGACGGGTCTTGAAGGTTTGTGGCGCGGCCCGCTAAGGGCGTCGGCAACGGACCGGGCCGGCGCACGTTCGGACCCTCGAGCCGATGGTCCGGCCGAGGACCGATCGGCGCGGCGCCGCGGAGGCCGGGAATGGATGCAGCACTCGCCGACGATGTCAGGGCCGCCAGCGCCGACGCGCGGCGCCACGCCCGGGCGTACCGGGCGCCGTCCGGCAAGGACGCGCTGCCCTGGTCGGTCATCGCGACGTTCGACGCCCGGGTCCGGGGCCACCTCGCCCGCGATCCGCGGATCGAGGACGAGCGCGACCGCGTCCTGATCGCCGCCGTGAAGCTCGCAGAGACGCCGGTCGAGGAGGGGGACGAGAGCGTCGCCGCGGCGCGCGCCCACCTCGTCGACGCGATCGACTACCTCGAGCAGGCTGTGCTGCGCTTCGGCCTCGTCAACCGGGAGGGGGCCAAGGCCGGTCTCGGCACCTACGGCCAGCCGGTCGGATCCCGCGACTGACGGCGCGCCCGGACCGAGCCGCCGGATGTCCGCCGACCTGCCCGCGGCCGCGACCCTGAGCCGCCTCGACCTGAAGACGCTCCGGCTGTTCGCGGCCATCTGCGCGGAGGGGACCCTGAACGGCGCGGCCCGCCGGGCGGCGATCGCGCCCTCGGCGGTGAGCAAGCGCCTCGCCGAGCTGGAGCACGCGCTGGGCTGCACGCTGCTCACCCGCGAGCCGCGCGGCATGCGGCTCACCCCGGCGGGCGAGACCCTGCTGCACCACACCCGGCGGATGCTGGCGAGCGCCGAGCAGATCGCCCTGGAACTCGCCGAGCACGCCCGGGGCGTGCGCGGCTTCGTGCGGGTGCTCGCCAACCTCTCGGCCATCGTGGAGTTCCTGCCCGAGGACCTGCAGGCGTTCCTGGCGGCGCAGGACGGGATCCGGGTCGACCTGGAGGAGCGGCCGAGCGGCGGCGTCGTCGCCGGCGTCGAGGAGGGCTTCGCCGATCTCGGCCTCTGCGCGGACAACACCGACACCCGCAGCCTCACCGCCTACCCGTACCGGAGCGACCGCCTCGTCCTGGTGATGCCGGCCGGACATCCCCTGAGCGGCCGCGGCGCCGTCGCGCTGGCCGACACCCTCGACTACGACCATGTCGGGCTGCACGCGGAGAGCTCGATCTACGCCGCCCTGCGCGACGAGGCCCGGCGCCTCGGCCGGCCGCTGCGGCTGCGGATGCACGTCCCGAGCTTCGACGCGATCTGCCGCATGGCGCAGGTCGGGCTCGGCCTCGGGACCGTGCCGGAGCGCGTCTACGCCCTGCTCGGCCCCCCGATGCGGCTCGCCGCGGTGCCGCTCACCGATCCCTGGGCCGTGCGCACGCTGCGCCTCGTGGTCCGCCCGGGCGCCCTGTCGCCGGCGGCCGCCCTCCTGCTGGAGCATCTCCGGGCCGCCGGTCGCTGAGCGTGCGTTCTCCTGCGGCGAACGCACGGTGGTGCATGGCGTTTGGACTTGGCCACCGGAAGAGCCCTATCTCCGGGGCAACAAACGATGGAGGAAAGCCGTGTCCGGTCCGCTCAGCGGTATCCGCGTTCTCGAGCTCGGTCAGCTGATCGCCGCGCCCTTCGCGACGCGGCTGATGGCCGAGTTCGGCGCCGAGGTCATCAAGGTCGAGCCCCCGGGTGAGGGCGATCCCCTCCGGAAGTGGCGCAAGATGCACGAGGGCACCTCGCTCTGGTGGTACCTGCAGTCGCGCAACAAGAAGTCGATCGCCGTCAATCTGAAGGCGCCCGAGGGGCTCGACATCGTCAAGCAGCTCGCCGCGAGCGCCGACGTGGTGGTCGAGAACTTCCGGCCCGGCGGCCTGGAGAAGCTCGGCCTCGGCTGGGACGTGCTCTCCGCACTCAACCCGAACCTCGTGATGGTCCGGATCTCGGGCTACGGCCAGACCGGCCCGTACCGCGACCGGCCCGGCTTCGGCGCCATCGGCGAGTCGATGGGCGGCATCCGCTTCACCACCGGCAGCCCGGAGGCCCCGCCGGCCCGGGTCGGCGTCAGCATCGGCGACACCCTTGCCTCGCTCCACGGCGTCATCGGCGCGCTGATGGCCCTGCTGCGGGTCAAGACCGGGCAGGGCGCGGGCCAGGTCATCGACGTCTCGCTCGTCGAGAGCGTGTTCAACGTCATGGAGAGCCTCGTCCCGGAATACGACCTGCTGGGCGAGGTCCGCACCCGCACCGGCGGCGCCCTGCCGGGCATCACCCCGTCGAACACCTACCCGACGCGGGACGGCGGCTACGTGGTCATCGCCGGCAACAGCGACCCGATCTTCCGCCGCCTGATGACGGCGATCGGCCGGCCCGACCTCGCGGACGACCCGGCGCTGCGCAACAACGAGGGCCGCTCCAGGCAATCCGCCATGCTGGACGGCACCATCGCCGACTGGTCGAAGACGCAGACGGTCGAGGAGGCGCTCGCCGCCCTCGACGCCGCCGACGTGCCGGCCGGCCGCATCTACTCGGTGGCCGACATCGTGGCCGACCCGCATTATCAGGCGCGCGACATGATCCTGCAGGCGGAGCTGCCCGGCGGGACCGCGGTGAAGATGCCCGGCATCGTCCCGAAGCTCTCCGACACGCCCGGCGAGGTCCGCTGGCAGGGGCCGGCCCTCGGCGCCCACACCGATTCCGTGCTCGCCGAGCTCGGTCTCGACCCGGCGCGCATCGCCGCGCTGCGCGAGAAGGGAGCCGTGGCATGAGCGGCGACGCGCTGATCGTCCAGGAGGTCGCGACCCGCGACGGCTTCCAGATCGAGCCGGTCTTCGTGCCGACGGCGGAGAAGATCCGCCTGATCGACGCCCTGGCGGCGGCCGGCTTCAGCCGGATCGAGGTCTCGTCCTTCGTCTCGCCGAAGGCGGTGCCGGCGCTCGCCGACGCGGCCGAGGTCTTCTCCGGGATCCGGCGCCGGTCCGGGACCGTCTACGTCGCCCTGGTGCCGAACCCGAAGGGCGCCGAGCGGGCGCTCGCCGCCAGGGTCGACGAGATCAACCTCGTCGCCTCGGTGAGTGAGACCCACAACCGCGCCAACATGGGCATGAGCCCGGCCGACTCGATCGCCGGCTTCGCGCGGATCATGGATTCGGTGCGCGGCGCCCCGCTCAGCACCAACGCCACGGTGGCGACCGCCTTCGGCTGCCCGTTTGAGGGCGACCAGCCGGCCGACAGGGTCGTCGCGCAGGTGGAGCGCTACCTGTCGCTGGGCGTCGACGGGGTGACGCTGGCCGACACGACCGGCATGGCCAATCCCCGGCAGGTGAGCCGCCTCGTCGCGCGGGTCCTGCCCCTGGTCGGTCCCGGGCGCCTGACGCTCCACTTCCACAACACGCGCGGCCTCGGCCTCGCCAACGTGCTGGCGGCCTACGACGCGGGCGCCCGCCGCTTCGACGCCGCGCTCGGCGGCCTGGGCGGCTGCCCGTTCGCGCCGGGTGCCACCGGCAACATCTGCACCGAGGATCTCGTCAGCATGGCCCACGAGATGGGCCTGCCGACGGGCCTCGACCTCCCGGCGCTGATCGGCCTGTCGCGGGACCTGCCGCGCCTCGTCGGCCACGACGTGCCCGGCCAGGTCGCCAAGGCCGGACGGCCCTGCGACCTGCATCCGGCCCCCGCCCGGGCGGCCTGAGCCGGAGACGGGGAGGGGCGGGCTCACAATAGCCCGCCCCACGCGTCGGACGCGACGCGCTCCCTCTCCCGTTCGGGAGAGGGTTGGGGTGAGGGATGAGAACTCTCCGGATGCGGCACACCGTCGACGCGCCGGCAGGACGCTTCTCATCCGGACAGACCTGATCCCTCACCCTGTCCCTCTCCCGCACGGGAGAGGGTACCCGCGCCTCGTCCGGCGAAGGCGGCGTCGCCGTCGTGTGCCGTGAGCTGCGCCCGAACCTGACTTCGCGGGAAGCCGCCCGCCCGAAGGCGGCACCGCCCACGACACGTCCCTCAAGAACACACCACGGAGGAAACCATGACCGCAGCCCTGTCCGGGTCGCCGGCCGCCGCCGAGGCCGGCGCGGTGACGGAGACCGGCGTCGTCCGCAAGGTCGCGTGGCGGCTCATGCCGCTGATCATGATCTGCTACATGTTCGCGTTCTTCGACCGCATCAACATCAGCTTCGCCAAGTTCCAGCTCCAGAGCGACCTCGGCTTCAGCAACGTCGCCTACGGGCTCGGCGCGAGCATGTTCGTCGTCGGCTACGTGATCTTCGAGGTGCCCTCGAACCTGTTCCTCTACCGGGTCGGGGCGCGGCGCTGGATCGCCCGGATCATGATCTCCTGGGGCATCGCCACCGCGCTGATGATCTTCATCCGCAGCGAGTGGCACTTCTACGCCCTGCGCTTCCTGATCGGCGCCATGGAGGCGGGCTTCGCGCCGGGTATCCTCTATTACCTGACCATCTGGTTCCCGGCCTCGCATCGCGGCCGCATCACCTCGTTCATGTTCGTGGCCTCGGCCTTCTCGGGGATCTTCGGGGCGCCGGTGGCGGGCCTGATCCTCGGCGGCCTCAACGGCGTCGGCGGCCTCGCCGGCTGGCAATGGCTGTTCCTGGCCGGCGGCCTGCCCTGCCTCGTGCTCGGAATGCTCGTGCTGACGCGCCTCGACGACCGGATCGCCGATGCCCGCTGGCTGTCCGAGCCCGAGAAGGCGCTCCTGTCGAGCCGGATCGCACACCACAACCGGGACATCGGCGACCACTCGCTGATCGGGGCGATCAGGCAACCCGGCTTCCTGATGATCGCGCTGATCTACTTCCTGCTCCAGATCGGCTCGTACGGCCTGAACTTCTGGGGGCCGGACCTGATCAAGACCGCGAGCGGCGGGCAGGCGGCCTCGGTGGGCTTCCTGACGGCGATCCCCTACATCTGCGGGGCGATCAGCATGGTGGTGATCGGGCGCCTGTCCGACGCCTCGGGCGAGCGGCCGAAATTCGTCGCGGGCCTCGCCATCGCGGCCGCGCTCGGCTTCTTCGGCGCCGGCCTGTTCGACAAGCACATCGTGCCGCTGATGTTCGCCCTGGCGCTGTTGGGGGCCGGCATCGTCGCCTCGATCCCGACCTTCTGGACCCTGCCGGCCAAGCTCGTCACCGGCGTCGGCGCGGCGGGCGGGATCGCGCTGATCAACACGCTCGGGCAGTTCGGCGGCATCGTCAGCCCGGTGATGGTCGGCTGGGTGAAGGATCTCACCGGCTCGACGACGCCCGCGCTCTACGGGATCGGCGTGCTCTGCCTCGTCGCCGCCGGTCTCGCGCTCTTCGCCATGCCGGCGAGCCTGCGCCGGAGCGACCGCGCGGCGTGACATGGACCGCCGCCCCGGCGCGGCCGGGGCGGCGGGTCGCGGCTGGCCCCGGAGCGGGGCGAGACGGGCGTGGCCGCACGCCGCGCGGGCGGGATCGGTCAGGCGCGCGACCGCCGCGACCGAGCGGTCCTGGATCGGCGCCGGGGCCCCCCGAGGTTGCGCGCCGCCGGGATCGACCGATGCCGATATCCGGTTCAGACGCCGATCTCAGCGGCCGAAATCAGTGAACGTATCAGTAACCATGGCGGGAATGCCGCCGGTTGCGCGGTGGAGCAAAAAACCTCGCGCTGCCGGACAAACCGCCGGCCGCTCATATTGTATATTATCTGCAACCTCAAGAAACGGAGTGAAATCAACTTGAGGTAGAAATCCCTCGGCTGGCCCGTCGCCTCGGTTTCGTCCTGCAAAGCCCGCGCGAGCGGGTCCACCGGGGGCGGGGCACGAGGATCGGGACGCCCTCGAACAGCGATGTCTCAGATGGACCACCTCACCGACCACCGTTCAACCTTCATGCTGGAGAAGGTCGGCGCGATCGTCGCGGCCTACGTCTCGCGCAACGCGATCGAGGTCACGGCGCTGCCGGCGCTGATCGACCAAGTGCACACGGCGATCGCGGTGCTCCGCTGCGCGCCGTCGGAGTTCGGCGGGGTCGGGCTGAGCCAGTCGCAGGTCGATGCCTCGATCCAGCAGGACGGCCTGATCAGCTTCATCGACGGCCGGTCCTACCAGACCCTGAAGCGCCACCTCACCGCGCACGGCCTCACCCCCGAGCGGTACCGGGCCAAGTACGGCCTGCCGGCCGACTACCCGATGGTGGCCCCGGGCTACGCCGCGCGGCGCTCGGAGATCGCCCGGGCGATCCAGCTCGGCCACAAGGCGGCCTGAGCGATGGCGCCCGACGCTTCCGCGGATCCGGCCCGGGACCGCGCGCCGTTACCGGGGGCGGCGCGCACGAGCGACGCCCTGAGCCGCATCGCCGGCATCCTCGACGTGCCGGTGGCGAGCTTCTACCCGGATGCCGACCGGCCCGACGCGGCCATGACCCAGGCGGCCGACCTCGTCTCGGCCTTCGTGGCGATCGACAGTCCGGCGGCGCGCCGGACCTGCCTGGCCTTCGTGCGGGCGATGGCGAGTTCCTGAAGCGCCGGGGCGCGCTGCGGGAGGCCGGAGACCGGGTCGCTTCGTCGGGGGGCGGAGCGCGGTCTCCGGCCCGTCCGGCCGGACCCGCGTCAGAACAGGTGGCGCAGGAGGTAGAACAGAGCGGCCGCGAGGGTGATCGCCGCCGGCAGGGTCAGGATCCAGGCGAGCGCCATGTTGCGCACCGTGGACATCTGGAGGCCCGAGCCGTTGGCCGCCATCGTGCCGGCGACGCCCGACGACAGGATGTGGGTGGTCGAGACCGGCAGGCCGTAGAGCTCGGCCAGCCCGATCGTGCCGGCGGCGACGATCTCGGCCGAGGCGCCCTGCGCGTAGGTCAGGTGGGTCTTGCCGATCTTCTCGCCCACCGTGACGACGATGCGCTTCCATCCGACCATGGTGCCGAGACCCAGCGCCAGGGCGACGCAGACCTTGACCCAGCCCGGGATGTAGCGCGTGCCGTCGTTGAGCAGGCCCGCGTAGCGCTTCAGGTCGGCCTTTTCGGCCTCCGAGAAGTCGGCCCCGGCGCCCGGCAGCACGCGCACCGCGTCGGCGGCGAGGTACATGTCGCTGCGCAGGTTCTGGGTCTGGGCGGCCGGCACCGTGCGGATCGCGCCGTAATTCTTCACGCTGGCGGCGATGTCGTCCGAGAGCGCCGCCAGCGCCGCGTAGACGGGCGGCGTGTTCAGCGCCTTGGTCTTGAGCGCCTCCGTCACGGTCCGGCGCGCGGCCGCGGCGTCCGGCACCGACGCGCCGGGGGCGCGGGCGGCGAACACCGCGCTCGCCGCCGTCGAGGCCTGCACGAAGGCGGGCGTCGTGTCGTCCGCCATGGTGCGGTTGAGCGCGTAGGCGGTGGGGGCGGCGCCGATCAGGATCAGCATGATCAGGCCCATGCCCTTCTGCCCGTCATTGCCGCCGTGGAAGAACGAGACCAGCGTGCAGGTGAGGATCAGCAGGCCGCGGATCCACGGGGGCGGCGGCGCCTCGCCCGCGGGCGCCTCGTAGAGGTCCCCGCGGCGGACCGTGACCTTCAGGGCGAGCAGCAGCAGCGCCGCGAGCACGAAGCCGCAGACCGGCGAGAACAGCAGCGCCTTGAAGACGTTGAGCGCCTGGGTCCAGTCGACGCCCGCGGTGCCGTCGCCGCCGTTCATCAGCTGGTTGGCGAGGCCGACGCCGAGCACCGAGCCGATCAGCGCGTGGGACGACGAGTTCGGCAGCCCGAACGCCCAGGTCCCGAGGTTCCAGATGATGGCCGCCAGCAGCAGCGCGAAGATCATCGCGTAGCCCGCGTGCGAGCCGACGTTGAGGATCAGCTCGACCGGCAGCAGCGTGACGATCGCGTAGGCCACCGCGCCCGAGGACAGCATCACGCCGAGGAAGTTGAACACGCCCGACCAGATCACCGCGACGAGCGGCGGCATCGAGTGGGTGTAGATCACCGTGGCGACCGCGTTGGCGGTGTCGTGGAAGCCGTTCACGAACTCGAAGGCGAGGGCGATCAGCAGGGCGAGGCCGAGCAGCGCGAAGGCGCCGTAGGCCAGGGGCGCTTCCCCGACCGCGTTCATGTCCGCGATGAGGCTCACCACCGCGTAGCCCAGGCCCGCCACGAGGACGAGCAGGAACGCCACCACCCCGCCGAGATGCATCCCGTGGTCGAGGCGCGGGCCGCCCGCCTTCCGGCCTCCCACCGCCCCCGACGGCATCACGGCGGTATCGGACATGAACCCTCGCGCGGAATCTTTCGTGGTGAGCGGGGATTAAAACCGCGCGGTGACGGTTGGGTGACGGCCCGCGACGCCGCGCGTCGGCGAGCGTGTCCGAGAGCGTGTCCGAGAGCGTCGGGCGGCGCTGTCACACGCCTGACGCGGTCCGGCCGCTAGCGGACCGGACCGCTCGCCCGATCGCACGAGGGATCCGCATGATTGACGCCACGGTGCCGGCCCTGTCCCTCGGCGCGCTCCTGGCCGTCGTCCAGATCGGCAGCATCGCCGTCGCGGCCCGGCGCCTCGGCCGGGACCACGGCCCGTCGCGGTTCCCGGACGGCGCGCCCGTCTCCCTGGTCCGCCCCCTGCGCGGGGTCGAGGCCTACAGCGAGGAGATGCTCCTCCGCAGCTTCCGTCTCGACTACCCGTCCTACGAGCTGATCTTCTGCGTGGCCGACCCGGCCGACCCGATCGTCCCGATGGTGGAGCGCCTGATCGAGGCCCACCCGCACGTGCCCGCCCGCCTGATCCTCGGCGACGAGCGCGTCAGCGCGAACCCGAAGCTCAACAACTGCCTGCGCGGCTGGCGCGCCGCCGCCCACGACTGGGTGGTGCTCGCCGATTCCAACGTCGCCATGCCGCCGGACTACCTCCAGCGGCTGCAGGCGGCGTGGCGCGCCGATACCGGGCTCGTCTGCTCCACCCCGGCCGGCGCCCGCCCGGGCAGCTTCATGGCGGAGGTGGAGTGCGCCTTCCTGAACACCCTGCAGGCGCGCTGGCAATACGCCGCCGAGGCCTTCGGGCTGGGCTTCGCGCAGGGCAAGAGCATGCTCTGGCACAAGCCCTTCCTGGAGGCGCAGGGCGGCCTCCAGGCGCTCGCGGCCGAGATCGCCGAGGACGCGGCCGCCACCAAGCTCGTGCGTGCCGCCGGCAAGCGGGTCCACCTCGTGGCGAGCCCGTTCGAGCAGCCGCTCGGCCCGCGCGGCTTCCGGGAGGTCTGGTCGCGGCAGCTGCGCTGGGCGCGCCTGCGCCGCGTGACCTTCCCGCTGTTCTTCACCCCCGAGATCGGCAGCGGCGTCCTGCTGCCGGCGCTCCTCGTCGCCCTCTGGGCCGGAAGCCTCGCGGGCCTCGCGGGCGCTGCCGGCCTCGCCGCCCTGTGCTATGCCGCCGAGCACCGGCTCGCGGCCCGCGCGGGCTGGCACCGCTCGCCCCGCACGCTGGCCGCCTTCCTGGCGCGCGACGCCCTGATCCCGGTGATCTGGGTCGGCGCCTGGATGCGGAGCGCCATCGTGTGGCGGGGCAATGCCATGGACGTGCGCCCCCGGCGGGCCGCCGACGCGCGCACCTACGCGCCGACGGCCTGACCGCCCGGCGATCGGAGACCCTACGTGTCGCGCCGCTACGCCCTCTACTGGCTGCCCGCCCCGGATTCGCGCCTCGAAGCCTTCGGCCGGGCGATCCTCGGCACCGACAACGTCACCGGGCTGCCGGTGCCGCACCCGGAGGGGCTCGGTGATCTCGCTGCGGTCACGGCGGGCGCGCGGGTCTACGGGTTCCACGCCACCCTCAAGGCGCCGCTGCGCCTCGCCCCGGGCACCGGGGAGGCCGACCTCGTGGCCGCCGCCCGCGCCCTCGCGGCCGCGCACCCGCCGGTGGCGGTGGGGCCGCTCCGGGTCGCCGCCCTCGGGCCGTTCCTCGCCCTGGTACCGGAGGTCCCGCCGCCGGAACTCGGGCTCCTCGCCGCCGAGTGCGTCGCCGCCCTCGACCCGTTCCGGGCACCGCTCACGGAGGCCGAGCGCGCCAAGCGCCGGCCGGAGCGCCTCGACCCGCGCGGCCGCGCGCTCCTCGACCGCTGGGGCTACCCCTACGTGTTCGAGGCCTTCCGCTTCCACATGACCCTGACCGACGCCCTGCCGGAGGCGGAGCGCGACCTCTGGCACCGGCGCCTGTCCGAGGCCTACGCCGCCGCGGGACCGGAGCCCCTGCGGATCGACGCCGTCAGCCTCCTGACCCAGGACGGGTCGGGGCCGTTCCGGCTCCTGGCGCGCCTGCCCTTCGGAGAGGCCCGTGGTTGACCGCCCCCTCGGCCTCGAACCCGCGCTCGATCCGAGCGCCCGGGTCGTCGACAGCCGCCTCGGCCGCTACACCGAGGTCGGCGCCCGCACCCGCCTCACCGAGACGACCCTCGACGACTATTCCTACATCGGTGAGGACGGCGAGGTGATCTACACCGCGATCGGCAAGTTCTGCTCGATCGCCGCCAGCGTGCGGATCAATCCCGGCAACCACCCGATGGAGCGGGCGTCGCAGGCGCACTTCACCTACCGGGCGCGCGCCTACTGGCCGGAGGAATCGGACGAGCCCGCCTTCTTCGACCGGCGCCGGGCGAGCCCGGTGGCGATCGGCCACGATGTCTGGATCGGCCACGGCGCGGTCGTCCTGCCCGGGCGCACGATCGGCACCGGCGCGGTGGTGGGGGCGGGCGCCATCGTCACCCGCGACGTCGAGCCCTACACGATCGTCGTCGGCAATCCCGCCCGGCCGGTCCGGCGCCGCTTCCCCGAGGTGGTCGCGGACCGTCTGACCCGCTTGGCGTGGTGGGACTGGGACCACGAGCGCCTGCGCCGGGCGCTGCCGGATTTCCGCGGGCTGCCCATCGAAGCATTCCTGGAGCGCCACGAAGATTAAGTCGGCTATCGAAATGCCAAGATGCTGCGCCGGCAAATATAATCGTTCCGAATACGTCATCCAATCGTCGTCAAACCGGCGTCTACGTGCGGCCGTTCCCCGGCGGATGGTGGCATGCTGGTTATCGAGGATCTCACGCGCCAGTACGGCGACCGACGCGCCGTCGACGGCGTGTCGCTCCGGATCGAGCCCGGCAGCTTCGTCGGGGTGATCGGCCGGTCCGGTGCTGGCAAGTCCACGCTGCTGCGCCTCATCAATCGGCTGGCGGATCCGAGTTCGGGGCGCATCCTCCACGACGGCCGCGAGGTCACCACCCTGCGCGGCCGCCCGCTGCGCGAGTGGCGCACCCGCTGCGCCATGATCTTCCAGCAATTCAACCTCGTCGGCCGGCTCGACGTCATGACCAACGTGCTGATGGGGCGCCTCAGCCACGTGCCGACCCACCGCGCCCTGCTCCGGCAATGGTCCGCCGAGGACCGCGCCATGGCCCTCGCCGCCCTGGAGAGCTTCGACATGGGCGAGTTCGCCGGCCAGCGGGCCGACGGCCTGTCGGGCGGCCAGCAGCAGCGCGTCGCCATCGCCCGCGCCCTCGTGCAGGAACCCGAGATCCTGCTCGCCGACGAGCCGGTCGCCTCGCTCGACCCGCGCAACACGCGGCTCGTGATGGACGCGCTCGCCGACGTGAACCGGCGCTACGGCATCACGGTGCTGTGCAACCTGCACTCCCTCGACCTCGCCCGCGCCTACTGCGACCGCCTCGTCGGCCTCGCGGCCGGGCGGGTCGTGTTCGAGGGCGGCCCCTTCGACCTCACCGAGGACGTGGCGCGCCGGCTCTACGGCCTGGAGGCCGGCGAGGTGCTGGACGATTCCGCGCAGCGCGAGGCGGAGCAGCGGGCCGCGATGCCGGGCCGGCCCGGTCTCGTATCGGTCCGCCCGGTCCGCGAGGCCGCCCTCGGCGCCTGATCCGGGCCCCGGGCCCCAACAAGCACCGCCAGAGCGCACCGCCAGAGCGCACCGTCTTGAAAACGCCCGACCGGCCTCCGGCCGGCCGAACCTCGCCGACGCCACGAAGGACGACCCGATGATCACCCGACGCACCCTCGCCGCCGCCGCGGCCCTCGCCCTCCTCGGCCTGCCGGCCGCCGCCCAGGACTGGAAGGCCCAGTATCCGGAGCTGACGCTGGGCGTGATCCCGGCCGAGAACGCCTCGGGCACCGCCGACCGCTGGGCGCCGCTCACCGCCTACCTGACCAAGACGCTCGGCGTGCCGGTCAAGCTGCGAGTGGCGAGCGACTACGCCGCCGTGATCGAGGGCCAGCGCGCCGGCAATATCCAGATCGCGTGGTACGGGCCGGCCTCGTTCGCGCGGGCCGTGATGACCGGCGTCAAGATCGAGCCGATCGTCAACCAGAAGCACGAGACCGGCGCCTCGGGCTACTATTCGGTGGTCTACGTGCTGGCCTCCAGCCCCTACAAGACCGTCGAGGATCTCAAGGGCAAGAACCTCGCGCTGGTCGATCCGAACTCCACCTCCGGTAACCAGGCGCCGCGCTTCTTCCTGAAGCGGGCCGGCTACGACGTCGAGAAGTTCTTCGGCAAGACCTTCTACGCGGGCAGCCACGAGAACGCCGTCCTGGCGCTCACCCAGGGCACGGCCGACGCCGCCGCCAACCTGTGGAACTCCGAGACCGACACGATGGTCACCCGCATGGCCGCCAAGGGCATGCTCAAGAAGCCCGACGGCACGCCGATGCAGCAGTCGGACTTCCGGGTCGTGTTCAAGTCCGACTTCCTGCCGGAGGGGCCCTTCGCCGTGCTGGCGAGCCTGCCGGACGACCTGAAGGCCAAGATCCGCGACGCCTTCGTGGCCCTGCCGAAGGCCGACAAGGCCGCGTTCGACCGGCTCTCCGACGGCAAGGACCAGGATCTCACGCCGGTGACCCTCAAGGATTACCAGCCGATCATCGACATGCTGCGGTTCAACGACGAGCAGCGCCGGAAGTCCTGATCCGGAGCCGCCCGCCTTGCGCGGTCTGACACCCCTGTCGCCGGAGCGGGCAGCCGCCCTCTCCGGACTCTACGCGGCGGCGACCGGCGAGGCCCGCCGCCGCACGCTGGCGGGCTTCGCCCTGGTGGCGGCGCTCGCCGTGGTCGCGGGCCTGATCGCCGAGGTGCGGCCGCTGGTCTTCGCCGAGAACATCGGCAAGTTCACCGCCTACATCCAGCAGATCCTGCCGCCGATCAGCCTCGAGCACCCGCTGGAGGACGTCCGCGCCTGGTACTGGGGCCTGCCCAAATGGCTGGGCCTGCTGGGCGAGACCCTGCTCATGGCCTATCTCGGGACGCTGCTCGGGGGGCTGGCGGGCTTCGCCCTCAGCTTCGTGGCCGCCGCCAACCTCGTGCGGTCGCGCGTGCTGCGCGTCGGCGCCAAGCGCCTCCTGGAACTGTGCCGCACCGTCCCCGAGGTGGTGTTCGCGCTGATCTTCGTCATCGCCTTCGGCCTCGGCCCGATGGTGGGCGTGCTCGCCATCGCGATCCACACCACGGGCGCGCTGGGCAAGCTGTTCTCCGAGGTGGTCGAGAACATCGACATGCGGCCCGTCGAGGGCCTGTCGGCCTCGGGCGCGACCTGGGTCCAGACGGTGCGCTTCGCGGTCCTGCCGCAGGTGCTGTCGAACTTCGCCTCCTACGCGCTGCTGCGCTTCGAGATCAACGTGCGCGGCGCCGGGGTGATGGGCTTCGTCGGCGCCGGCGGCATCGGCCAGGAATTCCTCGTGGCGATCCGCAATTTCTACTACGCGGACGTGAGCGCGATCCTCGTGCTGATCATCCTGACCGTCTTCTGCATCGACCTCGTCACCGAGCGGGTCCGCCACCGCCTGATCGGCGCGGAGCACGCCCGATGAGCGCGCGTCCCGAGACCCTGCGGGCGGCGGCCCGGGCCGACCTCGGCCGCCTGCGCGCGCGCTACCCCGCGCAGTTCCGCACCGACTGGCCGGGGCGGGCGCGGCTCGCCGCCCTGCTCGTCGTCCTGGTGGGGCTCGCAGCGCTCGGCTACTGGCGCCTCGACTTCTCGGTGGCGCGGATCCTCCACGGGCTCGGGCGGCTCGGCACCTTCGCGGTGTTGATGCTGCCGCCATCGCCGGAGGGCCAGTTCTGGACCTTCCTGCACGCGCTGGGCGAGACCCTCGGCATCGCCTTCCTGGGCACGCTGACGGCGGCGATCTCCGCCTTCCCGGTGGCGTTCCTGGCGGCGCGGAACGTCGTGCCCAACCCGTTCGCGCGGTTCGCGGTCCGCCGCGGCCTCGACGTGATGCGCTCGGTCGACGTGCTGATCTGGGCGCTGATCTGGATCAACGTCGTCGGCCTGGGCCCGTTCGCCGGGGCGCTCGCGATCGCGTGCTCGGATTTCGGGGCGCTCGGCAAGCTGTTCTCGGAGGCGATCGAGACCTGCGACAAGCGGGCCGGCGAGGGCGTCGTCGCTTCGGGCGGCTCGGCGCTCCACCGCATCCGCTTCGGGCTGATCCCCGGGGTGCTGCCGGTGCTGGCGAGCCAGGTCCTCTACTTCTTCGAGTCGAACACCCGCTCGGCGACGATCATCGGCATCGTCGGCGCGGGCGGCATCGGCCAGTACCTCACCGAGCTGATCCGCGTGCTGGAGCTGCAGCAGGTCGCCTTCCTGGTGCTGATGATCCTCGTGACCGTGGCGGCGATCGACTGGGTCTCGACCCGCCTGCGCCGGGCGATCATCGGGCCGGCGGCGCGCTGAGGGAGGCCTCGGCTTTCTGGCATCACGCGCGGAGCGCAATCATCCAGGGTCGCGCTGCCCCGGGTCGCTTCGCTCCGCTCGCGAGGACGGAGTGCCGAGGCCGTCGCGCGGAGGTCGCGCGGGCATCGCATCACCCGCCGATCACCAGCTCCACGCGGTCGGCGGCGAACAGGGTACGGTTCGCCTGGATCGGCACGCCGGCGGGATCGATGTTGACGCTCGACACCACCAGCACGACCCGCCCCGGCGCGATGTCGAGGCGCTGCGCCTCCGCGGGATCCGCGGGGCGGGCCCGGATCCGCGTCGAGAGCCGGGTGTAGTCGTGGACGCCGCAGGTCGCGAAGGCCCGGGTGATCGAGCCGCGCGCCGCGTAGGCCTCGGCGAAACCCGCGAAGCGCGGCAGCGGCAGCCAGGTCAGCGCCGTCGAGAGCGGAGCGCCGTCCGCCCGGTGGACCGTCAGCAGCTCCAGGATCGGCGCGCCGGGGGCGAGGGCCAGGGACGCCGCCTGCTCGGTCCCGGCCGGGACCGTGGTCGCCGCGACGAGGTCGCCCCAGGCCTCGCGCCCGGCCCCGGCGACGATCTCGGAGAAGCGCGTGCGCGGCCCGATCGGGTAGGCGAGCGGCGCCTCTTCCACGAAAGTGCCCCGGCCCTGGCTGGCGCGCACGAGCCCGCCCTCGGCCAGCGCCGCGAGGGCGCGCCGCACCGTGTGCCGGTTCACCGCGAACCGCGCCGCCAGCGCGGCCTCGGCGGGGAGCTGCTGTCCCGGCGCGTAGCGTCCCGCCGCGATCTCGGCCGTCAGCGCGTCGGCGATCTGCCGCCACGCCGTCAGCCCCTCGCCCCGGACGAGGCCGGCCGCCTGCTCCTGCGCATCCATCCTGTCATCCAAACTTCATTTGTGCGGCGCACGCCAGTTGTCTATACACCTAGACAACCGAGCGACGAAGGGATTCGCGATGACGACGACCCCGAGACATCCGGGATCCGAGGGCGAGACCGCGGCGCGCCAGGCGGTCATGGCCCTCTGTGCCGAGGCGAGCCGCGCGGATCTCGAGGCGGCCCTCGAGGCAGCCGTGTCGGGCCTCGAAGCGCCCGCGGCCGCGGACCTGCGTCCGCCCGAGACCGGTCTCGTGATGGCGTCGGGCCGGATCGGCGGCGACGGTCGCCCGTTCAATCTCGGCGAGGTCAGCGTGACCCGGGCCGCCATCCGCCTCGCGGACGGTCCGGCGGGCTTCGCCTACCATCTCGGCCGCGACCGCGCGAAGGCGCGGCTCGCCGCGATCCTCGACGCCCTCTGGCAGGATCCGGTCCGGCGCGCCCGGGTCGAGGCCGCCCTGGCGCCCGCCGCCCGGCGGCTCGCGGCCTCCCGGGATCGGGCCGCCCGGCGCACGGCCGCCACCCGCGTCGATTTCCTGACCCTCGCCCGCGGAGAGGTTTGAGCATGCTCGCCCCCGGCTTCGCCGACCCGGTTCACGACGCGCAGGACACGTTCCGCGCCGTGATGGACGCCCTCGCCCGCCCCGGACGCGTCCGGCTCCTCGCGCCGGGCCTCGCGCCGCCCGCGCCCCTGACGCCGGAACTGGCCGCCGTCGCGCTGACGCTCACCGATGCCGACACGCCGGTCTGGCTCGATCCGGCCCTCGCCGCGGCGCCGGAGGTCGCGGAATACCTGCGCTTCCACACCGGCGCGCCGCTGACCGGCGACCCGGCCGCGGCGGCCTTCGCGCTGGTCAGCGACCCGGCGCGCTGCCCGCCGCTGGCGGAGTTCGCCGCCGGGACGCCGGCCTATCCCGACACCGCCACGACGCTGGTGCTCGCCCTCGACGCGCTCGCGGAGGGGGAGGGGCTGCGCCTGTCCGGCCCCGGCATCCGGGGCACCGCCGGGATCGCGCCGGCGCCCCTGCCGGACGGCTTCGCGGCGCAGCTCGCGGAGAACCGCGCGGGCTTCCCCCTGGGCATCGACCTGATCCTGACGGCGCCCGGCCGCGTGGCCGGCCTGCCGCGCTCCACGACGGTGACGGAGGCCTGATCCATGTACGTGGCCGTGAAGGGCGGCGAGGCCGCCATCGACAACGCCCACCGGCTCCTCGCCGAGGCGCGCCGCGGCGACCCGGCCGTGCCGGAGCTCTCCGTGGCGCAGATCCGCGCGCAGATGGCGCTGCTCGTCGACCGGGTCATGACTGAGGGCTCGCTCTACGATCCGGACCTCGCGGCTTTGGCGCTCAAGCAGGCGCGCGGCGACGTGGTCGAGGCGGTGTTCCTGGTCCGCGCCTACCGGACCACGCTGCCGCGCTTCGGCGCCTCCGCGCCGGTCGACACCGGCGCCATGGCGGTCGAGCGCCGGATCTCCGCGACGTTCAAGGACCTGCCCGGCGGGCAGGTGCTCGGGCCGACCTTCGACTACACCCACCGGCTGGTCGACTTCGCGCTCGCGGCCGAGTCCGAAGCCGGGATCGAGCCCGCCGCCGAGGCCGCGCCGCGCGCCGATGCCGGCACCTGCCCGCGGGTCACCGATCTGCTGGCCCGGGACGGCCTGATCGAGCCCTCGCCGCCGGACGACGGCGCGCCCGCGGGCGACCTCACCCGCGAGCCGGTGGACTACCCTGCCGACCGGGCGCTCCGCCTTCAGGCGCTGGCCCGGGGCGACGAGGGCTTCGTGCTCGGCCTCGCCTACTCGACGCAGCGCGGCTACGGCCGCACCCACCCGTTCGTCGGCGAGATCCGGGTCGGGGAGGTCGCGGTCGAGTTCGTGCCCGAGGAACTGGGCTTCGCGGTGCCGCTCGGCCGGGTGCGGCTCACCGAGTGCCAGATGGTGAACCAGTTCAAGGGCTCGGGGGCGGCCCCACCCCAGTTCACCCGCGGCTACGGGCTGAGCTTCGGGCAGAGCGAGCGCAAGGCCATGGCGATGGCCCTGGTCGACCGGGCGCTCCGCGCGGAGGAGCTGGGCGAGCCGGTGGCGAGCCCGGCCCAGGACCAGGAATTCGTGCTGGCCCACTGCGACAGTCTCCAGGCGACCGGCTTCGTCGAGCACCTGAAGCTGCCCCACTACGTCGACTTCCAGGCCGAGCTGGAACTGGTTCGCCGGCTACGTACCGAGTTCGAGCGCGGGTCCGACACCGTCGAGATGCAGGAGGCCGCCGAATGAGCGCTGCGATCGCGCACCGCCCGGAGAGCGAACCGGGCTACAACTTCGCCTATCTCGACGAGGGCACGAAGCGGATGATCCGCCGGGCCATCCTCAAGGCCATCGCGGTGCCGGGCTACCAAGTGCCCTTCGCCTCCCGCGAGATGCCGATGCCCTACGGCTGGGGCACCGGCGGCGTGCAGGTGACGGCCGCGATCCTCGGGCGCTCGGATGTGCTGAAGGTCATCGATCAGGGCGCCGACGACACCACCAACGCGGTCTCGATCCGCCGCTTCTTCGCCAAGACCTCCGGGGTGGCCACCACCACCCGCACCGCGGAGGCGACGGTGATCCAGACCCGCCACCGCATCCCCGAGACGCCGCTCACCGAGGGGCAGACCCTCGTCTACCAGGTGCCGATCCCCGAGCCCCTGCGCTTCCTCGAGCCCCGCGAGACCGAGACCCGCCAGCTCCACGCGCTGGCCGAGTACGGCGCCATGCACGTGAAGCTCTACGAGGACATCAGCCGCCACGGCCACATCGCCACCACCTACGCGTACCCGGTGGAGGTGGCGGGCCGCTACGTGATGGACCCGTCGCCGACGCCGAAATTCGACAACCCCAAGATGGACGACTGCCCGGCGCTCCAGCTCTTCGGCGCGGGCCGCGAGCGGCGGATCTACGCGGTGCCGCCCTACACGCGGGTGCGGAGCCTCGACTTCGAGGACCACCCGTTCCGGATCCAGGCGTTCGAGCATCCCTGCGCGCTGTGCGGTGCCGAGGGCGTCTATCTCGACGAGGTGCTGCTCGACGATGCGGGCCGGCGCATGTTCGTCTGCTCGGACACCGACCATTGCGAGGGGCGCCGCGCGGACGGCCATGTCGGCACGGGGGACGCGGCATGAAACGCGCTATGACCGACCTCACGGTCCGCCGGGCCGGGAAACCTGACCTGCCCGCGATCCTCGACCTCTACGCCGAGCTGAATGGCGGGCGGGTGGCGACCCTGGCACACGCCGGGGCGCTGCTCGACCGGCTCGCGGCCTATCCCGATTACGGGCTCTACGTGGCCGAACGCGACGGCGCGGTCGTCGGCACCTTCTGTCTCGTCATCCTCGACAACATCGCCCACTGGGGCACGCCCTCGGCGCTCGTCGAGAGTGTCGTGGTCGCGTCCCGGCACCGCGGCGGCGGTCTCGGCCGGGCGATGATGCACGAGGCGGCCCGGCTCGCCGAGGCGCGGGGCTGCTACAAGCTCGCCCTGTCGTCGAACGTCGACGCCAAGCCGGCCCACGCCTTCTACGAGAGCCTCGGCTTCGAGCGCTACGGCTACAGCTTCCGCCTCGATCCCCCCTTCCTGCCCGACGCCGCGGAGGCGACCCGATGAGCGAAACCCTGCTTCAGGTCCGCGGCCTGACCAAGCGCTACGGCGCCCGGCTCGCCTGCGCCGACGTGTCGTTCGACCTCGTCCCCGGCGAGGTGCTGGCGATCGTGGGCGAATCCGGCTCGGGCAAGTCGACGCTGCTCTCCCTCATCGCCACCGAGCTGGCGCCCGATTCCGGGACGGTCGCCTACCGGACGCGCGACGGCGCGCTGCGCGACCTCGGCACCCTGAGCGAGGCTGGGCGCCGGGCGCTGATGCGCACCGAGTGGGGCTTCGTCCGCCAGGACGCGGCCCAGGGCCTGCGCATGGCGGTCTCGGCCGGCGGCAATGTCGGCGAGCGGCTGATGGGGCTCGGCGACCGCCATTACGGGCGGATCCGCGCCCAGGCCCTCGACTGGCTCGGCCGCGTCGAGATCGCCGCCGACCGGATCGACGACCCGCCGACGCGCTTCTCCGGCGGCATGCGCCAGCGCCTGCAGATCGCCCGGAACCTCGTCACCGGCCCCCGCCTGGTGCTGATGGACGAGCCGACCTCCGGCCTCGACGTCTCGGTCCAGGCCCGGCTCCTCGACCTGATCCGCCGGCTCTCGGCCGAGCTGGGGCTCGCGGTGATCATCGTCACCCACGACCTCGCGGTGGCGCGGCTCCTCTCGCACCGGATCATGGTCATGCGCGCCGGCCGGGTGATCGAGACCGGCCTCACCGACCGGGTGCTCGACGATCCCGAGCACGCCTACACCCAGCTCCTCGTCGCCTCGGTGCTCGCCGCATGACCGCGCTCCTGACCTTCGAGACCGTCGCCAAGAGCTTCACCCTGCACCTGCGCGGCGGCGTCGTGCTGCCGGTGGTGGGCGATGTCAGCCTGTCCGTGGAGCCCGGCGAGTGCGTGGTGCTCGGCGGCCCGTCCGGCGCGGGAAAATCCTCGCTGCTGAAGATGGCCTACGGCAACTACCGCTGCGACGGCGGCGCGATCCTGGTCCGCGACGGCGCGACGGTCGTGGACGTCGTCCGGGCCGATCCGCGGGCGGTCCTGGCGCTGCGGGCGCGGGTGATCGCCTACGTGTCGCAATTCCTCCGGGTGATCCCGCGGGTCCCGGCCCTCGACGTCGTCGAGGCCGCCGGCCGCGAGGGCGGATTGTCCGAAGCGGCGGCACGCGCGCGGGCCGAGACCCTGCTGGCCCGGCTCAACTTGCCGGAGCGGCTCTGGGGCCTGCCGCCCGCGACCTTCTCGGGCGGCGAGCAGCAGCGGGTGAACATCGCCCGGGGCCTGATCGCCGACCGGCCGCTCCTGCTCCTCGACGAGCCCACCGCCTCCCTGGACGCGGAGAACCGCGCCGTGGTGGCCGAGCTCGTCCGCGAGAAGCTCAGGGCCGGGGCCGGCGTGCTCGGCATCTTCCACGACAGCGAGATGCGCGACGCTGTGGCGACCCGGGTGGTCGATGTCACCCGCTTCGCGCCGCGCGCCCGGGCAGCCTGAGGATCCTCACGATGGACGACTTCATCCTCGAGAACGCGACCCTGGTCCTGCCGGACCGGGTGCAGCGCGGCTGGCTCGCGGTGTCGGACGGGGCGATCGCCGAGATCGGCGAGGGGCGCCCGCCCGCGCGCGGCCTCGATCTCGGCGGCGATCACCTGATCCCCGGCCTGATCGAGCTGCACACCGACCACCTGGAGAGCCATTTCGCGCCGCGCCCGAAGGTGCGCTGGCATCCCCTCGGCGCCGTCCTGGCCTACGACGCGCAGATCACCGCCTCGGGAATCACCACGGTGTTCGATTCGCTCCGTGCCGGCAGCGATCCGGACGGCAGCGGCCTCGGCTCCGAACTGGAGCAGCTCGCCGGCGCCATCGCCACCGCGCGCGCCGCCGACCTGTTCCGGGCCGAGCACTTCACGCACCTGCGCTGCGAATTGCCCTCCCTGGACGTGCTCGACACGGTGGCGACCTTCACGGCCCGCTACCCGGTGGGGCTGATCTCGCTGATGGACCACACGCCCGGCCAGCGGCAGTTCCGCGACATGGAGAAGTACTACACCTACGCCACCCGCGGCGGACGGCCGATGGACGAGATCCGCGCCAACACCGAGCGCAAGGTCCGCGACGGGCGCGCGCTCAACGCGAAGAACCGGCCGGCCCTCGTCCAGTTCGCCCGCGAGATGGGCATCCCGCTGGCGAGCCACGACGACACCACCCTGGCCGACGTCGACCTCGCGGTCGGCGAGGGCGTGCGGCTAGCCGAGTTCCCCACCACCCTGGAGGCGTCCGAAGCCGCGCACCGGCAGGGCATCACCGTGATGATGGGCGCGCCGAACCTGATTCGCGGCGGCTCGCATTCCGGCAACGTCGCGGCCCTGGCGCTGGCCGAGGCCGGGCACCTCGACATCCTGTCGTCGGACTACGTGCCGGCGAGCCTGCTGATGGCGGCCTTCCTGCTGCCCGAGCAGGCGCCCGGGATCACGCTGCCCGCGGCGCTCGCCACCGTCACGTCGAACCCCGCCCGCGCCACCGGCCTGACCGATCGCGGCGCCCTGGCGCCCGGGCTGCGGGCCGACCTCGTGCGCGTGCAGCGGGCCGAGGGCGTGCCGGTGGTCCGCCAGGTCTGGCGCGCCGGCCGGCGGGTCGCCTGATGGCGGGCTGCCTCGTCCTCGTGGTCGGCCCGAGCGGGGCCGGCAAGGACACGTTGATCCGGCTCGCCCGGGCGGCGCTCGCCGACGACCCGCGCTACGTCTTCCCGCGCCGCCTCGTCACCCGCCCGCCCTCGGCCGACGAGGACAACGACGAGATCGACGAGGCCGCCTTCGCCGAGGGCTGCGCGGCCGGGCGCTTCACCCTGAGCTGGCGCGCCCACGGCCTCGGCTACGCGCTCCCGGAGACGGTCGGCCGGCGCGTCGCCGACGGGCACGTGGTGGTCTGCAACGTCTCGCGCCGCGTCGTCGCGCGGGCGCGGGCGGCCTGCCCGCGGGTGAGCGTCGTCGAGATCACGGCGCCGGCCGAGATCCTGGCGCGGCGCATCGCCGCCCGCGGCCGGGCGCAGGACGGCGACCTGGCCGCGCGTCTCGCTCGGGAGGGCGGCGTCACCGCGGACCTGACGATCCTCAATACCGGCTCCGCGGAGGCTGCGGCCGGACGGCTGGTGGCGCACCTGCGCGCCTTCTGACACGGCTCTCGGCGGCTCGGGCCGCGATCCCGGTCGCAGATCGTGGGGCGCGATCCGGGTCTCGCGCGCCGGCCGCGCGGCGCGCGTGCGCCACGAAAAAAGGGCGGGCGCCGATGCCGGCACCCGCCCTCGCTGGGATCCGCCGGGGAAACCCCGGCGTCGTCCGACTCAGATGCCGCCGAACTTGTAGTTGAAGCCGGCGCGGACGATGCTGCCCTCGGTGCGGAAGCGCGAGATGTACGCGCCGTTGCCCACGCCCGGGACCGCGCCGACGAGAACGTTCTGGCTGCCGAGGTCGTAGTGCAGATACTCGGCCTTCACCGTGATGGCGTCGTACTTGATGCCGATGTAGCGGCCGAGCGCGAAGGTGTTCAGGAAGCTGTCGGTCGGCAGGGCGAACTCGATGCCGCCGCCGTAGGCGAAGCCGGTCTTGAAGTCGTCGTAGCGGCCGGCGAACTGGAGGCGGCCACCCGGAGTGTAGAAGTTGGCGTCGTGGAACACGTTGCCGTAGGCGAGGCCGCCCATCCCGTAGACCAGGACGCGGTCGAAGGCGTAGCCGACGCGGCCGGTGAGGGTGCCGAGCCAGTCGAGGCTCTGGCGGAACTGGCTGATGTTCGGCGGGCCGCCGGCGACGTTGCCGGTGCCGAGCACGACCCGGTTCTTGGTGATGTCCGTCCAGTCGATGCTGTTGGCGATACCGACGACGATGCCGGCGCCCGGCGTGAACTGGTAGTTGTAGCCGGCGGTGCCGCCGATGTTGGCGAAGCCGTCCTGCGAGGTCGAAGTCGCGAACGGGCGGCGGCCGAGGGCGACGTTGGTGGCGTTGCCGGGCTGGACGCCGACGGTCGTGATGCGCTCGCGGTCGGTGAAGGTGTAGGCGGACTCGAGACCGGCGTAGAAGCCCGTCCAGGTGAAGACCGGCACCGGCGTGAAGACCGGCGGCGGGGCGGCGCGACGCGGCAGGTCGGCGGCGGAGGCGGCCGTCGTGACCAGGGCCGTCGCGGCGGTGGCGAGGAGGAGCTTCTTCATCATGGCGGGGGTCCGAGGTGACGCGTTGTTGTCGCCACTTAAGCTCGGCCGCACGGATCCCGCTATGCCCGCGAAGCCACACTGTGGCGCGAAAGCGGCGCGGATACTGCCTGTGATTGATCTTTCTCCGTTCAAGACTCGCATCCGCAGCTTGACAGCGCGGTCGGTCGGCGGGCCCCCGCGCGTCGCGGAGCTTGATCCCTGGCGGCCGACCCTCTAAGCGGACCGCGTTTTTCGCCCCTGTCGGAACTTCGGGGCGGCGGACCAGGATTCGGGGCCCTTGCGTGGTCCCCGCCGCAGGAATGGGAATCATGGGCAAGGAAAAGTTCTCCCGCACCAAGCCGCACTGCAACATTGGCACGATCGGCCACGTCGATCACGGCAAGACGTCTCTGACGGCGGCGATCACGAAGGTCCTGGCCGAGACGGGCGGGGCGACGTTCACGGCCTACGACCAGATCGACAAGGCGCCTGAGGAGAAGGCGCGCGGGATCACGATCTCGACGGCGCACGTGGAGTACGAGACGCAGAACCGTCACTACGCGCACGTGGACTGCCCCGGCCACGCCGACTACGTGAAGAACATGATCACGGGCGCGGCGCAGATGGACGGCGCGATCCTGGTGGTGTCGGCGGCCGACGGCCCGATGCCGCAGACCCGCGAGCACATCCTGCTGGCCCGCCAGGTCGGCGTCCCGGCGCTGGTGGTGTTCCTCAACAAGGTCGACATGGTCG